>NC_019702.1:957341-1276455 GCF_000317085.1 Synechococcus sp. PCC 7502
TGGGAAAGCAGAACTTATTTATACTGCCTACTGATTACTTAAACCTATGAATAATTTTGCCACCGCCACTTTATCCAATAAAGGATTTACTAAAGGTTCACCCGTAGGAGCTTTGCAGCATTTTTGTAGCAATCAAACTTCTGGGAGACTACAGGTGGTATGGCGAGATGTAACTTGGATTATTAGGCTTGAAAATGGCAAGATTACCTATGCTCGACATTCAGTAGAGCCGTTTGATAATTTAATTTGTCATCTGCGGCTGATGAGTTTTGAAGTTCCCAGTTTGACTAAGGAATTTCGCTCAAGGGTTTCAGAGTTGTTTGAAGATGTCAGTGTAGCTAAACAAGAATTACTAGACACGGAAGAAATTACCTACCAATGTAATGAATATGAAGCTTTATGCTGGTTGCTAAATCAAGGGCATCTTACACCTGAGCAAATGAAAGTAATGGTACAAAGAATGACCAAGGAGTCGTTAGAGCTATTATTTTGGCTGGATGAAGTTAACTATAAATTTAGCGATCGCCTTGATATTCCCCAGAGTCTTTGTCATTTAGAATTATCAGCCTTAATTGCTCATACTCAACAACGCTATCGGCTTTGGCAATTTTTATCACCCCAAGTTTGGTCTCCCTATCAACGTCCCTATTACTTTGGACAGAGTAAGAAACAAAAAGAATTGCTGCCAGAAATGAAGTTGCAGGAAAAATTCAGCACGATCTTGAAGGGCTTTAGTTTCCGTCAACTGGCAATTTTAATGAAACAGGATGAGTTAAAAATTGCTGGGGGATTACTCCCGTACATGGCAGAAGAGGTGGTGGTATTGAGAGACCCTCAAGCTCCCTTTGATAAATTACCCCGAGTTCCCGCAGAGTTACCTTCGGTTTTGGTACAGGCGATCGCTACTAAATCTGCACCGACAACTGCACCCATAGGCGAAAAGCCCGAACCTGTTGCGAATTTGATCAAAGATATTAAAGTTGAAGAAACCACCTATACGATCGCCTGTGTGGATGATAGCCCTACGGTTTTAACGGAAATTGGTAGATTTTTAAAGGACTCCAACCTCAAGTTCTTTGCTATTAATGATTCACTTAAAGCTCCGATGCAAATTCTTAAACTTAAGCCTGATCTGATTTTGCTGGATGTGAATATGCCTAAAATTGACGGCTATAAGCTCTGTAGTTTACTCAGAAATAATCCTGCCCTTAAAAATGTGCCTATTATCATGGTGACTGGTAATACGGGAATTATTGATCGGGCAAAGGCTAAAATTGCTGGCTCCACCGACTATTTAACTAAACCATTTACCCAAGAAGGCTTACTCAAAATGGTATTTAAGCACTTATCTTAGGTTTTAGTGGATTAGGGAAAAACAGAGAAAAACCCATGACTGATTTTCTAGAGGTTCGAGTTGGTCAAAGTTTGCTCTTGTTACCCATAACTTGTACCCAAGAGGTCTTAAATATTCCTGCTAGTTTAATTGTTCCCGTACCTAATATGCCATCTGCGGTTTTAGGAATGCTGAGTCAGCATAGCCAAGTTTATTGGACATTCGACTTAGGGGTAATTTTAGGCTTGCCCGCCCTTGGTAATCTCTCTAGGTATGCGGTGATTATTATCGTTAGTGAAAATCGGGTCATGGCGATCGCTACGGAAACCATCAACGGCATTCATAAATTATCCACATCAATTAAATTAGACAATAAAGCACAGGAAACAACTAAATTAGCTCCCTATCTTGATGGTTATATAGATAATTGGCTGGTATTAAATCCTCAAGCTCTTCTCAAGTCTGTAATTTAGACTGAATAATCATCTAAAAGTCATCCAAAAATGATGAAATGGCAACCATTGCGCGATCACAAATTTCTTGTTTATCCACCATTGCCTGAAGTGTACGAGCATCATACTGTCCCTCATTAACTTCCAATGAAGCTTGGTTAATAGCCTGACGATAGCCACTCTCTAAGGATTCTCGTAACTCTTGGTCATTTAGATACGTTCCCTTTGAATTAGGTCTTGCGTTCAGGTCTTGAATTTCCAAAACTGCGTTGCGGATTGATACATCCCAAGAACGAGTTGTGCGATTTTCGACTTTTTGCTTAATCAGATGCAAAAGCAAAATAATGCCATAGCTACGAATTTTATTGAGAATATCTTTTCTGCTCATTTCTTCCATTTCATCAATCATCAGCATGGCACTAGATATATTACCTTTCTGTAGCAATGTGCGTAATTCTATTAGTTCTTCCATAATGATTTTTTATTGTTTTTGGTTGCTCTACCTTAGTTCTATTTTCACAAATTCTAAGGTTTATATTTGGCAGATTGATATAGCACTGAGTTCATTTTTCCTGCCAAACAGTGCCTTGGGTTTAACTAAACTACGAAATAGTAACCACAAAGAAGCAATTTCACTGGGATTATTTTGGTGTTTCCATTGTCCGGGACGACAGAATAGCATTTCCACTAGGCAGCGATGTTGGGTCAGGCTCACTTGATTAAAGGCAACTTTGATCACTGGGAATCCTCCTTCTAGGCTGGTTTTATAGACATAGGCATTTAACTTTAAGCTTTCTTCCATAATCTCTAGGTTGACCTCGGTTTCTGCTTGAATCCCACTTTGAGTCAGGACAATTTCTGCCCCTACCTCTGAAATAATGGCAGTAGTTCCCCAAAAGTTGCGATCGCCCACTTGAATTTTGACGACCCGCCGCAGATCAAACCACTCATATAAATTGGGTTTAGGTACGTCTAGCATCACCAACAGGGCAATGCCCAGCAGCACAAGGTTATAGGTACTCCATAGCCATCCCAAATTTAAGCCTTTAACCTGATCCGTAACGTCATAACTAGATAATTCCATCACGCACATGCCCAAGTTAATCCATAAACTCACGGCTGTAGCAATAAATACGATCACCAAGGGGGATGCTAACGTCCAATTAAAACTAAGGCGATCGCGATTAGTACCTTTGGGGGTGACCTTAAACCCCTTAGAAAAGGGCTGAAATAAAGTTTGAATTACGGTAGCGGCAAGGGGAAAACACAGCACCACATCATAAATATCTGATAAAAAGGCAGAACGACTATAGTTACTCAGCCATGCAAATACTGTTAAGTTGACAATATATAGAGGGAGGAAATAATACAAAATTTCATCGGTGCTTGCTCGCACAGGAATCACGCCGATAAAAGCCGTAGCCAAAGGAATAAGTAAAAATCCTACCCTAGACAGGCTGGTAAACCAATGCAGAATTCCTGTCAGGTGCGAAATGCGTTGTAATGGTCGTAAGCCAGCGATCGTCAGGGGGTTTTCCTTAATAAAAAATGCTTGCAATGTTCCCTGCGCCCACCGCAGTCTTTGGGTAGCTTGAGCCCCCATATCATCAGGAGCAGCCCCAGCACTGAGTTTTTCATCTAAATAAATTAAGCGATACCCTTTACCCGATAGGCTAATAGCCGTGAAGTAATCTTCGCTGAGGGAACTAGTCACAAATTCACCCCCTGAACTTTGCAATGCCGATCGCCTCATCACAAAAGAAGTCCCAGCACAAACCACGCTGTCGGTACCATCTCGTACGGGTTGAATCTGGCGATAAAATGCCTCTTGTTCGGGTACCAAAATATTTTCTAAGCCTAAATTGCGGGCAATGGGATCAACACTATAAAAACTTTGGGGGGTTTGCACTAGGGCAGTATTGTGATCTTGGAAAAAGCCAACGGTGCGGGTTAGGAAATTACGGGTGGGGATAAAATCAGCGTCAAAACAAACAATTAGCTCCCCATTGGTGCGGGCGATCGCATGGTTTAAGTTACCAGCTTTAGCATGTTGATTATCAGGGCGAGTTATATACTCACATCCCAATTCCATCGCCAAGGCTTTAATTTCGGGACGGCGGGTATCATCCAGTACATAGATGGTTTTGCGATCGTAGTCTAATGCCTGACAGCCAATAATAGTGCGCCGCAGAATAAACTCTGGCTCGTTATAGGTAGGGATCAAAATATCAACACTCGGCAGATACTCCTTCCTTTCAACTGCTTGAGCCATGAGATCAGCTTGATGACGGCGGTCCTTGGTGCGAACCATTAAAAATAATTGCAACACCCCGTTAAAAATCGTCAGCATTTCCAGTATAAATAACCCCACACTAAACACACTATTGGTTACGTCAGACAGGTTAAGTGTAGAGAGCGATCGCCAAACCACATACCGAAACGTCAAGATTAACAACAGAGCAACCACTAAAAATCTTGACCAAGCTTGAGGCTGAGGCGAAATTTTCGTAATACTAAAAGCAACCGCAAACACACCCAAGGGTAATGCCACCACTGGTTGAGAAAGCGTATATAGGGTGGTCATGGGTAGCTGTAGCCAAGCTGGGCGATTAATCGGCAGTAACTGCATCTGCTCCATAATCGTATGCAGTGAACCCTGACTGGTAAACCAAGCTGCCACAACGCCACCACAAATAACAACGATCGCCAACATTAACAAACTAGCGGTGGGTGGACGAAAGGATAATCTTGGATCAACAACAAATGCTTTGGATGGTTGAGTATTAATATTTAATTGTTTCATTGTCTCAATCTGGCAATTACGTTATTGATTCAGCAAAATAGACTTAGCAAACTAGATCACGAACCCTAATCACATTATGGATGTTAGAACCCAAATTAGCCAATAGGGTTCCTAGTTCCATACCACAGCAACCAAAATAATTAACCACACACAGATTAAAGCCAAAGGCAAAAAAGAAGTAGGAAAGTTGCCAAAGGAATGCTGCCACTCGGTTTGTCTAACTCCTAATTTATAAAATCTATCTTCGCCATGTTCTAGGGACAAAGCATCTTCTAGGGAATTACGGATATTTTTGAGCCGATTAATTACCGAACGTGCGGCAAAAATCGCTGCGATCGCAAATAAACAGCTTAAAATTCCGATCGATGGAATTAACAGTCGCAATAGGTCTATAACTTTTCGCATAGAGTGATCTACGGAACTATTGGCACTCGCAGCTACGGCTGTAAACAGAAATGATTGGGAAATTACCATCCAAGACATGCGTTGTCCCATGAGGTCATATTCCATGTGAATTTGATCGTCGAGCCGCTTTAAGGTTGAAAAGTCCATTAATTAACCCAATTCTCTAATCCTAACTCAGTTATCATAACTTGAGCATTTTCACAACTTTTATCTACTGCCTGATAGCGGTTACTAGGGTTACTAAACTTGAATGATCAGAATTTAAGATGAAGCGATCAAGTTATTAGGCAAGGCTAACTATCGAAACTAAGCTAAATTAGGATAGCAAAATATTGACTAGGGCAAAATACATGGAAGCCTTTAATCCAACCCCCCCCGATTGGGCAATTACCGCAACTCATGCCCATAACTTTTGTTGTCCCAGTTGTCTGCGGTTACCTAAGGAGGCTAAGTCTGTATGGTTAAATCGGCGATCGCCCGTATATCTAGAAAATCGACGGCGCAAGTGGCAGGAATTTTATCATTGTGAATGTGGAACTGCTTGGTGGGCTTGGAGTAGCGATCGCCCGCCTTCCGAATTCGCCAAACGAGACCAAGACGAATAAAGCTATACTAGACATCCAAATATGATTTGGAAATATTATTTTGAATATTACTCCACATAACCAATATGTTCTGGGCTGATAAAATTGCATTAGATACGGAAACACCACAACCTTCTCAAATTATCGTTGTAAATGACTCAAAAACCCCATCAGGGCGGGTTCATGTCGGGTCTTTAAGGGGTGTAGTTATCCATGATGTGATCTATCGGGCTTTGAAACAAGCGGGCAAGCCAGTAAAATTTATCTATGGCGTTGATGACTATGATGCCCTAGATACAGTTCCCCATTATTTAGATCAAGAGAAATTTTCCCCCTATTTGGGATTTCCCCTGTGTAACGTCCCTTCCCCTGAAGATCATGCCCCTGAGTATGCCAAATTTTTCATGGGTGAATTTTTAGAAGTATTTGATTACTTGGGGATCAAGCCTGAAATTTATTACCTCAGAGATAAATATCGCTCTGGGGATATAAACAAATATATAGATATTTTCCTGACAAAAGCCCACCTAGTTAGGGAAGCATACAAACAAGTAAGCAAGGCTGACCGTCCCTCTGATTGGCTGCCTTTTCATCCAATTTGTGAGAACTGTGGCAAAATTGCGACTACCGTAACCACTGACTATAACGGTAAAGAAGTTTTCTATACTTGCAAACCCCATGCTACTAACTATGTCAAAGGCTGTGGACATTCGGGCTGGGTATCGCCCTTTAATGGCAATGGCAAATTACCGTGGAAAGTTGAATGGGTCGCCAAATGGGATTTAGTTGGGGTCAGTATTGAAATGGCAGGGAAAGATCACTCCCAAAAGGGTGGCTCTAGGGATGTGGCAAATTCCATCTGTCGTAAAGTTTTAGCTAAAGAACCTCCATTCCATAGTCCCTACGAATTTATTCTTGTCAATGGTACTAAGATGAGTTCTTCTAAGGGCGTGGGTTCTAGTGCCAAAGAGATGGCATCCTTACTGCCGCCAGAGCTATTAAGATTTTTAATGCTGAGAACTCCGCCAAAAACCGTAATTAATTTCTCTCCTAATTACGAAACCATTACCCGCCTATTTCGGGATTACGATACCCTAATTGCTAAATCTAGTGGAGATGAGCTTGAAGGAAAGGAAAAAGCTCCTTTAATCTATGCCCAGTTAGAAACTGAATCGGATCAAATCTCTATCTATCGGGCATTTGATATTAGTACTTTAATTTCTCTGCTGCAAATTCCCCATTTAGATATTGAAGCGGAAATTGAAAAACGTAGTCCTGACTTAAATGAATTTGACTGGCAGATTGTACGTCAAAGAATTGCAGTTGCCCGTAAATGGTTACAGGATTATGCCGATGAAGAAGAAAAATTAGTCTTGTATTTGGATCAAATTCCTGATCGCGCCCAAGAAATTACCGAACCACAAAAGCAATATTTTCACAAGCTAATTCAAAACTTGGAAGCTACTACTAATTGGGATGGAGATGCACTCCAAACTCTAATATTTGCTACATCTAGGGAGGTAGAGTTATCGCAAAAAGAGGCATTTCAAGCCATTTATTTTGCCTTTTTAGGAAAAGAAAGAGGTCCAAAGGCTGGAAGTCTATTTTCCTATTTAGATAAATCCTTTGTACTTAAAAGATTAAGTGATGTTAGTAGTTAGCAATTGATTTCAGGACTTCTAGAGCTTTTACATACTGTAAATCTGAGGAGGTACCTTTCCGATGGAGCCGAGTTAGTTGCTCCTTTTGTCTTTTAGTTATAGTAACTTCTACATTGGGCTTCGTTTCAAAGCGATCGCCAATTTTGGACAAACTTAGTGGCATCTGCTGCGGGTAGGGGTCTAGCAAATAAATATCCCTGTCCCATTTCACAGCCCAAATTTGTGAGCAATCGTAGCTGATTTGTAGTTTCAATTCCCTCTGCCACCACATCCATGCCTAATCTATGGGCAAGGGTAATGATCGTCTGTACAATTTCCGCATCCCCAGTGATTCTGCCAATGCGTTTGACAAAGGAACGATCTATTTTTAAGGTGTCAATGGGAAACTCATGGAGGCAACTCAAGGAAGAATAACCCGTGCCAAAATCATCAATACATAATTTAATCCCTGAATTTTGCAACTGCCGTAAAATCTTAATTTCTTGGGAAAAGGGATCAATTAAACAACTTTCCGTAATTTCCAGTTTGATTGAAGGTTCGGGTAAACAAAATTGCTGCAATATCGCCCTTAATCTTTCCACAAATCCCACTTGATGCAGTTGAATTGCGGATAAATTAATAGTCACCATTAGATGAGGCAGTAAAGTTTTTTGCCATACTGAGATTTGGCGACAGGCTTCTTCCATAATCCACCAGCCAATTTCTTTAATTAATCCTGTGTCTTCAGCGACAGGAATAAACTTATTTGGAGAGATAATCTCGTTAGTATGATTTTGAAGCCTAACTAGTGCCTCAAACCCAGAGATTTCGTTAGTGGCAAGATCGATAATAGGCTGATAGTAAAGGATAAAATTCTGGTCTACGATCGCCCGTTTCAGATCGGCTTCAATTTGTAACCGTTCCTTGGCTTGGGTTTTCATGGCTGGGGTAAAAATAGCATAGCTCCCTTTACCATTAGCCTTGGCATGGTACATCGCCGTATCTATATCTGTGAGAATATCCTCAGTGCGTTCGTAACCAATGGAGCTAATCGTCAACCCAATATTACTATCTGTAAGCACTTCATAGCCTTCAAGGGTAAATGGCTGGCGTAATTGGGATTGAATCCTCTCAACAATAGCGATTACCTCTTCAATATTAGTAATCGACTCTAGGAGTACCATAAAATCATCTCCCCCAAAGCGGGCGATCGTATCTTGGGGACGCAGGCAGTTTTTAGTGCGATGTGCCACACTTTTCAGCAGTTGATCACCAATAAAGTTACCAAGGGTGTCATTTACTAATCTGAATCGTTCCAAGTCAATGAATAAAACCGCATAAAGATAATCTGGATTACCTTGGGCGATCGCTATGATTTGGATTAAGCGTTCAATAAAGTAAAAACGATTAGGTAATTCTGTCAGGGCATCATGGCAGGCAGTATAAATTAACCGTTGTTCCCGTGCTAATAGCTGTTCTTGGACTGTCTGTAGTTCTGTTAAGGTTTGAGTTAATTCGCTGGTGCGTTCCCACACTTTCTGCTCTAGCTCAGTGGTCAGTTTTTGTAAAGCCGATTGAGCCACAATCCGTTCCGAAACTTCGGCTTTAAGGGCAATATTTTGACGGTCATACAACCTCACCAGGTTTTTCAGCTTAAGGTGAATTCTAACTCTAACTAATACTTCTTCGTGTTGAATCGGTTTAGTAATATAGTCCACTGCACCTGCTTGCAAGCCCTTAACTTTATGCTCCACATCCGATAATGCGGTCATAAAGATCACGGGAATATCTTTAGTATTGGGGTTACTTTTAAGGCTAATACAGGTTTCAAAGCCATCTATACCCGGAGGCATCATCACATCTAATAGAATCAAATCTGGAGCTGCATACTCTGCTTTCTCTAAGGCACTTTCCCCGCTTCTAGCCACTAAAATTTCAAACCCTTCTTCGCTTAGAAAATCAAATAAAATATCTAAGTTATCAGGATTGTCATCAACAATTAGTATGGTACTGTTTTCTAAAAACTCCGAGTTCATACCAGAATAGTGATGTTTTTAGGACTACGAAAAGCTTAATTTCCCTAAAGGTTATAACTAAAATCGCAATTAATCAGTACCAAAAAATAATAATTTAATTTTAATAGGATAAGTATTAATTTTAAGTAAAAAGGACTACGACTCAAGTTAAGAATTCGGGTACTGGTAAAACCACAGCCAATGCTATAGTTAGCAGCAAAATTCCCCATAGCTCTCTCCCTAAATTTAATTCGGTTACATCATCAAGAGGAGTAGGCTGAGAATAGTTTAATAAAAATAGGGCTATAGCAACGATAATTAGCCACGGTTGGGATATTAGTCCTAATCCAAGCAAGATCATGCGCATAATTGGTATAGCGATCGCCATGTTACCCTCCCCAAATATACTTCTTAGTAAATAACCTCCATCGGTAATACTGACAGGAATTAAGCTAATTGTCGTTAAATTGAGGCACCACCATCCCGCCCAGGAGATCGGGGACAAGAAATTTCCAGAATTAGGCGAAATTTGATGTAATCCCATCATTAATAGAGAAGCGTTAAAGTTAAACTCTACAGCTAAATTCCCTTGTAAATCACCTAGATGGGTTGGCTGTTGCATTAGTCCGAATAATACAAGGCATATTCCTATGATCAAACTAACTAAATTCGGGGCGATCGCCAGATCAAATAATGCTTGACGGTTGGGAATGTGGGACTGACACCATACTACGCCACCAAAGTGGGGCATAAAATGGGGTAGGGAAATTTTAATTTTATAGCGATTGGCTACCCACCTGCGCCCTAACTCTCTCAGAACCACACAAATAATTAAAATTGGGGCGATCGCCTGCAAAAGTGGAAATAATGGCGAAGCTTGATAATACAAACCTAATAATGCTAGTGGACATAAACCAATCATCACCGAACTAAACCACACTAAATGATGATGAAACTGGCTAAAGGGACTTTGAGGCGTAAAACTAGGAACAATAATAAAACTAGATCGAATTGCTTCCTGCTCTGAGTTCTGATCTGATATTTGATTTGTAGTTCTAGGTTCTGATTGCAATAAAACTAAAAAGCGATCGCCAAAAGCTTTCTGGATATTTTCACTAATTAGATGAAAGGCAGAACTAGTGGAACCGCGCAAATTACCTCGACAAACGATCGCATCATCACGATATTCTAGGGACTGTAAAAAATAAATAGACCAAGGGAAACAGCCTTTTAGCTTACTTTCATCGGGTAAGGCATAGCTAGATTTACTTTTATTGATTTCAGGCTTGATTACGGGCGATCGCCCAAACAAACTTAGGTATAGCCATACCGCAATTAAAGATGCTCCAGTAAAAAAAATGATTAATCTCTGCATTTAATTTCTGCAATTAATCTTTGCACAAGTCGAGATAGCAAAGCCCATGAAACTAGATAAACTCAAAATTCTAGTCCACGGGCTGAATTAGTAATTATTCGGGACGATCTTCAATCACTCGATCGATCAAGCCATAATTTTTAGCCTCTTCTGCGGACAAGAAATAATCCCGATCCATATCCCGCTCAATTTTTTCAAGGGGCTGTCCCGTGCGCTTGGCATATTCAAGGTTTAATTGCTTTTTAATCCTTAAAATTTCCCGTGCCTCAATCTCAATGTCCGTAGCTTGCCCCCTAGTACCACCCATAGGTTGGTGAATCATAATCCTAGAGTGCGGAAGTGCAAACCGTTTACCTTTGGTACCAGCCATCAATAGAAATGAACCCATAGAAGCTGCCAGTCCAACGCAAATGGTCGTAACATCAGACTTGATATGCTGCATAGTGTCAAAAATCGCCATGCCCGCCGTCACAGAACCACCAGGAGAATTAATATATAAGCGAATATCCTTAGTTGGGTCTTCGGAGTCAAGATACAGCATCACTGCCACAATTTGGTTAGCGATTTCATCATCCACCTCTTTACCCAAAAAGATAATGCGCTCCCGATAAAGGCGATTATAAATATCAATCCACTGGGTGTAGGGATCACCGGGCATTTTATAGGGAACTTTAGGAACTCCGATTGGCATAGTTTTTTCCGTTTTTTAGCTTTTAAGATGAAGTTTGTACTTTTTTAGCTATATTTCTAGCTTATTTCTAGTTTTTTAAATGACGGCTGGAATAGCCTTAGGTAAATCTTTACGACTCTCTAAAACCTTATCAATTAAGCCATAGTCCTTTGCCTCTTGGGCAGTCATATAAAATAACCGATCCATATCCTTAGACAATTTTTCTTTAGTTTGTCCAGTGTTACGGGATAGCACATCAATCATGGTATCTCGATTAGCCATTACCTCTTTTGCCCGAATTTCAATATCCGTGGCTTGACCTCTGGCATAGCTTTTGGGTTGGCGTAAAACTATACTGGCATTAGGTAAACTGGCTCGCAGCCCCTTAGTCCCAGAGGATAGCAACATGGCGGCTGCACCGATCGCTGTACCAATACAAATGGTATGAATAGGCGGCTTGATATAACGCATAGTATCAGCTATGGCAAAAGCCTCGGTTTCATAGCCCACTGGCTCCCCATCTTCCCTGCCTGTACCCGTAGAGTTGATGTAGATATAGATAGGTTTGTCTGGGTCTTCGTACTGCAAATACAGCAATTCCGCCGTAATTAGTTCAGTGACGGCAGCAACTAAAGGTAAACCGATATATACAATCCGTTCTTTGAGTAATAAGGAGGGTAAATCTGGAGGGGGAGAACGAAAGTTAGTATCTCCGTAGTAACCTGCTTGAACAGCTTGATTCATCGTCTTTTGCTGGGGATTATATGCGTGTGAATATTGTTAGCTTATCACAGGGATTTGATCGTAATTTTATGGAATTGTAGGGTTATCCGAATTCTGCCGATCTGCCCACTGTTTAGGTGTAAATGTACTAAGGGATAGGGCATGAATGCTTGTCTGCATTTCCAAAGCTAGGGATTCATAGACTAGACGGTGTTGTTGCATCAGGCTTTTGCCTGCAAATAAGGGAGACACAATAATAGCGTCATAATGTCCACTACCTTCGGGTCTGTGCTTGTGGTGTTTATGGCGATCGCTTTGGTTCGTAATTTGCACAAATTCGGCTTCTAGTTTTGCAGTTAAGGTTGCCTGAATAGCAGAAATTAAGTCAATGGAATCAGTAGTCTCAGTATTCATTTATTAATTTGATTCAAAAGGTGGAGGACTTGATGGCGTTAACAGTCTTGCCGCAATTATGCCACCAATAAACCCAAATAAATGTCCTTCCCACGAGATGCCATGCTGAATCGGTAAAATACCCCATAGCACTCCGCCATAGAGAAAGGCAGCCAGAAATGACAGAATAACAGCAACAAAACTGCGTTCAAAGTAGCCCTTAAAGATTAAAAACCCTAGATAGCCAAATATGACACCACTGGCACCCACATGGACTGAATTAGGATTGCCCACAAACCATGTTCCCAAGCCCCCAATTAAAGCCGCCCAAAATGAGACAACGAAAAATTGATTTACTCCCCGCAGCATAATAAACCAGCCTAGGACTAAAAATGGCATTGTATTTGCCGCAACATGGGTAAAACTACCGTGCAGAAAGGGCGCAAATAAAATCCCCCTAAGTCCAATAATATTGTGGGGAATAATTCCAAATTGATCTAGCGATCGCCTAAATACAAAGGTATCAAGAATCTCTATAAACCAGATTAAGGCGACAAAGCTACCTAAAATTTGCAAATGATTACTAAGTTCAGCCCAAATTGTGGATTTTTTCTCAGTCATAGCCATCTAAAACTAGGGATTAAAACTAGAGATCGGATAATTTTTGCTGCTTGAGCTTCCAAATTAAGCCCGAGAGAGAGTTAGTAAAAATATGAGTCGTAACGGCGGGCAAAAGACTATCGGTGGCGATTGTTACTAGTCCTAAGCCAATACCAACTATTACCGCCCATGCTGCATACTGCCAATGTTTTAGGCTTGCCATGTGTAGGATACCAAAAATTAGACTACTCACAATTAAGCCAACAGCATTCATGCCAAAACTTGGTAATACCACTCCCCTAAATAGTAACTCCTCGCTCATACCGGGTAAAATACCCAGCCAAATCACATCTACTAACTCTAGGGGTTTAAGTACCATTTCCAAATAGGTATTGGCAGCAAGGCGGTAGTCCGCCCAAATTTCATAGATTAAACTACTGAGGAGAGTCACTAGTAAACCCAAGCCTATACCCCAAGCCAAGTGTATCGGCTGCCAACTAAGGGAAATCACCCGAGCATCAAATAAAAATGTCCAAGTTTTAGCAACAACCAACATGACCACTGCTGAGACTGCCATGCAGATTAAAACCTGCGATCGCGTAAGAGTAGGCATAACTGGTTCGGTCATCGTAATTGCATTTTTAGGATTTGCTCAGTAATAATACCCTGTTTCCTAGGACTTTGCCCTGACTAACTTACCATCAGCATTGACATGTAAGCCACATTCTTGGTTGTTTTGTTCCCACCACCATCTACCCGCCCTAAGGTCTTCATCGGGAGCGATCGCCCTAGTACAAGGAGCGCAACCAATACTAGGATAGTTTTGGTCATGGAGAGCATTATAGGGGACATTATTGGCTCGAATGTATTCCCATACTTGATCATAGCTCCAATCAATTAAAGGATTAATCTTGGCAATATCCCTAGCCACATCTAGCTCCACCACCTGCATTTCTTGGCGATTACTAGTTTGATCCCGCCTCAGCCCAGTCATCCAAGCATTTAAGCCCGTTAAAGCTCTTTCTAAGGGTTCTACTTTGCGAATGCGACAACAGAGCTTGCGATTATCCACACTGTCATAGAACAGGTTAATGCCATGCTGCTGTACCATAGTTTGTACAGATTCTGTATCAGGATACATAGTTTTAATCTGTAACTGCGGATATTTTTTAGCGATCGCTGCCATGACATCGTAGGTCTCCACAGGTAATCTGCCCGTATCTAAGGTAAATACACAGGCATCGGGTTGAATCTGCGCCAGCATATCGATTAAGACTACATCTTCTGCCCCAAAACTAGAAGCTAATCCTATTTGCGGATGAAACTTAGCGATCGCCCAGGTAATAATTTCTTGGGGGGTGGCATTTTGTAACTGGGATACGCCTGCATTAATCAGGTCTGTAGTGGATGAGGTCATGGCAAAAATCAATTTAGGTCTATGTCTAGAATATGGGATTTTGGAGCTTTTGATTTTGGTACTAAGAATTGGGAGTAGAATTAGGATTAATTTGGTCGAAGTCTTGCTCTGCTTGATCCTTAAATTGGCTACCATCGGGCATAGTGGCACCGTAGAAATTAGCATCACCCAAATTTGCCCCAATCATCGTGGCATGAACTAGTATAGCTTCCTTAAAAATTGCTCCTGTTAAATCTGCTCCAATTAAATTGGCTCTAACTAAAATCGTTCCACTGAAATTAGCAGACTTGAGGTTAGCATTACTTAACTTGGCTTTGTGCAGTAAGGCATCTTCTAAATTGGCATCACTTAAATTTGCTCCGCTTAGATTCGCCCCACTTAAGTTAGCACCGCTTAAATTGGCATTCTTTAAATTGGCATAGATCAAATCGGCATTAGTTAAATTAGCCTGTCGCAGATCAGCATTCTCTAAATTCACATAGACTAAATCGGCGTTACTGAGATTACTGCCTGTGAGGTTTACCCTTGCCATCCTTGCATTTCGCAAAATAGTTTCTCGCAAGTCGGCACCTTTAAGATCAGTATCATTGAGGTTAATTGAGCGCAGGTTAGCTCCGACCAGATTGGAACCACTTAAATCTACATGACTTAGATTAGCACCAATTAAATAGGCACCCATAAGGTTAGCATAGATCATCTCGGCACCGATTAATCTAGCGTCTCTGAGGTCAGCCGAACTAAGATTGGCTCCACTTAAGTTAGAATTCCTGAGGTCGGAATTACTCAAATCCGCATACATCAAATTTATATGTTCTAGGTAGCATCCCACGCACTTTTTCGTATCTAGTAATTGCTGTCGAAGCGATGGCTGCATAGATTTCAATGATCCTAGGTTTTTGTTAATATACCAAACCACCATCTTGCTTGCTTAAAAAGTTAGGAATTGCCTGATAAACTGCCAGACGAATTACTAGACTCTAATGTCAAAGTGTTGGAGATGCTCTTTTACGAGCTAATCAAGGTAATCCAAAAATAAAGGGACTAAAAACCTCTTTTTAATTTATGAAAGAACTCCCTATACTGAAACTCAAGGTTATGATAGTTGGAGTAGTAATGTATTGCTAGATTAACAGGTGTTGCTAGATTAATAGGCGTGAACTCTTTAGACCTCGATAAGTTATTTCCATTTGATTTAGATCAATTTCAGCATGAAGCGATCGCTGCTCTTAATGCTAGAAAGTCAATTGTAGTTTGTGCGCCCACGGGTTCCGGTAAAACCTTAATTGGTGAATATGCCATCTATAAAGCACTAAATGATCAGCGCCGAGTTTTTTATACTACTCCCCTTAAAGCCTTATCCAATCAAAAATTACGAGACTTTCGCGATCGCTTTGGTAACGAGAATGTAGGCTTACTCACTGGAGATACTTCCGTAAATCGTGATGCGCCGATCTTGGTCATGACTACGGAAATATTCCGAAATATGCTCTATGGTACCCCCATTGGGGAGGTGGGGACTTCGCTAACTGGCGTAGAAGTGGTGGTTTTAGATGAATGCCACTACATGAATGATCGAGCTAGAGGAACGGTTTGGGAAGAGTCAATTATCTATTGTCCTCCAGATATTCAATTAGTTGCCCTGTCTGCCACCGTTGCCAATAGCGCCCAATTAACCGATTGGATTAGTAAGGTACATGGAGTTACGGAATTAATCTATTCCGACTATCGCCCCGTGCCATTGCAGTTTCACTTTGCTAACCCCAAAGGTTTATTTCCCCTATTAGATAATTCGGGTAAAAAAATTAATCCTCGCCTGCGGGGTAATCCCCGTAATCTCAAAAAAGATGCGAATGGCAAACCCCCTAGGTATGAATCTCCTAGTCTGCCCTTTGTGATCTCGCAGTTGCAACAACGGGATATGCTGCCCGCCATTCACTTTATCTTTAGTCGCAAAGGGTGCGATCAAGCCATTGGACAACTGGATAAAATGTCGTTGGTGAATGAATCGGAGGCGTATCAACTTAAAACCCAAATCGATGCTTTCCTAGAAGCTAATCCTGAAGTGGGACGATCGCAATATATTTCTTCTTTATACCGAGGTATTGCCTCCCATCATGCGGGAATTTTACCAGCATGGAAAGGGCTAGTGGAAGAGTTATTTCAGCAGGGCTTAATTAAGGTAGTCTTTGCCACAGAAACCCTAGCGGCGGGAATTAATATGCCAGCACGAACCACGGTGATTTCCAGCCTATCTAAGCGCACCGACCGAGGGCATAGACTGCTTACAGCCTCAGAATTTTTACAAATGGCAGGAAGAGCAGGACGAAGGGGTATGGATGCTGTTGGTTATGTGGTGACGGTGCAAAGTCCCTACGAAGGGGCAAAGGATGCTGCCTATTTAGCCACCGCCCAAGCTGATCCCTTAGTTAGCCAATTTACGCCTAGCTATGGCATGGTCTTAAATCTGTTGCAAACCCATTCCATTGATGAAGTTAGAGAATTGGTAGAACGCAGCTTTGGTCAGTACTTGGCTGGCTTAGCAATGGAACCGCAGCAAGAATCGATCCAAGAACTGGCGGATGAAGTGGAGTTACTGGAAACCCAACTGGCATCTATCGACTTAGATTTACTAGAAGGTTACGAGAAACTCCGCGATCGCCTGCGGGAAGAACGCAGATTACATAAGATTCTATTTCAGCAATCCGAAGAACAAAGACTTAATGAATTAGCCGCCTATATTCCCTATGTACTTACAGGAACTTTGCTAATGATTAAATCAGAGTCAATTAAAACTCCGATCTCGGCTCTGCTTGTCGCTAAAATTCCTAGTTCTGGTAAATTTCCGTGGCTAGTTTGCCTGAGTCAGCGCAATAACTGGCATGTGATTTTATACAAAGATGTATTCCTGTTAGGCGAGCAGTGGTCTAGTTCCGACTTGGTTTATCCCGAACTACTAGTGCTAAAACCAGGGCAACATCTTAAGGGCGATGATTCCACCTCCGCGATCGCCGCTTCTATACCCACCCTAGAATTTCCCAATCTTCCACCCGAAGTCTTGGCACAGCAAGAAAAAGTTATTGAAGTCGAGGCACAGCTAAATGAACATCCCGTATCGACGTGGGGCGATCGCAGCATTATTGCCAAAAAAGCCCGAAAACTAGAGCAATTAAAAGAAAAACTCGAATATCAACGGGGAGTCTTGTCCCAAAAACAACAGCATCACTGGCAGGAATTTTCCAGCCTAGTCACAATTTTACAAAGCTTTGGTTGTTTACAAGGAGTTGAACCCACCGCCGCAGGACAAGTAGCAGCATCTTTACGGGGAGATAATGAGCTATGGCTGGCATTAGCATTTTTATCAGGGGAACTAGATAACCTTGATCCACACCATTTAGCTACAGCCTGTGCTGCCTTGGTTACGGAAAATAGTCGCCCTGATAGTCGAGTTAATTTTACGATTTCGCCCCTAGTTGAAGAGTCTCTAAGTGGATTGCGGGGACTGAGAAGGCAATTATTTCAAATTCAAAAAAGACATAATGTGGCAATTCCAATCTGGCTAGAATACGATTTGGTTGGATTAATTGAACAATGGGCATTGGGGATGTCATGGACGGAACTATGTGCAAATACCAGCCTGGACGAAGGAGATATAGTCCGCATTGCCCGTCGTACCTTAGATTTACTTTCGCAAATTCCCCATATTCCCCATCTACCTGAAACTATTCGTCAAAACGCCTATCGAGCAATGCAATTAATTGATCGGTTCCCCGTAAATGAGGTGATCTAGTGATCTGAGTTAGCAATCTAAGGCAAAAATTTTAGAGCAGAAATGATAATTTATCTAAACTGCCACTATGATATTGCTATGGTTTTCTTGGAGTTTTATTTGTGCTAGGAACGAAATCTAAGTCCCCTGAAATCGAAAATCATCACTATTGGTACGACCAAGGTACAGTTTTACTCAAGCAAAATCTCTACGTCGAAGCGATCGCCTCCTATGACATGGCGATAGAAATTCACTCCGAATATCCCCAAGCATGGTATAGCCGAGGCACGGCTCTCCGTAAATCAGAAAGGTACGAAGAAGCGATCGCCTCCTACGACACCGCCATTAAGCTCAAACCCAGTTATTACCAAGCATGGAACCTGCGAGGGGTAGCACTATTTATGTTATCTCAGTATCAAAATGCCCTAGATTCCTTTGATAAAGCTATTGGCTTTAAGTATGACTATTATCAAGCATGGAATAATCGAGGTAGTACCCTAGTCGGTTTGGGTGACTATAAGGAAGCGATCCTTTCCTATGATGAAGCAATTCGATTTCACCCTAATTTTTACCAAGCATGGAATAATCGGGGCAACTTACTCCGAAAGCTTCAACAATTTAGTAAAGCTCTTACCTGCTATGAAGAGGCACTAAAATACCAATCTAACCTCTATGAGACCTGGAATAACAAAGGGACAGTATTAGCAAGCTTAGAGCGTTATGATCAAGCGATCGCAGCCTACGGACAGGCAATTAGAGTTAAGCCCGACTACTATTTAGCTTGGTATAACCGTGGGCAGGTATTTGTAACCCTAGAACGCTACCAAGAGGCGATCGCTTCCTATGATCAAGCATTAAAACTGCAACCTGAATCCTATGAAGCACTTAATGGTAGAGAGACTGCTGTACAGAGATTTCAATCCTTAAAAGATCAATCTTTAAAAGATGAAGAAATAGCAACAAATTCATCTCCAGAGGAATGAGGGCAAACCAATGCGCTTGGATATAAAGCAACTTTAATAGCAGCAACAATCTATCTATAATGGTTAAACATTCTAAATTTCAATAAAGCTAGAAATTAAGCTACAAATATGGTTGCCGTAAAATCCGTTGATGCCTCTGCTGAAAATTTACCTAGTATGCTGCCCAAAGATATTCTCCGTCTGGCAGATCAAGAGCATCTTAAGCGTATTCGTCATACTTGCTCCCATGTGATGGCAATGGCAGTGCAGAAACTATTCCCAGAGGCAAAGGTCACCATTGGACCTGCGACTGAAAACGGATTTTATTATGATTTTGATCGGGCGGAACCTTTTACGACCGCTGACTTGAAAGCGATCTCCAAGGAAATGAAGCGGATCATCAAATGGAATCAGCCCCTTGTTCGTCAAGAATTTACCCGCGAAGAGATCAAAGCGGCAATTATCAAGCTCAATGAACCCTATAAACTAGAGCTTTTAGATGCTATCCCCGAAGGTGAAATCATTACTCGCTATACCATTGGTGATCCAGAGAAAATCGAAAATCCTTGGTGGGACTTATGTGCAGGACCACATTTGGCAACGACTGGGGAAATCAATCCCGATGCTTTCATGCTCGAAAGTGTGGCAGGAGCATACTGGCGGGGTGATGAAAAAAATGCCCAATTACAAAGAATTTACGGCACTGCCTGGGAAACCCCTGAGCAGCTAGAAGCATATAAAGCACAGATCGAAGAAGCAAAGCGCCGAGATCACCGCAAAATCGGTGAGGATTTACAGCTTTTTAGCATTCAAAAAGATGCGGGTGGTGGCTTAGTATTTTGGCATCCCCGTGGTACAGTCATGCGGAATATCATTGAAACATTTTGGAAAGAAACCCATGTTCAAAATGGCTATGAGCTGGTAACTACACCGCACATGGCAAATCTTGACCTTTGGAAATTATCTGGACATAACGACTTTTATCGGGAAAGTATGTTTCAGGCGATGGAAGTGGAAAATCAGTTCTACCAAATAAAACCCATGAACTGCCCTTTTCATATTTTGATCTATAAAGATACTCTGCATTCCTATCGAGAGTTACCAATCCGTTGGGGTGAACTGGGAACGGTTTATCGGTATGAGCGATCGGGAACCATGCATGGATTAATGCGGGTGCGAGGCTTTACCCAAGATGATGCCCATATTTTCTGTACTGAAGAGCAAATGTCATCGGAAATTTTAGGGGTTTTAGACTTAGCTGAGCTAATTCTTTCGACCTTTGGCTTTGCTAATTACGAAGTTAATCTTTCCACCCGTCCCGATAAATATGTCGGTTCTGATGAAATTTGGGATAAAGCTACGGATGCGCTGAAATCTGCTTTAAATCAGAAGGGATGGGCATATCAAGTGGATGCTGGTGGTGGTGCTTTTTATGGTCCCAAAATTGATATTAAGATCGAAGATGCGATCGGTAGGCGTTGGCAATGTTCCACCATTCAAGTAGATTTTAATTTACCCGAACGCTTTGATATGGAATATGTGGGTGCAGATGGTAATCGTCACCGTCCAATCATGATCCATCGGGCATTATTTGGTTCTTTAGAACGGTTTTTTGGCATTCTTACGGAAAACTATGCAGGGGATTTCCCTTTGTGGTTAGCTCCTGTACAGGCACGTTTAATTGCTGTCAATGAAGACCCCGCAATTTTAGAATATGCCCAATCCGTAGCGGCAAAAATGCAAAAACTAGGATTACGGGTGCAGGTTGATACCAGTGGCGATCGCATGGCAAAGCAAATTCGTAAGGCAGAACTAGAAAAAATTCCTGTAATGGCAATTATAGGAGCCAAAGAAGTAGAGGCAGAGTCTCTGAGTATCCGTACCCGTAAATATGGGGATTTAGGTGTAATTCCTACAATGGAGGCGATCGAGAAAATGCTAACAGCTGTTAAAAATCATGATTGGTTCTAACGTTTGAGATTACTACACGTGGATAACCCCTAACGCGGCTGGAGTAATCAAATATATATTCTCTTCCCCGAACTCAGGTTTATGAGACTTCAAGTTGCAAATTCATAGGGGCAATAGATCAAAAAGATAGAGCTAGTTTTTTAATTTTCTTAATGCGATCGCAGCTAAAAAGTTTAAGCTTATACAGGCAAAACCTGATTGCATAGGGAATAGGAATGAACAAATACGGATACTATAGTGCTGACTACCGAGAATTTATTATTACCGATCCTCGCACGCCACGCCCGTGGTTTAACTATATGTGGAATGGGCATTATACAGGTTTAATTTCCCATACTGGTGGTGGATTTAGCTTTTTAGATTCTCCCCGTGATAATCGTATTACCCGTATGCGTTACAACTCCTTACCTTGGGATCGCCCCGGTCGCTATGTAATGGTTAAGGATATTGCTACAGGCAAGTATTGGTCTCTTAGCTGGGCACCGACCATTGATTTAGCCTATGACAAATATGAATGCCATCATGGGCAGGGTTACACCAAGATTATTACCGAGATAAATGGGATTCGGGGTGAGATTACCTACTTTGTCCCCAATGATATTAATGCCGAGATTTGGCAAGTCAAGCTGACTAATTTAACAGATGAAAACCGCAACCTAGAAATTTATAGTTTCACGGAATTATTAATGGGTAATGCCCTCAACGATCTCATCAACCAACCCAATGATAAGCACTTTACAGATATTCACTTTGATCAAGAAACTCAAGCATTAATTGCCACTCGCCGTTACTGGGTCTTAAATAAAAAAGTGTCGGTGGCACAGCCGAATATTGATTGGAAATATCAACTTTATTTTGCTAGTTCCCTCCCTATTTCTGGGTTTGATAGTAGTTTGGATACTTTTATTGGACGCTGGCGATCGGAAGCAAATCCTCAGGCAATAGAAACAGGGATCATGCAAAATACGGAAATTACGGCGGGTGATCCAGTGGTGGCATTGCAATCAAAACTAGAATTAAAAGCTAATGAGTCGTTGGAATTTGTGATTACCTTAGCGATCGCTCCGAAAAATGCAGAATCTCCTCTAAAAAGTTATCCCCTAACTAGTCTTGAGTTTGTTAATACTAAGTTCCAAGAATTAAAAACTAAATGGGATCGTCATCTTTCCACAGTTCAAGTTAATACGCCCGATCCAAATTTCAATATCATGCTCAATGTTTGGAATCAGTATCAAGCGGCTGTAACCTTTGATATGGCAAGAAATTCTGGCTATTATCACGGTGGCTTACTATTTGGGACTGGCTTAAGGGATCAGTTTCAAGATATTTTGGGCGTGGTCATGGTCGATCCCGATCGCGTGCGGAGCCGTTTATTAAATGCTTTAAGGTTCCAGTTTGCTGATGGTTCGACTTTGCATAACTTCTTTAAACTCACTGGCACTGGGGAAAAAACTAATCACTCTGATACGCCGCTATGGATTCCCTTTGGTTTAGTGGAATATCTCAATGAAACTGCTGACTTCACAATTTTAGATGAGGTGGTTGTCTATCATGATCAGGGGGACGGTACGGTTTACGAACATTTAATTAAGGCGTTGGATTTTGCTATTGCCAGTATGAGCGATCGGGGAATGCCGAAAATTAGAAACGGAGACTGGAATGATACCCTTGATCACATTGGTACCCAAGGGAAGGGCGAAACGGTTTGGGGTACTTTTTTCTTGGGCTATGTTCTCAAAAAGACCTTTGCCTTATTAGAACTTAGGAACGATCAAACTAACCTAAATCGCTTTCAAGCTGTTTATACAAATTTGGGTGAAACTGTTAATAAATACTGCTGGGATGGAGAATGGTATTTACGCGCCTTTAGGGATAATGGGGAGCCAATTGGGATTAAAGCCCATAAACAGGGGCAGATTTTCCTCAATGCTCAGTCTTGGGCAGTAATTTCGGGGTTAGCTCCAAAGGATCGTGCCGATCAAGCTTTACAGTCCTGTCAAACATATCTAGCAAAACCCAACGGCATGCAGATTGTCTTTCCCTCCTATACCGTAGTTGAGGATAATGTCGGGCTAATTAGTCGGTGTGTACCGGGCAAAAAGGAGAACGGTGCCATTTTTAATCATGCTTCCTCTTGGTTTGTGTTGGCTTCTCTTTTAAATGGTGATCAAAACAATGGAGGCGTGGATTTTGGCTATGAAATTT
Source organism: Synechococcus sp. PCC 7502 (assembly GCF_000317085.1). Lineage (NCBI taxonomy): Bacteria > Bacillati > Cyanobacteriota > Cyanophyceae > Pseudanabaenales > Pseudanabaenaceae > Pseudanabaenococcus > Pseudanabaenococcus habilitatus. The sequence goes on from NC_019702.1 coordinate 980,656, forward strand.
ATCGGCGGATGATGCCTATTAACTCTTCGCAAAATAGCGATCGCTACGAAGTCGAGCCCTACGTTTATGCCGAATATGTCACTAGTCCCGATCATCCCACCGACGGACAGGCAAGTCATTCATGGCTTACGGGTACAGCCGTTTGGATGCTGCGGATTGGCTTAGATTACATTCTGGGCTTCCAACCCCACCTAACGGGCATGATTATCGATCCACATATTCTTTCGACATGGGAGGGGTTTACAGCTACTCGAAAGTTCAGGGGTAAAACTATTCATCTAACAGTGAAAAATCCAAATGGTAAAAACTCTGGGATTCGCTCTATGTTGGTTAATGGGATTAGAGTAGAAGGTAACTTCTTAAATATTACTCAATTTACGGAAACTATATTAAATGTGGAAGTATTGATTGGGTAACAGTTGAAACTAAGGCTCTTCGCTCTGCATAAGCTCTAGGTATTCAATTAAAGTTTGGAGTTGCTTATCGGCTGAGAGTGCTGCCATCCCTCTAGCGATCGCCTTACCAGATTGAAAGGCAAACCTTGATTGCAGATGTTTAGGTAATCTTTGATGGAGAGTTTTCCATGCGGGTTCTTCCATTTTGGTCTCAAGGATAATATTTTGCTTCCCTTCGGGTTTAATGCGGGAGAATCCGATTTTTTTAGCAACTTGTTTCAGTTCCATCACTTTAACTAATTGTTGGGTGGCGGCTGGTACTGTTCCATAGCGATCGCGCCATTCTTCTAAAATTTGGTTGAGTTCACGGCGGGAATTCACGGCGGCTAAGGCTCGATAGGCTGCCATTTTTTGATCTGGATCAGGAATGTAATTATTGGGAATAAACGCTGTCAGTGGTAAATCAATTTGGGTATCGTCAACTTGGGGAATTTCTGAACCTTTAATCTCGGCGATCGCCTCTTGCAGCATTTCCATATACAGATCAAAACCGATCGCTTCCATTTGCCCCGATTGTTCGGCACCAAGTAAACTACCTACGCCTCTAATTTCCATATCCCGCATCGCCAACTGATAGCCAGAACCAAGGTGGGTAAATTCTTGAATTGCCCTTAACCTTTGCCTTGCTGGCTCGGAAAGTTCACCCTTTGCCTGATAGAACAGCCACGCATGTGCTTGAACGCCTGATCGCCCTACCCGTCCGCGTAATTGATAAAGTTGAGCTAATCCCAGTTTCTGAGCATCTTCAATAATAATTGTATTCACACGGGGAATATCCAAGCCAGATTCAATAATCGTGGTACAGACGAGAATATCTGCTTCTCCACTGTTAAAGGTCAGCATCGTCGTTTCCAGTTCACCCTCGGGCATTTGTCCGTGGGCGATCGCTAATCTGGCACTGGGAATCATTTCTCGCAGTTTGGTGCTGGTTTCTTCGATCCCTTCAATGCGTGGCACCACATAAAATACCTGTCCCCCTCGATCTAACTCTTGACGAATGGCGGAACGAATAGCCTCTGGATCGTAGCGAGATAGATGGGTTTTAATCGAACGCCGAGAAGGTGGGGGCGTAGTGATTAAGCTCATTTCCCTGACCCCAGATAGCGACATATAGAGAGTTCTAGGAATCGGAGTTGCCGATAGTGTCAGGACATCGACTTCGGTTTTGAAGGATTTAATCTTTTCCTTTTGTGCCACGCCAAATCTTTGTTCTTCATCAATCACCAGTAAGCCCAAATTCTTAAAATTAATCTCCTTGGATAATAACTGATGGGTACCCACGACTAAATCTAATTCACCTGTGGCAAGCTTTTGAATGATTTCTTTCCGTTCCATAGTGCTTTTAAAGCGATTTAATAGAGCAATATTAATGGGATAGGGAGCAAACCGTTCCTGCATAGTATGGTAATGCTGCTGTGCCAGAATTGTGGTCGGTGCTAATAGAGCTGACTGTTTTCCTGCGGTTAAAGCCTTAAATAATGCCCGAATTGCCACTTCGGTTTTGCCAAATCCCACATCTCCGCAGACCAATCGATCCATTGGGCGATCGCTTTCCATATCCTGCTTCACATCTTGGGTAGCTTTAAGCTGATCGGGAGTAGGTTGATAGGGAAAAGAATCTTCCATTTCCTGTTGCCAAGGCATATCGGGAGGAAAGGCATAACCCACTTGCTGCGATCGCCGAGCATAGAGTTCTAATAAGTCAATGGCAATTTTTTTAATGGATTTACGCACTTTGTTAGTGGTATTTGCCCATGCTTTACCCGTCATTTTATTTAACGTGGGCTTGGTATCACCGCTAGAGCGAAATCTAGATAGAGAGCCAACTTGATCCGCAACTACCCGCAGTAAGCCATCTTCATACTGAATTACCAAATATTCTCGGGTTTCTTTATTGATAGTCAGACTTTCTAACCTTAAAAACTGCCCAATGCCATGATGACGATGTACCACATAATCTCCCGCCGAGAGTTTATCTAAATCTACTTTTTTAGAAGCAGCAACTCGGCGTTTTCGGACATAGCCGGAACTCCCAAGGGTGTGTTGTCCAAAGAACTCGCGATCGCTAACAATTAAAATCCGAAATGTCGGTAAGATAAATCCTTGAATTTCCGCTAACCCAGAATACTTAACCGCAACAGGCACTCTAGCAGTTTGCAGTTTTTCAATTGCCAGAAAATCTTGGGGATTGGGGACAAATTGAGCAGGACAATCATGCTCTTGTAATAAAGACACTGCCCTAGAAGGCTGGGCGGAAACTAGCGTAATTTGATAGCTTTGATCGCGAAATTCCCGTAGGGTGCGTGCCAAATTGCCAAATTGATGGGGAACGGCGGCGATGGGACGACTGGCTAAATTAATGCCTTTATTCTCTTCCGCTAATTCCGATAGATAAATTCGCGGAAAAAGCTCAATTTCAGCTAAACATTCTGTCCAATTGCGATGGAGTTTATTTACTGCGATCGCAGTTTCCGTAATGCCATCAGCCAAATCATTTTCTAAATTACCTTCTAAATCGTCCTCTAAATTTATTTGGGGATGACTATCTGCTAATACCGCAGCAGCATACCAACTTTGACTATGAGCCTGACATTGGTCTAATTCATCGATCGCTATTAAAAAATTAGAATTAATTTCCGCTAGATAGCTCAATAACGACTCCGTACAAGCACTATTTCCAAAACTGGTAGGGGTAAGCATAATCCCCGCGATCGCATCTAAGCCCCGTTGGGATGTCAAATCAAATTCCCGAATCCGTTCAATCTGATCCCCAAGGTAATCGATCCGTACAGGCATTTCGCTGGAGACAGGAAAAATATCAATAATATCTCCCCGCCGACTCCACTGTCCTTCAGTTTCCACCAAACTAGTGCGTTCATAGCCTAAATTGGTCAGGCGATCGCCTAAGGCTGATAAAGATATATCCATACCTGTGACTAGGGCAAGGGACTGTTCTTGGAAATCTTTAACCTTCGGTAAATGGGGCTGTAAAGCTCTGACTGTGGCTACTATGGCAATTTGCTTAGACTTAACTGCTAAATCCGTTAACACCTGCATCTGTCCCCAAATTACTTCAGGTTCAAGGCGTTGTTCTTGGGGTAAGGCTTCCGAGGCAGGATATAAATGCACCTGCTGCCAGCCCATTGCCTCTAGTTGTAATGCCCACCGTCCCGCTTCTTCAAGGGTTGCCGTAATCACCAGTAAGGAACTTTTAGAGCTTAAGGCTGAGGCAATAATTCCTTTGGCTAAACGCGATACTCCAGTTAGGGTTAATACTTGGTTGATTTTTAATTTAGTTTCTAATTCATTACACAGGTGCGATCGCCCTATTGTCCGAATAACTGAAGAGAATGCCATGAATATAATTTGTTCTAACTGGATTAAATCCATACTAGCCTAACCATACTTTATGGAGTAAGCGATCGATCTCAAAATCATATTGTTAACGAGTTAGCCCATGATCGATCACAGTTACGGTAAGCTCTATACCATACAACGATTTCCCAGACAACGCCTTTTGTACCCGATGAACCTATCCGATATCCTGAAAGACTCTGAGTATAAGCTTTCGCAGTTTAAGCCTGATGAAGTGGCTTGGCTTGAGCAGACTATTTTCTTAAAAACAAGTACTAAGGGGGATGTGCCTTATATTAAGTGTTTGGTTAGGGGTAAGGATATTAAGCTGACTCCTGAAGAGGCGGTTAGGCAGCTTTATTTAAATGTGTTAACAGGGCGCTATCAATATCCAGCTAATCGGATTTTGGTAGAGTATGAGGTTTCTTTTGGGCGGGAGAAGAAACGGGCTGATATTGCAATTATGGATAGGGATCGCCCGAATGTGCCTTATATCATCGTTGAACTGAAAAAGCCAAAACTTAAAGATGGTAAGGAACAGCTAAAGTCTTATTGCAATGCTACAGGTTCACCGATTGGGGTTTGGACTAATGGCGAACAGATTTCTTTTTATCAACGCAAAGACCCTAACTATTTTGAGGATATTACGGATATTCCAAATGTTAATCAAACATTGGCAGATATTCTCAATGAAAGGTTTACCCTCAACGATCTGGTAAAAAAAGATAAGCTGGTTACGGAGAAAAAGTCTTTAAAAGCACTGATTCTGGAAATGGAGGATGAAGTTCTTGCGAATGCGGGGGTTGATGTTTTTGAAGAGTTATTTATGCTGATTTTCACGAAGCTTTATGATGAGTGGGAATCTGGACGGGATGAGAAGCGTAAAAATACGAGATTGTTGGAATTTCGGAATACGGGACAAACTGAGACTGAGCTAAAAATTAAGATTCAAGGCTTATTTGATCGAGCTAAAAAACAGTGGGAAGGCGTATTTAAGGAAAGTGACAAAATTACTCTTAGTCTTTCTCATTTATCAATTTGCGTATCATCTTTGGAAAATGTGAAATTGTTTAATTCCAATCTTGATGTGGTTGATGAGGCGTTCGAGTATTTGATTAGTAAAAGTAGTAAAGGTGAAAAGGGGCAGTATTTCACACCACGCTATGTAATTGATATGTGTGTGAAGATGCTGAATCCACAGGAGGATGAGGCGATTATTGATACGGCGGCGGGTTCATCAGGTTTCCCTGTGCATACTATTTTTTATGTGTGGCAGCGAATTATTGATGATGAGGGTTTGCAGGTTAGCAACTTGTTCTCGTTGGAAAAGAAGCCTGTGCGTTGTGAAGATTATGTTAAAGGTAAGGTTTTTGCCATTGATTTTGATGAGAAGGCGGTACGGGTATCACGCACCTTAAATTTGATTGCGGGAGATGGACAGACAAATGTTTTACACTTGAATACGCTGGACTATGGATCGTGGAAAGAGAGAGCTAAAGAGGATGATTGGCGTGATGTTTATGGTGATGGGTTTAAGCGGTTGCGGGGTTTTGCTGATAAGAAGGATGATTTCAAGTCTTTTCAGTTTGATATTGTGATGGCTAATCCGCCGTTTGCAGGGGAAATTAAAGAATCACAAACTATTTCAAAGTACGATCTGGCGGTTAAGGGGAATGGTAAGCGGCAAGAAAAGATGGGACGAGATATTTTGTTTATTGAGCGCAATCTAGACTTTTTGAAGGCGGGAGGGCGAATGGCGGTGGTGTTGCCGCAGGGAAGGTTTAATAATTCTTCGGATAAGTATATTCGTGATTTTATTGCGGAACGTTGTCGTATTTTGGCGGTGGTGGGTTTGCACGGGAATACGTTTAAACCGCATACGGGGACTAAGACTTCGGTGTTGTTTGTGCAGAAGTGGAATGATGATCCGAGGGCTGGGGCTTTGTGTCCGCGTCGGGATAATTACAATATCTTTTTTGCGACGATGCGTAAAAGTGGTAAGGATAATTCAGGAGATAAAATCTATGTCAAAAAGTCCGATGGTTCAGGTGAGTTTTTGTTAGATGCTCATGGTCATTTGATTGTGGATCACGATCTGTTTAATCATGATGGCAAAACTCAAGATGGGATTGCTGAGGCTTTTATTGAGTTTACGAAGAAGGAGAATTTAAGTTTTTTTGATTTAAGCTCATCTGTTACGCCGTTTGATGCTGAGAAGTATGATCGGTTAATGGGTGAGCTGGAAGCATCAGAAGTTCGATATAGTGACTTGGAACGTACCCATAGAATTGATTCTGAGTTCTTTAAGAAAGAATATATTGAAATTACAAGGATATTAAAACAAAAAAGATTAAACTCGATAACTAACTTGGTCAAGGTTTTTGATGGGAACCACATGAAAATCAGTGATAACTTTACTGATAATGGTATTCCGTATTATCGAGGACAAGATATTCATCACTTTTTTATTGAACAATCATCACCTATTTTTATTGATGAAGATACTTATAACTTGAGTTATATGAAACGGTCTCATCTAAAAAAAGGAGATGTTTTACTCTCGATTGTAGGAACGATTGGAAGCGTGTCTTTTGTCAGTACAAATCAACCCGCAACTTGTAACTGTAAACTAGCAATTTTGCGACCTCAAAAGGTTAAACCCGAATATTTCTCTACCTATCTAAATTCTAAATTTGGTCAAAGTCAAATTAAGAGATTTACTCGTGGAGCCGTGCAAATGGGACTGATCCTAGAAGATATGGATCAAGTTATAATTCCAGAGTTTTCATCAAAGATTGAAGAAAGTGTTTCTGATGTAATAATGCTTGCCGAAAAATGTCTAAGACAATCTGATAAAAGATATCAACAAGCTGAAGATTTGTTATTGTCAGAGCTTGGGTTGAAGGACTGGCAACCGACGGATGAAAATATTGCGGTTAAGAGTTTTTCGGCTTCATTTGGGACAAGCGATCGGCTTGATGCTGAACACTATCAACCTAAATTTGATCAACTCATCGAAAAAATTGAACAAAAAGTAAACTTATCAAAACTCGGAGAATTATTAACTTGGAATCAACGAGGTAAACAGCCAAGCTACTTTGAAGAAGATCAAAATATATTAGATGGTTTACCAGTTGTTAACTCAAAGCACGTTAGAGAAGGTCAAGTTATCTTAGTTGATAACCGTTATGCAAAGTATCAACCTGAAGATAAACCTCTAATTATTCAAACTAATGATGTCCTGATTAATGGTACTGGTGTAGGAACTATTGGGCGATGCGCTCCATATCTACATAAGCAAAATGCTTTGCCAGATAATCACGTTACTATTTTAAGAACCAAGGTACTTGATCCAGTCTATTTATCAATTTATATCAATAGTATTGCTGGTCAATATCAAGTTGAAAAATATTTAAAAGGTTCGTCTGGACAAACAGAGCTATACCCTAAAGATATAGATAATTTTTGGGTATGGGAAGCTCCAGATAAAATTCAACAAAGGATTAAAAATAAGGTTGAAGAAGCACATCAAAAACGTGAACAATCCAAGCAACTTTTAGAAATTGCTAAAACTGGAGTAGAAAAGGCGATAGAAGAAAATGAAGAATTAGCGATTAATTGGATTGAGAAAGAGCTTCAAAAACTAAATGTTTCTATAAATCAATAGGAGAAATAACCATGCAAGCAGTTAAAGTAATGGCAAGCATCAACGAAAAAGGTCAACTCACCTTAGATTATCCCCTTGAGCTAAAGACAAATAGCCGAGTTGAAGTAATCATTCTTGTGTCTGAACCCGAAGAACCCGAAGAAATATCTAAACAAGAAATCATCGCTGACTTTCGACAAGCTTGGCACGAAGCAATGACAGAGCAAACCATTCCTGTATCAGCAATGTGGGAGCAACTAGAAAATGACTAACCAAATCCACGTTGAAGCCTCACCAACATTTCTAAAAAATATCCGCACACTTCGCAAAAAATATCCACGCATTCAGAATGATATGCAATCAGTCATTCAACAACTAGAGCAAGGAAAGTTATTAGGCGATCAAATATCAGGTGTTGGTTATCCTGTCTTCAAACTGAGAGTTAAAAATAGTGACATTCAAAAAGGAAAAAGTGGCGGCTATCGTCTAATTTATTATGTCAAAACAGCGACAGGAATCGTTTTGCTGACCGTTTACCCCAAATCTGAATAAGCAGATATTGATGCAACTGAAATTTGCGACATTATTGCAGAATACAACACATAAAAATTTTAGGCATAAACTTATGATCGGAGATACAACTATGGAAGTCCAAATGCTTAGAGACACCATCAGGCAAAGTGTTCGTGAAGTCTTGAGAGAAGAAAGAGAAGAACGCTTATCTCTTTTTCTAGCACTTATCCCAATTGTCAGCGACAAAGATATCCACAAAATCGAAGCAAAATTTCCCACTCCGTCAAAATATGCTCCCGAAGAATTTACTGACATGACCGACTGGATCAAATCATGAAAGTTAAATTCAGCAAAAATGCAATTAAATTCTTAAATGCTCTATCCTCAACAGACCAAGAGAGGATACGAGAAATGCTGAAAACGCTTGTACTCTGAATCCCTTGTTGAGGAGCTAATAATTTACGAGATCGACTTTAGAGGTGATATTTACAAGAGAAAATGAAAATCACATAAATTGCTAAAACTGGATTAGAAAAGGAGATCGCCCCTAAACGAGTCAAGCTTATAATAATGGCAACTCATAGATAATTCATCGGCACCTAAGCCTATGCAACAACTCCAAGAACAATACATTACAAACTCTCAAGGCGATCGCAAAGACAAATAATTGATAAGAGATCGGGACATAACACATCTTTCGAGCGGAAAATATTGTGATATTTCGGCATTGAGTTGAAAGTTGCCTTCATGCTTAATTTTCAGAGTTTACACAATTTACTTGACATTTTCACTTATGGGCAAAGAGTAATATCAAAGTGAAGTATCTAGTCTCAGTATACCCAAACCCTAAATTTCCATGATTAAGGCAATTAAAAATGTTTTTTAGTTTTTTGCCTTTAAACTATTGAAGAAACCTATGTGAAAGCGCAATTTAGGAGCTTAAGACTATGGTAAATGGCATTTATAAACCCTTTTGGCTGGATGGGGAAAGTTTAATAATCATTGATCAAACTAAATTGCCCTTTAGCTATGAAACCTTAAGATTAACTACTCCCGATGATGCGATCGCCGCCATTAAAAATATGAATGTGCGTGGGGCAGGAGTAATTGGTAATGTGGGGGCATTTGGGGTTTATTTAGCAGCGATCGCTTCCGTAGGAAATCTGGACGCAATTATAGCCATAGCTCAACAAATTCGTATAGCTCGTCCCACGGCGGTTAACTTAACTTGGGCAGTGGATCGAGTCATTAAGGTATTAAAAAATCTAGGCTCAGAAAATCCTGAAATTATTATTAATACTGCCAAACAAGAGGCAATTAATATCTCCGATGAAGATGTGGAAAATTCCGAAAAGATCGGAAAATTTGGCTGCGATCGCATTCAAGAAATTAGTAATGCCAAATCGGGACAAACAGTAAATATTCTGACTCATTGTAATGCTGGGTGGTTAGCGATCGTGGATAGTGGTTCTGCCCTTGCTCCGATTTATGAGGCACATTCTAGGGGTATAGATATTCACGTTTGGGTAGATGAAACCCGTCCTAGAAATCAAGGAGCATCTTTAACAGCATGGGAACTTCAACAAGCGGGAATTAAACACACAATTATTGCTGATAATACAGGCGGTTTATTAATGCAGTATGGCTTAGTGGATATGTGTATTGTTGGAGCCGACCGAGTCACTGCCCAAGGTGATGTCATTAACAAAATTGGGACTTACTTAAAAGCACTAGCCGCTAAAGATCACAATATTCCTTTCTATGTGGCTTTACCCAGTTCTACCTTTGATTTTGAGTTAATCGATGGCATTAAAGAAGTGGAAATTGAAACCAGAAATCCCGATGAGGTTTTATACATACAGGGAATCACTGCTGATCAAGTTTTATCTACGGTGAGAATTGCCCCTTATGAAAGTAACGCCATAAATTATGCCTTTGACATTACTCCTAATCGCTTAGTAACAGGTCTAATTACCGAACAAGGAATTTGTGCTGCTAATCAAGAAGCGATCGCCCACCAGAAAAAAGAATTGAGCAGATAAATTAGGATTTTCTGTAAGATTTTTGGGTTAAGGTTTTTTAACTATACCAATAACGTGGTTGTAAATTACCCCATTAAAGTTATAAGCTTTGCCATCCGATTGCCAAGGGCTAGTATCAAATTCCATGTTTTGCCAGTCTAGGGGATTAATCGCAATTAAGTTGGGAATATTTGTGCAGGCGATCGCTACTAAACCACCTTTAACTTCAGGAATTTTAATCAGAACTAGGGTAATTTCGGAGGTCGGTGGACAGGATTTTCGTCCAAATATTACTGGTATAGTCTCAGTTCGATACTGAGTAATACTGCGCTCCGATTCAAGGGTAACAGAGGCTTTGAGCAGAACTTCTTGAACTAGATCAACACTAAAAGCCAGATTTAAGTCTTGGGATTGTAAAAGTAGTCCCTTTTCTGTGTATATGGGCGGTGGAGCAACGGCTCGAAAGGGTTGAAGCATATAAATAATTAGGTGGTTATGCGATTTTGAACTAATTTCGGGCTAATTTTCAGCTAATAGAGAGGCAACTTTGGCTAAAAGCTCTGGGGTTGTAAAGCCTTTGGTTAAGTAATCATCAGCCCCCAGCCGTTTAGTTTCCTTTGACCACTCTTCCGCTAGACGAGAAGAGATTACCATAATCGGCATATTCATTCCTGCTTGGCGGCAACGGTCAATGAGGGTAAATCCATCCATCCCTGGCATTTCAATATCGGTAATTAGCATAGTCGGTTGGGCATGATTTTGCATCCAATCCCATGCTTCTAAGCCATCGCTACAGATATGAATGTTATAACCCTGATTGCTCAGACTACTTTCAATGCGGCGGCGCATCAGGGCAGCATCATCTACAACGAGAATGCGGGCTATATCTTCAACCTCAGTTACAGTTGGGATCGCGATCGCCCCTTGAGTAGAGCTTAAAAGTCGATCAATTAAGGAAACTGGGTCTATGATTGGGATTAATTTGCCATCGGACTGTAAACTTACGCCCATCACCCCCACAGGACTGGTTAAGGGACTGGGAATAGCGTTAACTAGTAAATCGCTCTGCCCCACTAGACTATCAGCAATTATCCATACCCCTAAGGTATCCTGCGATCGCTTGGTACGCACGGCAATAGAAGTCGGTAAATAGGTACGGTTAGATGTTTCTCCCTGCCAGTATTGATAGAGGTCAAGGGCGGGTACAGCCCCAGTATCTTCGGTAATGGTCATCGAATATAGGGCAGAATCCTGTTTTTGCCAGAGTAAATCCCCCAATAGCATTGTCGTAAAAATATCAGAGGTGGGAACACCAAAAATGCGATCGCCTGCCTGGAGCAACATACACCGCACAAATAAATTGGGTACAGGAATTTGAATCGTAAAAGTTGTCCCCACTCCCAGTTTAGTATCAAGGCTTAGCTGCCCTCCGATCGCTTCAATTTGATTAGCAACCACATCCATGCCCACACCCCGACCAGAAATATCACTGACTACTTGGGCTGAGGTAAATCCAGGTTGACATATAACTGCTAACAGAGCCGCAGAATTATCGGTATTAGTTAAGGGTAAATTTTTAGCGATCGCAATTTTCTGAATCTTTTCTGGATCAATACCTCGACCATCATCATTAACTTTCAAGACAAACACACTACCACGACGGACTAAAGATAGGGTAATTGTGCCTTTTTGGGGTTTGCCCAGTACAGCCCTTTCACCCACGGTTTCTAAGCCATGATCAAAGGAATTTCTAATCAGGTGTAGAAGCACAGGTTCTAGGTTCCGTAACGTACCTGCATCTAGTTCCAGTTTTTCCCCAATTACTGTCAATTGCGCCCGCTTATCTAAATTTCGAGTGGTCAGATCGCGCAAAATTCCTCGTACCCGAAAACTTAGAGTTTCAAAGGCAACAAGGCGACTTTCTTCTAGGGTTTGTTGTAGTCCCCGTAAACTGCGTTCCAGTCTTTGTAGGCTTTCTGCTGTCCGTCTTGCCGATTCCCCTGTTTCTGCCCCTAGCTCAGTTAAGCGCAAACTAATTTCTAAAAGACGGTTAATGGCTGTGTAACCTTGGCGATAGCTTTCTACTTCGGGAGATTCTTGATTTTTGGAAGATTCAATTAAAGCATAGTCATCTTGAACTTCCCGCAACTGCCCAATGTACTGAATGCTATCTTGCGCTAGAGACACAATCGGCAGCAGATTATCGTAAACCAGTTGATAAAACCCCTGGGTAGCACGGGTTGCCATGAGGGTTTCCACTAAATGCTGAGAAGAGCGATCAAGACGTTCTAGGGGTACGGGAATTTGCACATCGGCGGCTGATACTACTAGTTCCTTTGGCTTCTTGCGCTTGGGTTGAATGTATTGAATAAACTGCTCAGGGACTATATCCAAGGAGCTAGGTAAATCCTCAATCTCTGCAATTTCATTAGTTGCATCAGCCAGATTATCAGTTAAATTAGTAAACTCAAGTTCATTAGTTAGTGGTTTAGTAATTACTGGTTTAGCAATTTGGGGAGCCTTACCACCGTTGCGGGCGTACTCTTTTAAGGTTCTGAGTCTATTCATAAATTGCGATCGCCACAATTCACAATCAGGACTTTCTAATAGGGTTTGGGTTTGTGCTAATAAATCTTGCCAATCTGTGGCTAAGCCAATTTCATTACCAATTTCCTGAAGCTGCATCAGGGTCATAGTTGCAACCTCAAGGGATTCCGAGGATACGGTACCAGTTTCGGGTAACTGCTCGATCGCCATTTCCAAGTCCAAAATCACCAGATCAAAGCCCTGTTCGGCAAATTCCCGTGCTAACTGTTTCTGCTCATTCCACTCTTCTAGGTAATTTGTTTTAACTTGGGTTTGCAGTTCTAAAATTCTTTGAATTGAACTAGTAGGAACTGCAGATTTACCAAGGCTGGCAACTAAAAGCTCACCGCACTCAATCAAAACCTGTTGCAAAAAGCCATTGCTAAGGTCAGGGACTGGGTCAACATTACGCAAATCCGATAGTAAATCCTCAAAAACCGTGGATACCTGCAAAATAGCCTCTGCCCCAACCGTCACCGCCCCCCCTTTAATCGTATGGATGGCACGATACATTTGCTGAATGTCCTGTTGCCAAGTGGACTCCTGTAGCTGCTTTACTGTACCCATATATAGCTGTAAGGAGTTTTGGGTATCTAAGTCAAACAGATTCCGTAGCTCTTGCTCTAAAGGATCAACTGGATCAGAAGGCTCAACTGGTTCCGAAAATTCAGCAATATCAGAAATTTGGTCGGTAATTTCAGTAATAAAATCTTCAAATTGATTAGTTTGATTAGATGAATTAGATTGATCCGTCTGATCGAGTTGATGAATTGGCATAGATAGTTCGGGAATTTTGCCCCCATGCTTGGCGCATTCCTTGAGTGATCGCAAATAACCAGACCATTGAGATAACCACACATCACTGCTGGGATTTTGAATCAGAGCTTGACTTTGGCTGAGTAAGGTTTGCCAAGACTCCCCCAGGTTAATCTCTTCCCCGATCTGCTGTAGCTGCATCATGGTATCGGCGGCAATAGTGACAACATCTGATGTGACAATACTGTTAGGACTAAGCTGCTCAATCGCCATATCTAGCTCTAACACCACCAAATCAAAGCCCTGTTCGGCAAATTCTTGATGTAATTGGTCTTGATCGCTCCAGTTGGGAAGGTAGGTGGCTTGGAGTAGCGATCGCATTGCCAAAATCCTGTCTGCCAAAGCTGTGGCGGAATCGTTACTTGATAATTCAAGGCTAGCTGTTAACAGTTCACCTGCTTCTACTAGAATCTCTTGCAGTTGGCGATCGCTAAGACTGGGGGCATCATCTAAGTAACGTAAATCTGACAGTAAATCCTCTAAAACTGTAGAAACTTCTAAAATTGCCTCGGCACCGACCGTAACTGCTCCTCCTTTAATGGTGTGAACGCAGCGATAAATCTCCTGAATATCATGTTTCCACGAGTCCTCACTAAGGTTTTGGGCAGTACTGATGTACAACTGCAAATACTTTTGAGTATCTAAATCAAATAGGGTACGCAATTCCTGTTGGAGTTGATCTTCGGCAGTATTCAGCATTGGTTTGGTAAAGGTTTAACGTAGGGGCTGATCTGATTTACGAATAGAATAACTAAGAAATTAAACTTTCCTAGCTTAATTTGATTTTTAACTGTACTTAATTAGGTATTAAATTAGTTATTAAAGACTGGCTACTATAATAGATATTAAAGCGTTGCTCGTTTTTTGATTGTCTTTCAGTTAACTTTTCCATCCTTTTTCCCATTTTCTTTGTTGATCTAAAAGCTAATCTAAATCAATTATCTCCTTCTTTTAAGTTATCGTTGGTGCTAGCAAATAGAAAGTTTTGGGGAATCTTATCCGCTGGTAATTGAAAAAAGCGTACATCATTTAACAGTCTTCTTGCCAATTGCCCCATCTGTGCCGATCGCTCAAGAGTTAAATTAGATTGACTAGCGGAACGTTGTGCCAAGGCTGCAATTTCTTGGATCGAATCTACACCGCTTTGCACAGCAACAGCAATTTCTTGACTCGATTGCAAAACACTATCTCCCAAGGCTGCTACCTGCTCAGTTACATCTTTAATATCCTTAAAAGCCTGACTTGATTGCTCAACTCCAGTGGTAAACTCGCTCACATAGTCGGTCACATCCTTAATATCTTGACTAATCCCCGATACCACAATTTCAATAAATCCCGTGCGTTGCTGTAGCACTACTAATCCCTGACTGGTTTGAGTCGCCAAGTTATTTACCTGAGAGGCGATTGCTTCAAATTCACGGGCAACACTAGCAAACTGATCTGGCTCTTTTTGTTCCACGGCACGGGCAGCAATCATGGAAGCGTTCATCGCCACCACTTGGGTTAGGGAGGATAGGCGTTTTTGATCCTGCACAAACTGTTTTGCCAAGTCCACAAACTCACCGAGGGTTTTTAACCTTTGCACAATTTGGGTGGTTCCCTCCTGTAATAGGGCAATGGAATTATTCAGCTTCGTAATTTCTTCCTGCCCCAATGACACTGCAGACTGGGCTGATTTAACGGCAATATTTGCGGCGATCGCTTCTTCGGAGGCAGTGGTGGCTAACTGATTAATATTTTCAATTTCCTTGGTAGCTTGAGCTACAGACTCAGACTGAAGTTGGGCATTTTGAGTTACAGAAGTCGCCAGTTGTTCCAGACTATCTGCACCTTGAGTTACTTGCTGGGCGGTACTTAACACCGTGGACATGATGTTTGCCAATTGTTCAATCAAGCGATTCAGCGTATCTGCCACTAGCCCCGTAGCTTGATCAGTCACCTGTGCCTGTACAGTTAGGTTTCCAGATTCCAAATCAGATACCACATCTAAAAGATCACCAACTTCATCCTCTAGTTCTATGGTCTGCGCCTGAACCTGTGCCCTAGCCTCCGCCTGCTCAATTTCGCTGTTTTGGAGCTTAGCAATCAGATTATTAAATAGGTTAGCTAAGGTGCCAATTTCATCTTGGGTAGATACCTTAATTGGAGTTGTTAAATTGCCCCGACTATATTCCCTAGCTGAGCGTTCTAATTTTTGAATTGATTTAATGATTTCCGTCACAATTGATAGGGCAAAAACGTAGCCAATTATGAGAAATATGAAGCCGATGCCAATTACCTGCACAAAAATTAAAGGAGGTTGATATTTATGTCCATGGATAAATACGGCTATGGGCTTACCTGCATAATTAAGAATTGGTGCGCCTGCAATTAAGAAAGACTGTCCCTCAATTTTGAACTCTTCTACAGTAGTTTTGCTCGAAGCCTCTTTAGCAATCTTGATGGGGAAGGTAGGGCTAAGTTTAGGATTGGCTAGATCATTGGGGGTGGCGATCGCTGTAAATTCAAGCAAAGCTTTACTAATTCCCGCCGTAGAAGCTTGAGTGTCCACGGGTTTAATCCCCACAATTGCCCCCAAAATATTTTGATTTTTAATCGGGGTAACTGTGTAATTCACTAAACTATTCTCGGAGGTCAAATCAGTCACACTAATTCGAGTACCCGAAGCGAGCGCCTTACTCACAAGCCCACTGGGATCAAACTTACTCCCAACTGGCACAGTACCCAAACTTGCAGTGACATTTGCCGATTGATCCACTATCAAAACAGATTTAGAGTCGCCCCTCAGGCTGGATAACTCTGAGCTATCAGGTAGTTTATCCCTTGAAATTGTAATAGGAGAAGAAGTTTGATTAAAGCCTTCAGCTAAAGTTGCTAGTTTAGATTTTTCCTGATTTTCTAACTGCTCCCACTGGCGATGTTCAGCTACTAATCCCGCCAAACTTATTCCCAGCAAAGTTAATACACCAGCAACACCCAAGGCTATATTTAACTTAGTGCCGATCAACCGATTTTGAAAAATATTAACCCCAGCAGATTGAATACGCTTACCCATGATCTTCGTCTCCTGTGTTGAAATCTTCAAGATTGGGTATTGACTCAATGTCAAGGGTTTGCACCTCTAGCCTAGGCGTGATCCCTGTATCCCCCAAGCTCAATAACAAAGAGTCTGGCAAACGGAAGAATTGAATACCTGCCAGTAATTTCCGTGCTAAAGCACCCATTTGTTCTGCTTGTAAACTAGTGCTTCGGGTTAAATCCGCAGTTTGGGTAGCTAATTTATCGATTTCACTCATGTACTGCACCGTAGTTTCAGCAGCATCAGCAATCTTAACACTAGACTCAGTAATACTCTGACCTGCATTTACCACCAACTCAGTCACTTTTTGAATGTCATAAAATGCCTTTTGCGATTGTTCAACCCCAGAGTTAAAGCCTTCCACTAGTCCACCCAAGCTTTGCACTTCGGAATCGATCGCACTTACTACAGATTGGATTTGGGCTGTCCGTTGTTGCAGAATTGCTAGCCCCTCGTTGGTCTGATTCGCTAGATTATTTACCTGTCCAGCGATCGCTTCAAATTCCCGTGCTACACCAATAAATTGCTTAGGGTCTCTTTGTTCCGCCGCCCGTGCCGCAACCAGAGTAGCATTAATTGCCAGTACCTGAGTTAAGGAAGCGATTTGCCCTTGATCCTGCACAAATTGTTCTGCTAACCCCACAAACTCACCCAGGGTTTTCATTTTTTGGACAATCTGGGCTGAGCCCTTTTGCAGAACTGAAATTCCTTCGGTTAGGGTGTTAATTGCCACCTGTCCTTCTTCCACCGTAGATTGCGCTGTGAGTAGAGATTGGTTGGCGGCACTAGCTTTAGTTGCTGAATCTTGGGCTGCGATCGCCACTTCCTCCGTTAAAGACACACCCTGAGCTACAGATTGAGCCTGCTCCACCGTATTGTCTGCCACGACCCTTGCTAATTTCTGTAAATCTTCTGCTCCATGCACCACCTGCTGAGTTGTACCTAATACACGGGCAATAATTTCTGCTAACTGCTCCCTCAACCGATTCAAAGTATCAGCTACTAGACCTGTGGCGCGATCACTAACCTCTGCCTCCATTGTTAAGTCACCCTCTTCCATTGCCGATACCACATCTAGCAAGCCCCCAACCTCATCTTCTAGGAACTCTGCTTCTGCCTGCGATTGTCTGGCTTGGTTTAATCTTTCCTGAGCCTGTACTGCTGCCGATACCTCTTCTCTAATTTTCTGCTCGTTTCTAGCAATTTGATTAATCAGCTTGTAAAAAGACTTAGATAACTGATCAATTTCATCTTGATTCCGCTCATCCTCAATGGAAGCCTCCCCCCTCTGTTCCGATATTTTTTCACATTCATCTAAGATCGGTTTAAGGCGATTATTAAGCTGCCGCACAAATATAAATACAACAACACCTAATAACGCTGCCACACTCATAGAAGCTAGGAGAACACCGACAAAAATTGGGGTTAAAACCGATGACTGGGGAACTTGAGCCAGTAATAACCATTTAGTTGAAGGTATGCGCCGAAAAGCCCAGAAATCTCCGCCTGATTCAATTAATCCAGCAGGCTCAGATTGGATGCGATCCCAAATTTGACTAATCTCAGGAATTGCCCTGTAACCCTTGATAGTATCTGATTTAGATAAATCTGGTGATGCCAATAGATAACCTTGGGAGCTTAAAATTAAAAAGGAGCCGTTATTATTTAGAACCTTAGTTTTTACTGCTTGGGAAAGGCTAGATAAGGTAACATCGGCAATAGCTAGACCAATCTTTTCTCCTGCTTGATCATTTAAGGGAGAAATAAATGAGGTCATAATTATGCTGCTGTTAGTATTAGCGTCATTAAAAGTAAAGGGTTCTAGCCAAATCGGTTCTTTGGAACTAATTTTCTGACTAAATTCTCCTTTCTCCGCAAGGCTATTGCCCGAGTATAAAGTGGCAAGGTCTGCGTATTTAATATCATCCTTATCTACTCCTCTACTAAAATAAGGATAATAAAATTTGCGATTAGGAACTAACTGATTGGGTGATTGGGCAAGACCCATAGCATAGGCTAACCCAACATTTCGGAACTGCTCTAGTACCAATTGTTTATACAAGTCTGCATCTTTAACATTAGCTTGCTTGAGAGACTTTGTGGCAGAACCCAATGCCAGTACGGACTGGTTAACAGTTAATAACTTAGACTCAATCCCATTGACTTCGGTATATACCTTCTGCTCAATTTCACGCTTGGCACCACTGACTAACTCATGGTAAAAGAAGTAAGATAGTCCTGCTAGTCCTAATAAAGCACTTCCCAGAACGTAAATAAACAGCCTTGAACCCAAAGAAGACATTATGGGAATAGTAGGGTTTCCTGTGGCTTTCTGAGATCGGCTATTGAGAGAAGACGCTTTACCAAATGACATAACACCTCAACTAGTTAATAATAATTGGCTTGACCTTTAGAACCTTAAGATAGGCTAAGATAACGGATGCCATCGCAACGGCTCCCATAATGTTTCCCCTAAACGGGTTAATAAACCTTCCAACCTTAGGTATTCAGATTGCTTGACCTCAGAGCTTAATTGCAAATACTGATCCGAGGTAACACTACTAATAACTCGATCAACAACCAAGCCCGCTCCAGCTATTTCTTCTAATTCCTCTGATAGTCTAACCACAGTAATTTTTTCAGGCACTAGAGCTTTAATTCCCTGTAAAGCCCGCTTCAAAGAAACCAAAGGCGTGATTACTCCCTGCTGTTGAACTAAACCCAGAATTGAGGGATTAAAAAATGGGATAGGCAAGAGTTCAGAGCGTTCAACAATCATGATCTCTGCCACAAACACATCAGGGAAAACCAACTGCAGATGATCTAAGCTAGCAAGAACGTAGCGACTATAGGAGGGTAGGGAATCTTGGGTGATCATTTGACTTTGTCTAATGCTTCAACAAGTGCCTCACGGCTTACAGGTTTTGGTAAATAGTCATCGGCTCCAGCTTTTTTAATTCCATAATCCATCTCTAGTTTGGTGCGTTTAGTAGAGCTAAAAATGACGTACTGATTTGCTGTTTCAGGTGTAGAACGAATTTTTCTGAGAAACTTGTAACCATCTAGGTCTGGCATGACCACATCTAAAAACACAGCCTTATAGTTACCTTGAACAATTTTGTCCAAAGCCCCCTCTGTGCTTTCACATACATCAACATCATGTCCTAAGTCTTGGAGTAAAGACCTCAGTAAATGTCTTTCAGCCGCACTGTCATCAATTATTAAAAAGTTGCCCACCATATAATTCGCTTAATGTCTTACAAAATTTATTGAACTAAACTAATCACACAAGTACATCCGAAGGTAAAGGTGCAACCTCTCTTAGGAGTGATCGCAGCTGTTCGCGGAATGATTCCGTATCTTCAGAAGTTCTGGGTTTTGCAATAAACCTGCAACTTGCCCACTTGGCTCTAAAACTATTGGTCATACTATTTTCTGCCGTTACCATAACCAAAGGAGTTGAGGCTAAGGTTGGTTGTCGCCGAATCTGTTTAATTAACTCAAACCCATTTAACCCCGGCATATTTATATCCAGAAATACCACTGAAGGGTTATGGGCTAATATCATCTGGGTAGCATTGGTAGCATCATCAGTTAGATTAACTTGATAACCCCAACCTGTGAGCAAATCTCTAAACTGACGTAATAAAACTGGCGAGTCATCCACCACAAATACACTGGGTTTTCCTGCAATTGTATCGGTACGGATAATATCGGGTACAACGCTAGTAAGGCTATCGGGTGACTCCCGTTCTGGTAAAGGCAATATAGAAACTATATTTTTCTGTGCCAGTTTATCTAATAACAAAGCACTGCGATAAATAGGTTGCTTAAAGCTGTCGGCAATTTCGCAAATCCGATGCTGACCCGTAGTAACCTTAGCAAACATTGGAAAATTATCGTTACCAACCCTAGCTAACATATTGGCGGCATCTATTAACTGCACGGTTTGATAAGGATGCTTAACACATTGAAATTGGAGCCATTGCTTCGCTTCGCTACTTGCTTTAGTCTCTAATAGAGGAAGCTGCCATACGGGTAGATTGGAGTTTAATCCATTAATTGGACGCCACACAAACGAAAACCTATCCTCAAGGTGCAGAGCCAACATACTTTCCAGTAAAACTTCCTTAAGAACAGCTTTGGTTGGCTCGGGATAGCGTTTAAAGACTTGGGTAATGAAAGGATAAGAATATGGTTTAGTACTTTGCTTTTGATCCCATTCAGGTAATCTTGCAAACTGCATTCCCGCATTCGCAAACTTACGAGTTAGGGTTTGCATAACTTGCCCTTCCTCTTCCATAAGCACAAGTCCCCCCATTTTCATAAGTATTTTCCACTTATGGTATGGAGTTTCAATCTGCAGAATACCTGTGGAACGGACAATTACTCTCATAGCTGCTAGTAAAGTTAGTAAGGAGGCATCCTTTACTACCTGACCTTCCGCAGGAACGTTCACAGGCGCAGATTCTGAGGCACGAGACATTTGCTGATCTAGAATACTTTGAAGTATTTCTTCTTGAGGATTAGACATGACAAAACACTCTATACCACTGTGAATAGTATTTAAACTTTGATGGAACAACTATAGTTTTAGAAGTTTTAGATCATAAGTTTTAGATAATAGAATCTATAAATTTATAAAGAATTTATCATCTATCGACATAATAGCAGCAACTAGCCTAATGTTGAACTGGCACTGTTTTTTATTTTTGCATAATTTTCTCTGGACAAAACTAGGCTGTATAGAAATCTTAAATAGTATACATAGTCAACGTATGCCCGCCCAATTTACCGAGCTTTAAAATATCTGATTTGATGCTATTACATGGTTTATGTTTAAGCTGCTAGATTGTGGTTGAGGTTTAAGAGTAGGTGGTTTGGGAGGGGGAATTAGAAGTAAAATAGCTGAGGCGATCGCTAAGGTGCTAACTCCTATAAATGCTGGTAAAACCGCAACTGAAGACTTGGAGGAATGTGCCACAGGCTCAATCACAACTTTTAGATCAAGCATAACTTGGGGATCAGTGCAAAGTTGATCAATACTTTCAGTTAAATCAAATAGTTGTACAGTATCCAAACTGATTTCTACAGGCTGATTTAGATCGCTGGATTTAATAGAGAGTTTGTGTAAGTAGTCTCCAACAACTTCTAGACGCACTGACTGATCGTCAACTGTAGTGGGAATTGCTGCTTGTAAAGCCTGAACATAGGTGCTTGTAGATCTAATTAGACTCTCTAGTAAATCTCTTCCCCCTGTAACCTTGGTACCGTTATGGTGAAATTTAAACTCAAACCCAGTTAAAATCGATAATTTGTTTCCTACCTCTGCGCTTATACCTTCAATTTGCAGAGTACAACTAGGTAAGCTATAGAGGCGTTGAATAGGCATAGTTCATTTTTAGGATCAATTACTTTTTAGAACCAATTAAATTACTCCAAAGTCTCTGCTCTCCTAAACTACCACTACAGAATAATAACTGAGTTAATAGATGGGTTCCTAGGTCTTGGATTTGTTGATCATTAAGTATAGATGGCGATCGCATTCTACTTAGGAACAAATCATGAAACTGGTGTAAGTAGGCATTTAAATAACCGAGATTATTTTGTAATCCTAGAGGCTCAATTTTGTTTTCACTGGCTTGGTAACTTGTAATGACTAACAATCGCAGGTGCGTATTAATTCTTCTGGCAATATGACAAATAATTACAACTATAGCTTTTGCTTCTTGCCAAGTCATAGTACCCCTCTGGTAGTTACGTCTATAGGGATTTGTGTTACGCATCCGCCAAAGACTAACTCGATTAGGAATTACGTCATTTAAAGCCAACTGCTCCACCAACTCAAGAATTACTTCTGTCGCCTGTAAATCAATGGCTTCGATCGCCAAAAGTAAATGATCCAAATCTACACGTATAGCTGGTGAACACCCCTGAGTTTGGGGCAGTTGTAGCTCAATAGATGGTTGAGGAAGTTGTAAGGTATTTGCCTGCATAGTTAGCAGTATAGGGGCTGAAGAGCTTGTTAAGTAGCTAACTGTATAGAAAATTAGGACTAGGCTTGACGTGAATAGTATTCAACCACAAGTAGTTCATTGACTTGAAGGGCAATCCACTCCCGTTCAACAACTCCATTGATCTTGGCAGTTAATTTTGCCTTCTCAAATTCGAGATGGCTAGGGGTATTAGCTAGCCCGGGAAATTCTAAGTTCTGCTCAACCAATTTACGAGATTTTTCGGAATCCTTAACACCGAGAACTTCACCAGGACGACAACCATAGCTGGGAATCGATACAACCTTACCATTGATGGTGATATGCCCATGACGAACCAATTGACGAGCCGCAGGAATTGTTGGTGCCATGCCAGTTCTAAACACAGTATTATCTAGGCGCATTTCTAAAAGTTGCAACAGGACTAAACCTGTGGAACCTTTAACCCTACGAGCTTGACGCACATAGCGTAGGAGTTGTCTTTCAGTTAAGCCATAGTTAAAGCGTAGTTTCTGCTTTTCTTCTAGGCGGACGCCATACTCGGATTTTTTCTTACGTTCTTGCCCATGTTGTCCAGGTGGATAGGCATGTTTAGGTTGCTTACGGCTGAGACCGGGTAGCTCTCCCAGTCTTCGTACAATTCTGAGGCGCGGTCCTCGGTATCGAGACATGATGTTCCTTGATAATTGATATTTTTACAGGCTTTCTAGTATAAACCGAATTTCCAAAAGTTGCTAGATTAAATTTGATCTAGTTTGTATTTATTTTGGCTAACTGTTTTGCTTAACTTATAAAATTATTTGGTGAAATTATTTTATAAGTTAAGCAAAATTATAAAAGCTAAAGAAAAAAAGGGTTAAATTCAGGGATCATTAAGGTTTAGCTAAAATGCTGGTGTCATATTTAACATCAATCATAGTTAACATAATAATGACTCAGCTCCTATGGTACAAATACTAGAAAATCCTTTACGTGTTGGGCTACAGCAGGAAAGAACTCCTGAACCTTTGATTTTGGTGATATTTGGGGCATCGGGAGACTTAACTGCTCGGAAGTTAGTACCAGCTATTTATCACCTCAAGCAACAACGTCGATTACCTGCGGAGTTAACTATTGTGGGGGTGGCACGACGACCTTGGAGTCATGATTATTTCCGTCAGCAGATGCGGGAAGGCATAGAGCAGTTTTCTGATGGTATTGGGGCGGAACCTCTATGGGAAAACTTTGAGCAAGGGTTATTTTACTGTGCCGCCGATATGGATAACCCCGATGATTATCAAAAGCTTAATGCCCTACTTACGGAGATTGATCAAAAGCGTGGCACTAGAGGAAATCGAGTTTTTTATCTAGCTGTAGCACCAAAATTTTTCCCTGAAGCAATTAATCAACTGGGAACAGCAGGCATGATTAAGGATGCACTTAAAACTAGATTAGTAATTGAAAAGCCCTTTGGTCGAGACTTAGCCTCATGTCAAGAGCTTAATCAGGTGGTGCAGAGGGTTTGTAATGAAAGCCAAGTTTATCGGATTGATCATTATCTTGGCAAAGAAACTGTGCAGAATCTCTTGGTTTTGCGCTTTGCCAATGCTATTTTTGAGCCGCTATGGAATCGCCAGTTTGTCGATCATATTCAAATTACCGTTGCTGAGACAGTGGGTGTAGAGGATCGAGCGGGATACTATGAAAGTTCGGGCGCATTACGGGATATGTTGCAAAACCACCTTATGCAGCTTTTTTGCTTAACTGCTATGGAGCCTCCTAATACTATGGATGCTGATTCATTGCGTAATGAGAAGGTAAAAGTAATTCAATCTACCCGCTTATCTGATAGCCGTGATTTAACTTTTTCAGGAATTCGCGCCCAGTATGGAGTCGGAGCAATTAAGGGTAAGCCTGTGCCTGCCTATCGCACCGAACCCAATGTTAATCCTGAGTCCACGGTTCCTACCTATGTGGCAATGAAATTCTTTGTGGATAATTGGCGTTGGCAAGGTGTGCCATTTTATTTACGCACAGGCAAACGGATGCCTAAAAAAGTAAGTGAGATTGCGATCCAATTTCGAGATGTACCTCTAACACTATTTCAGTCGGCGGCAAAGCAGGTTAGTCCTAATATTCTCGCTCTGAGGATTCAACCCAATGAAGGTATAGCTTTGAGATTTGAGGCTAAGATGCCCGGTGCGGATTTGCGATCGCGATCGGTGGAAATGGACTTTGGCTATGGTAAAACCTTTGGAGTTGAGGGTTCTGATTCCTATGAGCGACTATTGCTAGACTGTATGTTGGGAGATCAAACTTTATTTACCCGTGGTGATGAGGTGGAAGCGGCGTGGAAAGTTGTTACGCCTGCACTTTCGGTGTGGGATCAACCCAGCGATCCAACCCTAATTCCCCAGTATCAAGCAGGTTCTTGGGGCCCCCTAGAGGCGGATATTATGCTCAATCGTGACGGTCGACAATGGCGAAGATTGTAGTAGTTCACTTATAAAATAAAACGAGTAAAACGAGGAGGTTTTATGCAGTCAGCATCAGTTTTATCTCTACAAGCACCAAAAGATGTATCTCTATCCCAGATTGAGCTTGAACTTAGCAAAATTTGGCAATCCTATGGTGACACGGCTGCCGCTAGGGCAACAACTTTTAACCTATTGGTTTATGAGCCTGAAAATGAAGTTGGGGCAAGGTTGGTTTCGATTGATACCATATCTAGTCAAAATCCCTGTAGGGTGATCGACCTTTGTCCGATCTCTGGGGAAGATGAGGGTATTACTGCCCAAGTTGCTGCCTACTGCCCTATTCAGAAAACTTCTAGTTCTTTAATTTGCGGTGAATATATTACCCTCAGGGGAACTAGGGAGGCTTTTAGTCGGATTCATCCCCTATTATCAGATTTGGTGATTCCTGATTTGCCTACGTTTGTCTGGTGGAAAGATAGTCCCGCTCCCTATACGAAGATGTTTGAGCGCTTAACCAATTTGAGCGATCGCATGATTTTTGATTCGGCATTTTTCAAGGACTCGGAAGCGGATTTATTAAAAATGTATGAATTGATTAATAATCATGCCCAAGTTGCTGATTTAAATTGGCGACGCTTAGCTCCTTGGCAAGAACTGACAGCCCAAGCCTTTGACTCTCCCGACCGCCGTCCCGGAGCATGGAAGGTAGATCGAGTCACCATTGACTATGAAAAGGGTAATAGTACCCAAGCTTTAATGTTTTTAGGCTGGTTGGCGAGCCGCTTAGATTGGCAGCCAATATCTTTGGTTAAAGAAGGGGGGGATTATAACATTCAAAAAATTAGGTTTATTGGACGCAATAATCTGGATGTTCAAGCTGAACTAGCAGCAATTCCCGTTGGTGATGTTGGTGATGTGGAAGGCGATTTAGTCGGACTAAAATTAACCTCTACCGATCCTGATGCGGAAATTTCTAATGTATTCTGTTCGGAATCCATGGGCTGTATGCGGATGGAGGCGGGCGCACAGAGTATCCAGACTTATCAGGTATCTCCCCTTTCTGATCAAAGTGCAAATCTTCTGCTCAGTCAGCAATTACAACGCTGGGGCAGAGAGGTGCTATATGAGGAAAGTTTAGCTTTGACGGCGGAAATCCTTAAGCTATCTTGATGGCAATCTATGACAATCCACCGCCTAATAATTTGCCCAATGATTCTAAAATGCTAAGCCTATTCTACCGTGACAGATTTTGCTAGGTTTCTAGGCTGATCCACATCCAAGCCACGATGGGCAGCAATGTGATAAGCAAAGAGTTGTAAGGGAATTACGGTGAGAATAGGCGAGAGGATTTCTTCAACAATGGGGATGGGCAGAAGATGATCAAAGGTTTCTACGGCGACTGGATCATCCATAGGAGCAACACCAATTAATTGGGCATCCCGTGCCTTTGCCTCTTGCGCGTTGGATAATACTTTTTCATAGACATTACCCGGTGTGGCGATCGTAATTACAGGTACGTTTTCGTCAAGTAGGGCGATCGGTCCATGTTTCATTTCACCTGCAGGATAGCCTTCAGCATGGATATAACTAATTTCCTTCAGTTTTAATGCTCCTTCGAGGGCAATGGGGAAATTAATGCCTCTACCTAAATAAATAATGTCATGGGCATGGCTAAATCTATGTGCTAGGTTTTCAATGTAGCGTTCTTGACTTTCTAAAATTCGCTCAATTTGGGCTGGTAGTTGGCGCAGTCCTTCAATAATTGTGGAGATTTTCTCTGGGGTGAGCGATCGCCTAATCTTACCTAACTCCAGTGCTAATACATAGAAGACTAATAGTTGCGCCACAAAGGTTTTAGTTGCGGCTACGCCAATTTCTATACCTGCTTGGGTATCTAAAACTTGATCGGCAAGGCGACCAATGGAACTTTCAGGACGATTAGTAATCCCTAGGGTGCGATCGCCCCTTGATTTAGCCAATTCTAGTGCGGCTAGGGTATCTGCCGTCTCTCCCGATTGGGTTACACCAATAACAAGGGTATTAGGAATAATAGGTGGAGCCGCATAGCGATACTCAGACGCATAGTTAACTGTGGTAGGAATACCAACTAGTTGCTCTAGTAAATATTTACCAACTAAAGCAGCGTGCCAACTGGTACCACAGGCTAGAATTTGAATATTAGTTAGGTCTTTGAGACTAGATTCTAGTTTTAAGCCCAAGTTAATTTCATTGGTTTCAGTGACAAACTTCGCCAAACCTGCCCGAATTACGCCCGGCTGTTCGTGAATTTCCTTGAGCATATAGTGACGAAAGCCTTGCTTTTCCACCATAACGGGATTCCAACTGAGGGTTTGAACACCACGTTTTTGCCGATCGCCATTAAAGTTATAAATTTCCACACCACGACGGGTGATTCTGCCAATTTCGCCATTATCTAAAGCCATAACCACATTTGTATAGGCAATCAGGGCGGGAGTATCAGAAGCAAAGAAGTTTTCATCTTTCCCAATGCCAATAACTAAAGGTGCCTGTTGCCGCACAACAATTAATTCATCGGGGTATTCAGCAGAAATTACAGCGATCGCAAATGCCCCTTGTAACTTACCCACCGCCAGTCTGACCGCTTCAAGTAGGGTATTGCCCCGTAAAAATTCGGAAATTAAATGGGGGATTACCTCCGTATCGGTTTCACTCACAAATTCATGCCCCAGATATTTTAACTCTAGGCGCAGAGCATGATAGTTTTCGATGATGCCATTTTGGACGACAGCCAAGGAACCTGTATTATCGGTGTGGGGATGGGCATTATGTTCTTCAGGTTTACCGTGGGTTGCCCAGCGTGTATGTCCAATTCCAGTTTTAGCACTTACACAATTTGGTTCGGTAGTTAATTTTTCTTCAAGATTACTTAATTTGCCTTTAGCTCTTACTCTTAATAACTCCTTAGAATTAGTCGAAATGGCTGCTATCCCTGCGGAGTCATAACCCCGATATTCTAATTTGCGTAGTCCTGAAATTAAGACTTCTACCGCACCGCGATCGCCTATATAGCCAACTATTCCACACATAAGCCTATGACTCTAAGGGTTTTAGATTAAAACTTTTAATTTTGTAAGATCATCAATAAATTTATAGTTAGTCCATCATCAGCCCTAAGAAGCTCTAAACAGTTGCAAGCCCTATGGCAATTAAGGGTGGAACTGTAACTCCTAGACAAAAACTACTAATTAAAATGATGAAAGGCACTGCCAAGGTCGCTAAAGATTCGGAGATACCTAAAATCTGATGACAACCACTGTACAGAGTTAAGACAAGATAGCATAATCCCACTATTACTAGTGCTAGGTAAAAATGAAAATTACTAATTTCTATGAGTGTAATTAACGCCCCCACCAAGCTTAGATAACCAATGGGTAAAAGTCCTACCCCTGCTAAAAACAGATCACTAACCCAATTACCTTTACCTTGAAAAATATTGCGGAGGATAAATCCAGATAGAAGAAGACTTAACCAAGCAATTGCTCCGATCGCCAGCAAAATTGGAAATGAGACTTTCACATACTGGGCAACTTGGCGGAGGCTAATGTAATTACCAACGGCAAAGCATAGATTAAAAATTAGGGCAAAAATAATTCCCACATAAATAGCCCGATTACCCGTGAGCCTCAGATACATAGAGCGCATTCTACCGATCGGGTTCACAGTCACTACAACTAAGCTAAGCACCACATCTGTCCATAAATTATTAAAATTGTGAAAATGCCTGACCTGAAAATGATTACTTACTTTTCTAATTTCTTCCACAGTTAATTTGTGGTTTTCAGTATCTCCCTGTTGTGTAAAAATTTGCGAGGCTTTACCTAGGTCGGCGATCGCTGCTTGTCTATTATTAAGTTGAGCATGGGCAATACCGCGCCGATAAAATGCCTGTCCGTAATTATATCTAAGATTTAGGGCATGGGTGTAGTCTTCGATCGCACCGTGGGCATAGCCTAGTTTTAATTTAGCAAGACCCCGATTATAGTAAGCCTCAGCCATATTAGAGTTGAGATTAATCGCTTTCCCAAAATCAATAACTGCCTCAGATAATGCCCCTAGCTTGTAATAACAAAGTCCACGTTTATTGTAGGCATCCGCATAATTTTTATTGAGGGCGATCGCTTGGTTATAGTCTTTGATCGCATCTTGATAATTGCCATTTTGAGATTTCTTTAGCCCTTGACTGTAATATATTTCCGCACCTTTGCGGTTAGAGCTATTAGAACTATTAGTAGTATTTAGATCAAAATTTGTACCATCGTACTGCGATCGTCTTTGCTGGTCAGATAGTACTGTATATGCCTCATTAATCACACGAAACTTATCCGCAGATGTAGAGTCGTGGGGATTGAGATCGGGATGATATTGCCGAGCTAAGGCACGATAGGCAGCTTTTATCTCTTCAGCCGTAGCCTTTGGTCTAATACCCAAAATTTTGTAGTAATCAGGAGATTTCTGCACTTTGGATTAATGATCTTTATGCTTACTTTAGGGGATTTAAGATAGGCTATATCTATAGATTAAGATAGCAGTTGCAAGACTATCATTGATAACTTTTGATTTACATCTAGCTTTTGATTTGCATCTAACTTTAGAGAAGTTTAAACAAAAATTAAAGAAAAATCTTTCCAAAATAGAAAGCGGAGAAAAAGTATTCTCAAAATAGCGGGGTAAAAACTTGATCTAATAGTGCAAATATGTTAGGTTTCGCTACGCTAATCGTTTTCAATTGGTACCAGATGCGGTCTCAATCTGCTGAATATTATCCCGACAGCGACCAACAGGAGTTAGAACTCTATCTGATTGAGTCTGCTCTAATCAACCAAGAACAACTAAATCTAGCCAAAAAGCTCCAAGCTCGGCAGGAAGGACCATTATTAATGATCTTGCTGCAACTTAATTTTATAGATGTAAATCAGTTCAGTGGGCTGATAGACTGGACACCTAAGGCAAGAATTGATAACTAAGCATAATGGGGAATACTTTTGGGCATTTATTTCGGGTTACCACCTATGGAGAATCCCACGGCGGGGGAGTTGGGGTAATTATTGATGGCTGTCCGCCCCGTCTGGAAATTAGTGAAACTGAGATTCAACTTGAACTAGATCGCCGCAAACCTGGGCAAAGTAAAATTACAACTCCCAGAAAAGAAGATGATCGCTGTGAAATTCTCTCCGGTGTATTTGAGGGTAAAACCCTTGGTACCCCAATTTCGATTATGGTGCGGAACAAAGATGCCCGTGGTCAAGACTATGCGGAAATGGCAGAAAAATTTCGTCCTTCCCACGCTGACGCTACCTATCAGGCAAAGTATGGTATTCGTAATTATCAAGGGGGCGGTAGAAGTTCAGCCCGTGAAACCATTGGTCGAGTTGCAGCAGGGGCGATCGCTAAAAAACTACTCAATCAATTTGCAGGGGTGGAAATTATTGCCTATGTTACCCAAATTCAAGATTTAATTGCCCCCATTAATTCCGATACTGTGACCATGCCTGATGTGGAGAGCAATATTGTGCGCTGTCCCGATCCAGTAATGGCAGAAAAAATGATTGATTTAATTGAAGCAATGCGGCGTGAAGGTAACTCTGTCGGTGGAATTGTGGAATGCGTTGCCCGTAATGTCCCAGTGGGCTTGGGCGATCCGGTATTTGATAAACTTGAAGCAGACCTTGCTAAGGCAATTATGTCTTTACCTGCTACCAAAGGCTTTGAAATTGGCAGTGGATTTGCGGGAATTCACCTGACGGGCAAAGAGCATAATGATGAGTTTTACCGAGATGGCGATCGCATTCGCACAGTTACTAATCGGTCGGGCGGGATTCAAGGGGGAATTTCTAATGGTGAAAATATTATCATTCGGGCTGCCTTTAAACCCACAGCTACGATTATGCAGGAGCAGAAAACCGTAAGCATAACTGGCGAAGAAACAACCCTTACTGCTAGAGGTCGCCATGATCCCTGTGTACTGCCCCGGGCGGTGCCGATGGTGGAAGCAATGGTAGCTTTAGTTCTGTGTGATCACTGGTTAAGAAATCGAGCGATCGCTATTTAGTTTACATTATTTAATGTAATAGATAGGTTATAACGTCAAGGGCTGCGGATTTTAACCATTTGTCGGCATCATTTTCTAGGATGAGCCAATGAGCTAGGTTCTTGGCAACTTCTGGTTGTCTTAGGCTAAGTTCAAGTATCGCCGATGTGGCACACGAGGGTTCATCTTGATAATTCTCGATCAATTCGATTAACACATGATCTGAGACATCCTGCCATTCTGGAACTTCAGGATAGATCATTTGAATACCAGTGGCTGTCCAAATTTGGTTACTCATGATTTATTTAGATTAATTGAGCTGGCAAGATTAGCGATCGCCTCAAAGTTAAAATTTTCAATTAGCTCCATGAGTTTGTACCTGAGATCAGTGTATTCCGTAGATTCACTGGAGATTTCTCCAATTAGTTGCATTATTGCTTCGTCATCACCCGCTTGGGCAGCAAGTTTGAGATTGGTTATCCATGTCTCTGGCATCAGATCAGCAATTTCCCTAGAGGTTAAGCGTTCAGTGGGGATTACCTGCTCCTGTGATTCTGGGTTGGCGTTACTGTAGGCATATTTAACCCCCAAATGGGCAGCAATCTTTGTCAGTAAAGTCTCTTCTCGAAAGGGTTTACGGATAAAGTCGTCACAGCCTGAGGACATAACTATAACTCTTTCTTCTTCAAGTACGCTGGCAGTCAGGGCAATGATAATCGTAGCTTGTCCCTTGAGGTGGGATTTAATATATTCCGTAGCGGCGTAGCCATCCATTATAGGCATCCGCATATCCATGCAAATTAGGTGTGGTGACCAGGTTGCCCAGAGATCGATCGCTTCTTGTCCGTTACTTGCTTCTTTGACCTCGAAGCCCAAGGGAGTAAGGAGTTTAGTAATTAGTTTGCGATTTTCAAGGCGATCGTCTACGGATAATATGCGATAAACGGGCTGATTTGGTTCTAAGCCAATGATTTGAGACTGGGGCAGGTTTGCCTCTACCTCTAGGGCATTACCAATTTTTAAGGGAATACTAAACTCAAATCTTGATCCCACTCCAACTTGGCTGGTGACGGAAATATGACCATGCATTAGCTGTACTAGTTTTTGTGATATTGCCAATCCCAAACCTGTGCCTTCTTGGGCGTGGCTAGATGCGGTTTGGCTAAAGGCGGTAAATAAACGTTCCTGTTCGGCGATCGCAATTCCTAAACCTGTATCTTGGACAGCAAAGTGTAAAAAGTCCTGATCCTGATCAACTTGTAGGGTAATGCTTCCAGCCTCGGTAAACTTCACAGCGTTGCTTAAGAGATTGAGTAACACCTGCCTTAATTTACGTTCATCGGCGATCACATAGTGGGGAATAATCCCATAATCACAAATTAGTTCCAGATTTTTAGTTTCTGCCCGTAGTCGCATCATTTGAACAAGGGAATCCAGCATTTCCTTAAGATTAAAGTTATCTTCCTGAAGCGTCATCTTGCCCGCCTCAATTTTGGACATATCTAAAACATCGTTAATTAAATTCAGGAGATGTTCCCCACTGCGACTGATAATATTCAAATTTTCCTGTTGTTCAGCATTTAGGCTGCGATCGCGAATCAGAACTTGGGTAAAACCTAAAATGGCATTTAAAGGTGTGCGGAGTTCGTGACTCATATTTGCTAAAAATGCACTCTTAGCCTGATTGGCGGTTTCAGCAGTTTGGATGGCAGTTTGCAGTTCTCCTTCGATCGCTTTACGAGTGGTAATATCCTGAACTGTACCCTCATAAAATAAAATTTCATTGTCACTATCTTTAACCATACGAGCAGTTTCGGAAATCCAAATGATGCTGCGATCCTTACGATAAACCCTAGACTCAAAATCATTAACTTCACCATATTGACTGATTAATTGCTCAAACTCATGACGGCGATTGGGTAAAACGTACAAATTATGGTTAAGGTCTTGTAAACTCACCATCAGGTCTTCTCGGGAGTCATAGCCCAAAATTTTGACCAAGGCGGGATTAGCATTAATGTAATAGCCAGCAGGAGTAGTCTGAAATATCCCTTCCACTGAGTTTTCAAACATACTGCGATACTTACGCTCTGCCCGTTGGAGTTGCCATGTACGCTGTTCAACTTTTAGTTCAAGGTTATCTAACGCCTCACCGAGATCAGCAAAGGAATTTTGTAACTGCTCCGACATGTAATTATAGGAATGTGCCAGAAGGTCTAGCTCCTTTATGCGTTGGGGGCTAATTTTTGCATCTAAATTTCCATCGGCGATTTCTCGACTAGCATTAACAATCTTTAAAATTGGGAATGAAATCCACCGAGATGTAAACCAAGCAACTATAGATATGGCGATCGCTGTAATTACATAAACCAAAATCAGGTTATTGCGGTTTGCCTCGATCTGTTCCATAAAGTCAGATTCGGGAATTATCACTACAGTTAGCCAATTTAGTCCTAGATTATTAGTAACGGGAATTACCTGTAAAAAATAGGCTTTTTGGTCAAAATTTAACTGCATTTGTCCCATAGTATTAGACTGAGAATTCCCATAGCTATCAACAGCGTTTGCCACAGCCTTGGTCAGAGCATTAGTACTATTTACCGCTTTAAATAATTCTCGTCCCTGTCCACCTTGCACTCGAAATGGTAACTCTGCGGTTGAAGTGGCAATTAAAATCCCATTTTTATCCATAATGAATGCCTGTCCCGATCCACCGACTTTAAGATTACGCAAGTAGCTGCCAATGCCATCTAGGCGCAGGGCAGTGTTAATTACCCCTACGGGTTGGTTCTGCTCATAGATCGGGGTGACAGCACTAATCAATAAAGTTGGCTCTAATAGGGAAATATAGGGATCGCTCCATGTGGTTTTTCCTGCTGCCACTGCCTTTTGGTAAAAACTCCATTTGGTTGGATCAAAGTTCTCCATAATTAGTGATCCCGTGGTGCGATCGCCCAAAGCATTAGTCTTAAAGGAATAAAAATTTCTGTTAATAGTTTTTTTACCCAATTGGGTAATTTTGACTGGATCAACTACATTAATTCTAAAACTTCCATCTGCCAGCCTTTCTCCAGTGCGGTACTCTCCCTTGTAGTTGCCCACAGAAATAAAATTAACCGTGGGATAGATCTGGACTTGCTGCCATAGATACTTTTCCCAAGTTTTTAAGTTCTTAATATCAAGGAGTTTAAGCTTAACGGCATTAAGATTGGTTTGGTTGATTTGTTTAGGAATGCTCAGGTAATTTTCTAAGTTCTGATCAATGCGATCGCCAAGACTTTGACCTAACTGCTGGGCTATATCCTTAATACTTTCCTGTCCGTTTTTAATAGATAAATAGCTCACTACCCCCATTGCTAATAGGACTTGAGAGATAAACGGGACTGCCAAAATAAATAGCAGGGGAACTTTGATTTTAGGTTGTTTGAATTTAGCTTGTAAGTTAGTTTTTAAGTTAGCTTTTGAGTTATTCATTAGGCGATCGGGGAGTCTATATGAAATTTACATGAGATTTTGTGAGAAAAAATTAAGTTTAGCCTAATCTAAATTCATCGGAACTAACGTAATTATTGGTAGTATTTCAGGATAGTTTTCGCAACTTCTAAAACAACTTAAATCAACAACACAAATCCAAGTCTGGCAACTGTAAGCGAGTAAAGTAAGCAATGGAACTAACAGATTTTTTAAGGATAATTCATCCCTCGGTGGCCGTTACCGTAGTATTTCCGATTCTGGGCATGGTGCTAAATATGGCATGGCAAACTCGACAACGCCGACTGAAATCCCAAGATGGTAGTAAGTCTAAAATCCCGCCATCAGTGGGTATGGAGCATGTCAAACTGGGTAAAGTACTATCTGGGGCAGTGGTTGGTATCAGTTTATTGGGAATGACGCATCCAACCGTAAAGTACATTCTGAAAAATGATTTAGTCACTAAAGACTTTACCCAAGTCCTAATTTTGGCTCTGCTATTTGTAGCAACGATCGCTTCATTAGTATTTTTATACATAGCTCGTGAGCGTCTATGGTTGGGAATATTTGCAACTTTAACAGGGCTGGGCGTGGTTCTCATTGGATTTCAGGACAATATTTTTAAACGGGAAGGCTTTGGTGCTATCTTTCGGCGGGATAACGAATGGATGGTTTCGCATTTTTACTATGGTATTTCTGTAACCATGCTAATGATCTTTTCCTTGGCAATTATTCAAGATATATACCAAGATCGGCAAAATCGTTGGCGTACCTTACATATAGTTCTAAATTCTATTGCTGTGTTATTTTTCATTGCTCAGGGATTTAGTGGTGCGAGGGATTTACTGGAAATTCCCCTTAGTTGGCAAGAACCCTTTATATATAGTTGTGATTTTGACAAAAAGGTATGTAAAGCCAGCTTAGATAGTCCTTATCTAGTTGGTAATCAAATTGGACAAAGTCCTAATAAGATCAACAAGATATAAGCGTTTTAGGTCTTCGATATATCTTTCTCCCCAAGATTTTATAGCGATGCAGCATGAATGTCGTAAACTTTGGAATGAGTGATTATCGACCGAGGGATTTTTGACAAACTTCTATCGCCATTTTAGGAATGCTGGACTAATAAAATTGACTTAAAAACTATGAATAATTTGTGGGTAAATTTACAAAGTAAGATTAATGGAATTGGGCGATCGCTTGTCTTGCTTTTGATGTTGCCCTTGCTGCTGTGGGGCTGCGGCTCCTCTACGGCTCAGGCTGACATTGATCCCAAACTAGAATCACAGGTCTTAGAAATTATTCGCAAAAATCCCCAAGTTATTCTGGAGTCAGTGCAAGCTTATCAAAAGGCACAACGAGATCAACAATCTCAGGCACAGGATCAAATTTTAAAACAAATTCAAGCTAAGCCCCAAGCATTTATTCAAAACTCTCCCACTAAAGGGGCTACCAGTCAAAAGTTAATCCTGACGGAGTTTTCTGACTTTCAGTGTCCTTTCTGTGCCAAGGCACATGCTGTGGTCAAGCAGTTTATTGCCAGCCGTGGCGATCGCGTAACTTTAGTTTATAAGCATTTTCCTTTAACTAATATTCATCCCAATGCTGAACCCGCCTCCTTAGCATCATGGGCAGCCCAGCAACAAAATAAGTTTTGGGAATTTCATGATGGCTTATTTGAAAATCAAAGCCAACTAGGGGAAGATTTGTATATCTCTCTGGCAACTAAGCTCGGACTGAATGTGCAAAAATTTAATAGCGATCGCCAAAGTGAAGCAGCTAAACAAGCAGTTAATAAAGATGTGGAATTAGGGAAAGCGATCGGTGTCCCCGGAACTCCATTTTTCATCATTAATGGTGTACCACTGCAACCCTCCAATGACTTACTTACGGATTTAGAGAATGCCGTAAAAGGTTAAGCTAAAGACACTTGAAAATTATTCAGTAAAATTATTTGGTTTTTACCCAGTGCCTAGAATTTCCTATTTTCTAGTTACCCACGGGAGTCGTAATCCCTCGGCGGCTGAGTTTTTGCATAATTTAATTAATCTAGCAAAGGCAAAATCTGAAAATTTAGTAGGAGGTGGACTGCTAGAAGGGCATGAATTAACTCTAAGTCAGCAATTAGTTAACTTTGCCAATTCTGCTAAATCACAGGTTTGCGATCAGATTTTAGTTATCCCCATATTTTTATTGGCAGGAGTCCATGTTTGTGAAGATTTACCCAAGGAGGTGAAAATTGCCCAAGAAACCTATGGATCACAGTTAGAAATTAAAATTGCTAATCACTTTGGCACCTATCCGATTATTCCGTCTTTACTAAAATCTAAATTCCCTAAAAAATCCACAGCTAGAATCCTGCTGGCACATGGTAGTCGCCGTCCAGAAACTAGACAATATTTGGAAAAATTAGCCCAAGCATTAGAATCAATTCCTGCCTATTGGTCGATCGCTCCTAGTCTCCAAACGCAAATAGAAGCTTTAGTTAGTCAAGGACATTCAAATATTACCGTTCTACCCTATTTCCTATCATCTGGCGGCATTATGGAGGCAATTGCTACTATAACTTCCAATTATGAAATTCCAATTCAACTCCTAGAACTACCCTTTGCTCCACAGGCGATCGTTGAAATAGTAATTAATCACATTGAATTTTATGAAAACCATCAAGTTCAACCGAGGAGAATAGCTAGATAAAAAACTCAATCTGTCTTTGTCCCTATTCTTCTAACTGGTCTTGCGTATAGTCACTGCCCACTGAACCTGAAACCTGAAATCACCACCCGTCACAGCAGAACTCAACCCAGATTGGGGTATGCGGAACGGGGGACTTGAACCCCCAACATGTACCTGAATCAGTATTGTGTCTCCTAGAACTTTTTAATAATGAGCATCTTGGAAATCTATATATTTTAGGACTATATATTGGACTAGATTTTTTGAGATCTGGTTTTCAAAATTTCTGCAGGACTAACCTCCCGGTTACTGCCTGAAGCATTACGCCGACGGTAATGGTTCCCGTATTGCCAGTCAGACTTGCTACCCGTTGCCCGATCTCGCTCACATTGTTGGATCTTGTCATATATCCCGTTATACCAAATCGAAGAGTATAGACTACAGATGGTATAAATATATAAACCGAGTTCAAAGAAAAAAATGGCAGGAGTATACAAATTAGAGATCAAAGAAAGTGAAGAAGAGCTAAAACATATGCTGAGAGTGCAAAAGACCGCATCAGATAAAGAAAGAATTCAGATGCTGTATCTGTTAAAAACAAAACAAGCAAGCACAATCCAGACAGCATCGACAATACTGGGACGGCATCGAGTTACATTGCAAGATTGGTTAGGGAATTATCGCAAAGGGGGAATAGTAGGACTAAACCTAGAACAGGGCGAAAACAGAGTATTCCACAATGGGCGCAGAAAGCATTGATAAAAAAGCTGGAAGAAGCAGAAGGCTTTGAAAGTTATGGGCAGATCTGCCAATGGTTAGAGAACCAATTAGGAATCAAATCAAACTATAAAACTGTGCATCATCTAGTCCGATATCGGCTGAAAGCCAGACCGAAAGTGACACGTCCAGTCAGCGCAGGAAAGTCAGAAGAGCAAGTAGAAGCATATAAAAAAACCTTGCCAGTATTATAAGCATGATTGCTTGGTTTGGCATTAATATAATCGGACTAAATGGCAAAGTGAGATTCTTTTGTCAAGATGAAACACGAATTGGGTTAAAGACAATTAGTGGAAGGAAGATCACAGCAAGAGGAGTCAAACCCAAAGGTAAAGTTCAGTGGCAGTTTAAGGCAACTTACCTCTATCGAATTGTAGAACCATCAACAGGGGAAAGCTTTTTCTATGAATTTACTCACCTTAATAGTGAATGCTTCCAAGTATTTCTGAACTTAGTAAGCGCATATTTTCAAGGTGACATCATCGTTATGCAAGTGGATCAAGCAGGAGCACACAGAGCAAAACGGTTAAAGATTCCTAAAAATATTATTTTGCTATTTCAGCCTGCCCATGCACCTGAGACTAATCCCATTGAAAGAGTGTGGCAGCATTTCAAATTAGGGTTGAGGTGGAAACTGCCAAAAGATCTTGACCAGTTGCGTGCATTAATGCGGGAAAGGTTAGAAGTTATGACTCAGGAGGTAATTGCTTCGATTGTTGGGTGGGATTATATTTTAGAGGCTTTATCTGTAGCTCGTATTTAACGATTTGGTATTACGGCTTGTACCGAGGTAGGGAGATGCTTTTGATAAAGTGAGCCACTGGGATGGAGCACCACCATTAAAAGCAACTTCTAAACTTTCGTATAGCGTAGAGGCAAGCGCTTCAGAAGCAGCCTCAATTTCCAAACTAATTGTTTTAGCTTTGATCGCAATCTTTACATCGTGTTTCATAATGCCTACTTTATTTATTTCTTTTGCAAAAATCCATAAGATCCCGTGAAAACTCCCAAGCAGTGGTATGTCCCCAATTGACCAAACACTGCTCTCCTTGAAGAGAGATCGCCTCACCTGCCCATCCATACAACCCACGCTTAGTAACCTTGTCTCCCACCTGCGGCACATACAATAGCTCAGGATTGTGCCAAACCAAAAGAAATAATGGCGTTGCAGAGTTTAGTATGAACCAAATATTGTTTAAAGGCTAGGAATAATATCCAGCATAAGCTTTAATTTCTAAGGTTTGTATATTTCATACCTATATCTGCAACGCCAAAGTAGAATGTATATCAGTAAAGATATTGAGTTAATTGCTGATAAAGGATATCAACGGATAAAGAAGCTTCATAAAAATAGTAAAACCCCAAATAAAAAGCCAAGGGGTAAAGACTTAACAAAAGAACAAAAGCAATCTAATCGAACTTTAGCTAGGGAGAGAATTGCTATTGAACATACTTTTAGGAAACTAAAAATATTTAGAATATTATCTGGAAGGTATCGCAATCGAAGACAACATTTTGGGCTAAGGTTTAATTTGATTACTGGTACCTATAATTATGAGCTGAAATTAAAACTATCTTCTTAAATACACAAGCAAGAGGTCTAGTGTATTAGGCGGTTTATTTTGTTTCACAATAAGCGTCATCCCAGCAAAATGGGTGGTGATATCGACAAACGAGTTGGATGTCATACATTTCGCCATAGCTTTGCCACACATTTGTTACAGAATGGCTATGATATTCGCACGGTGCAGGAGTTGCTGGGGCATAAAGATGTGAAAACCACCATGATTTATACCCATGTGCTGAATCGGGGGGGGAAAGGGGTAATCAGTCCGCTTGATCGCTAAATCAGAGAAGGATTAATATTATTTCTAACCCGATCGCAACTGTAAGCCTAAAACTTGAGTATGTGCGCCACGAGCTTGAGTAACACCGATGGTTCGATCTGCGGCTTCAATCATAGGACGGCGAAGACTGACCACAATAAACTGGGCGGATTCTGCCTGTTTACGCACCATTGCTGATAAACGTTCCACATTAGCACCATCAAGGAACATATCAACTTCATCAAAGGCATAGAAAGGTGAAGGGCGATAGCGTTGTAAAGCGAAGATGAAACTAAGGGCAGTGAGGGATTTTTCACCTCCGGACATGGAGGCAAGATGAGTTACCTGTTTCCCCTTGGGATGGGCGACTAGGGTTAATCCACCTGAAAGCGGGGCAGAGGGATTTTCTAACTGCAAATGTCCATCACCATCGGAAAGTTCGGCAAAAATGGTTTTGAAATGTTCGTTGACAGCATCAAAGGCTTGCATAAACGATCTCTGGCGCAGAGTTGTAAAATTCTCAATGCGTAAAAGTAATTCTGTGCGTTCTTGGCTCAGGGTTTCAAGGCGTTCACTGAGTTCCGTGAGGCGGTTAGTAGTGGCTTCATATTCAGCGATCGCCATCATATTAACTGGTTCCATTGCCGTAATGCGCTTTTGCAGTCGCCGTACTTCCATTTGCAACTGTTCTAAGGTCATATCTGATGGCAGTTCAGAAATCGGATTAGGAAGTTCAATTTTTTCAATATCTTGGGCAATTTGTAGGAGTTGAGATGTAACTTCTATTTGTTCCTCCTGTTGCTTTTGCAGTTGCCATTGCAGTTGTTGCTGCATAGCTTGATGATTTCTGAGATTGCGATCGCTCTGATCCCGTTCCTGTTTAACTGCGCCAAGGGTTTGATCCACCACATTTAATTTAGTTTGTAGTTCCAGAATTTGCGACTCCATACCTTTAGCTTGAGTTTGAGATTGGGCGATCGCATTCAGCAATCCCATTTGTTCAGAACGTAATTCTTGTAGTCGGCTCTGCCGTTGATTAATCTTCTCCTGGTTGAGATGCCCTTGATTTTGGATACGTTCTAACTCTTGGGTCGCAGCACTGAGATTCAATTCATGGTGATTTAGTTCCTGTTCGGCAGTTTGGACAAGGGTTTGGGAGTTTTGCCAATCGGTATGGGTACTAGAGGATTCCAAGTTGGCTAAATTAGTTCTGACAATGGCAAGGCGGGATTCGAGGGCTGTAATATTCGTAACGAGGGTTTCCATCTGTCCATGACTGAGATTTAGGGCGGTTTGCTGTTGTTGAATTTGAGTTTGGATTTGCTGCTGGCGTTGGATTTGCTTGGTATGGCGATCGCTTTGTTGTTGTAGTTGTTGAACCTGCAATTTTGAGGCTTGGAGTTCGGTTTCAGCAGTCTTAGCGGTAATTTGCAAACTAGAGAGCTTTTGGTTCAGGCTTTGCAATATCCGATCGATTTCTTCCAGTCTTGTCGATAGCTCAATCACTTCCGATGATTCCCTTGGTTCCTTTTGAGCATAATTACCAAACTGCATTCCCGTGTGATTACTAGAACTCCCGCCAGTCATTGCTCCTGTGGTTTCCAATAGATCGCCATCCAATGTCACCATGCGGTACCTGCCAATGTGAGGACGGGCTTGATCTAGGCGTTCATAAATTAAAGTCTGTCCGAAAATAAAAGCGAACACATCCAAATATTCATGATCAAATTCGATTAAATTCAAGGCGTAATCGATCGCCCCGCAGCGTGGATCGAATCTTGGTAATGCCCCTGCCCGCTTCAGTTTATTTAAGGGTAAAAATGTCGCCCGCCCCGCCCGTTGGGTTTTG
Source organism: Synechococcus sp. PCC 7502 (assembly GCF_000317085.1). Classification (NCBI taxonomy): domain Bacteria; kingdom Bacillati; phylum Cyanobacteriota; class Cyanophyceae; order Pseudanabaenales; family Pseudanabaenaceae; genus Pseudanabaenococcus; species Pseudanabaenococcus habilitatus. The sequence continues at coordinate 1,022,244 of NC_019702.1, forward strand.
AGTAAGTTAATGGCATCGGCAGCCACCCCATCATCATCGACTACTAAAAACGTCATCCGATTTCCCGCCGCAATCCCTAAAGCTGATTGATACTGCGGTTGCACCCAGCCCAGTTCCGCCACTAAGCCATGTACTCCCCTGAGGTTCGCTTCCATAATTACTTGGGATGCCCTTGTACCTTGAATTTCCCTCGTAGCCTGAGTCTGTGCTTCTAATTTATCTAGCTGCCGAGATTTTAGCCTTTGTTCATTAATTAAGCGTTCTTGGGTAGTTTTTAGGGTTTGAGTTTCTGCTAAAGCTTCACTGAGGGCGATCGCATGGGATTGAGCTAAGGCTTGAATATTAGTTAAATCCAGATCGCAAGAAGATTCGTTTAATTCCAGATGATTAAGTTCATTGGTTAATGCCTCAATTTGCAGTTGCCATTGTTGCGATCGCTCTTGCAGGCGGGTGAGTTCTTGGCGTTGGGGATCGAGTTGCGCTAATAAGTTATTTATCTCGGTTTGTAGTTGAGCTTGTTGTTTAACCCAATCCGTTGAAGCTGAGGCGATCGCCTGTAATTGGGTGCGATAACCTGTCACAATTTCCAATTGCCGATTGCGGACTTGGGTTATATCTAGAATTTCCTGCTCCTTAGCTTGCCGCTGCCTAGATAGCTGCTCAGTTTCTTGTAAATATTGACTGATTTCCGTCTGGATACGTCCAATTTGTTCTTGATTAGTGCGATCGCGATTGCTAGATTCCTGTTGTGTCCGTTGTAAGGCTCTGAGTTCAGCATTTTTAGTGGCAATTTCACTGGTTAATGCTAAATGTTCATCTTCCCCTAAACTTTTTACCTTTAAATTCAAAGCTTCCAGTTCTAAATTAGATGTAGCAATAGTTTGAGCTAGTTCCGCTAATTCCTGATCGAGTTCCTTAATCGTGACCCGAATATTAGCCTGTTGCTTTAGTTTCTGCTTTTGCTGTTGTTGCAGTTGGCGGTGGTGTAATACTACCTCTGAGGATTCTAAGGTTGCTAATTCCTGCCGTAATGCCTGATATTTTTGTGCCTTGAGGCGATCGCTTTTCAGTTTTTCCTGTGCTAGGATCAATTCCTGCTCCACAATCCGAAACTTATCCTCTTGGGATTTGACATCATCTAGCTTTTCTTTGGCAGTAATAATTTTGCGATCAAATTCACCCACTCCTGCTAATTCATCAATAATGGCACGGCGATCGCGGGAGTTCATGGAAATAATGCTCGTCACATCTCCCTGTAAAACCACGTTGTAGCCTTCGGGATAAATTCTCAAACTAGCCAACTGCTCATGGAGTTCGGTTAAGGTGCAAGGCGAACCATTAATGTAATAGGTAGAAGTATAGGTACCCTGTCCTGTAACTCGTAATCTACGGCTTACAATCCATTCATCTAAGCCATTCACTGGTTGATCAAGGGCAAAGGTCACAGTGGCACTTGCTTCTACGGTCTTACCCTTTTTGCTATGTTCTTGATTTACCAAATCTGGTAGCCGCTCCGCCCGCATCCCCTTGGAACCAGATAAACCGAGGGCAAATAATAAAGCATCAAGAATATTAGATTTCCCCGAACCATTAGGACCTGAAACCACCGTAAAACCGGGCAACATCGGAATGGGGGTGGTGTTACCAAAGGATTTAAAACGGGATAGCTCAATGTGCTTGATATACATGGGGCTAGCAGTGCTTGAGAGACTTAAATCTATCTCAAATTTATGATGCCAATACCTTAGCACTAACTATGGAAATTAGGCTATTGAAGTTAGTTGAAAGACTAGTTCAAAGACTGGCAAAAAAATCCTTTGACTCCTTCGGTGTGGGTGTCATCGTTGCCTGACCGGGTTGCCAACCTACGGGACAAACTTCGTTAGGATTAGCTTGGGTATATTGAATCGCTTTCAGATTCCGTAAGGTTTCATCTACACTCCGCCCCACATCAAGGTTATTAATAGTGGTGTGCTGTAAAATTCCTGCTTTATCAATAATAAATAACCCCCTTAATGCCACACCTGCTTCGGGAATGAGGACATTGTAGGCAGCACTAATAGATTTGGTAATGTCAGCAACTAGGGGATAATTTAAGTCACCGATACCACCTGATTTACGATCGCTTTGAATCCAAGCCAAATGGGCAAATTCACTATCTACGGATACACCTAATATTTCCGTATCAAGGGCTTTAAACTCATAGTAGCGATCGCTAAATGCCGTAATTTCTGTGGGACAGACAAAAGTAAAGTCCAAGGGATAAAAGAACAGCACAACGTATTTTTTCTCTCGATAGCTGGAAAGTTTTATGGTCTGAAATTCCTGATCGATAACCGCCGTAGCCGTAAAGTCGGGAGCAGTTAGCCCTACTCGTAAAGCTTGAGTAAAATCATTAGTCATATCAAATATACCTAAATTCATTCATCCGCTAAATCATATAAGATTCGGTTAAAATATTACTCCTAATTAATTCTTGAGCAGCCTTTATGTCAGCAGCACGCACCGCCACAGTTCACCGCCAAACAGGAGAAACTAATGTTAAGGTCTCCTTGGATTTAGATGGTAAAGGCAAAGGGGCGATCGCTACAGGGATTCCGTTTTTAGATCACATGTTGCAGCAAATCTGTACCCACGGATTAATTGATCTAAATATTCAGGCGCAGGGGGATTTACACATAGATGATCACCACACGAACGAAGATGTTGGTATTACCCTAGGACAGGCTTTAGCAAAATCCCTGGGCGATCGCAAAGGCATTATTAGATTTGGACATTTTACTGCCCCATTAGATGAAGCTTTGGTACAAATAAGCTTAGATTTTTCGGGTCGCCCTTACCTAGTCTATGGCTTAGATATTCCGACCCAGCGAGTTGGTACCTATGATACTCAGTTGGTACGGGAGTTTTTTCAAGCAGTTGTTAATCATGCCCACATTACTCTGCATATTCGCCAGTTAGATGGTATTAATTCTCACCATATTATTGAAGCTACATTTAAAGCTTTTGCCCGATCGCTGCGCATGGCAGTAGAACCAGACCCTCGACAGATCGATGTAATTCCTAGTTCTAAAGGGGTCTTATAGTTTGTAAATTAGCTTTTAAGAATTAACTACGTCTAATGGTTAAACAAGTCCAGTCTTTAAGTTTCCACAGAGTCCCAACTACCCAACCATGACTTTCTAGGGCATCAACAATGGGATGAACTTGAGACAATAAAATTCCACTTAAAATTCCCCAGCCATTAGGTTTAATTAAATGCTGAAAACTGGGAATCAAGCCCAAAATCACATCGGCAATGATATTACAGGCAAAGCCATCCACAGGTTCTGGTATGTTCTCTAGTAAATAATCTAGGCTGCCTTCTCCTACCCAAATTTTCTCAGCAGGAATGTGATTAAGTTCACGATTTTCATTGGTGGCTTTGACTGCCATAATATCAGTGTCAATGGCATAGGACTTAGTTGCACCCAGTAAAACTGCGGCGATCGCTAAAATTCCAGAGCCACAGCCAATATCGGCAAAGGTAAGGTTTTGATTGTGAGCATCATATAGGCGCATTTCGAGAGCTTCAAGGGATAGTTGAGTGGTGGGATGATTACCTGTACCAAAGGCTGATCCCGGATCGAGACGGACAACTAAGCGAGTATTGTCAGCAGGTGCTTCTAACCAAGCGGGAATAATAATTAATTGATCGCCAATTTCTTGGGGTGCCCAGTGCTGTTTCCAACTGCTTGACCAGTCTTCTTCATTGATGAGGTGCCATTTAACCCTGGGAGGTTCTGAATCCGCAGCGATCGCATCTTGTTTTAGCCATAGGGATAGAGCCGCAAGATCAAGAAAAGAAGCCTTAGCAGATGGGAGGTACGCTTTAGTTAAAGAATTTGTTTCCGTAACTTGGGTAGCGGTACCTTGGCAGCCAAATCTCTGTAATCGCCAAAATATCTGTTCTTCTAGGACTGGATTCCCCAAGACTTGGATTTCCCACCAGCTATTACTCACAATTTCCTTGGTCTCCATAATCTTGAATTAAATTTTGGCTGCAAATTTAGACTTAATCTTGAATAACTTAATCTTGAATATATGTTTGATTTTGACGTAAAGCCCACTCTGCCTTTTGTGCCTCCCTGCCTATATAGGCGGCATGATCCAGCATGGTCACTGGGGGTATAGAACTATTTTCAAAAATTTCCACACATAATTGTTTTGCGGTATATGCCTGAAATACCCTAGTCGGTTCCCGTTTAACTTGTCCTTTAGCGGGAATCACCTTGCCAGTTTCTGGATCGGTGGCTAACCCTTGGGCGTTGATCTCGTTAGTAAAGTGCTTGGCAAAAATTAGCTTTTGAATTGGATCGATATAGATAATAAAATAGCCCGCCGTATCCAGTGCTATAAACCGTTTTGACAGTTCCGCATCAATTTGATCAATGTTTTCATCAATATTTTGATTGTGCTTAATGACAATTTGGTTCGGCACTAATGTTTCGGGTGGAGTGGGCATGTTAGATAATGAATCGTACTTTTAATATCTTATCGCAGGCTTATGCTTAATTATCTTGGGATTCTGGCTTCTGGTAGTGGCAGTAATATGGAGGCGATCGCCAATGCCATTAGTAATAAAGAAATTAATGCCCAAATTCGAGTGGTTATTTATAACAATCCCGATGCCAAGGTCAAAGAGAGGGCGGAAAGACTGGGAATTCCTGCGGTGCTAATTAATCATCGAGATTATAAAAGCCGTGAAGATTTAGATCGGGCAATTATTCAAACCCTAAATGAATATCAAGTTAATCTGGTGATTATGGCGGGTTGGATGCGGGTTGTGACTCAGGTATTAATTGATGCCTTTAGCGATCGCATTTTAAATATTCATCCCAGTCTATTACCGAGCTTTCGTGGTACCCATGCTATCGATCAGGCGTTAAATTATGGTGTAAAAATTGCTGGCTGTACGGTGCATATTGTTAGTTTGGAAGTAGATAGTGGCAAAATTTTAGAACAAGCGGCGGTACCAGTTTTAACAAGTGATACGGTTGAGTCCCTACAACAACGCATTCAGGTACAAGAGCATATAATTTATCCCAAGGCGATCGCTAATTTTCTAGCTCCAGTCTCAAATACCTGAATGGCATATTTAATCTAAAATTCGCATTCTCTACAAAATACTTACTAATAGAGCTTTTTGCGCGTGAAGTCGATTTTCTGCTTCATCCCATACCTTAGATTGACTACCTTCTAAAACTTCTACTGTAATTTCTTCACCACGGTGGGCAGGTAAGCAATGAAGAACGATCGCTTTGGGGTGTGCTAATGCCATCAGTTCAGAATTTAGTTGAAACGGTTGAAATAACGGAATGCGATCATCAGCCTCTTGTTCCTGCCCCATACTTGCCCAGACATCGGTATAAAGTACCTGCGCTCCCTTGGCAGCTAAGTGGGGATCGTTAGTGACTAAAACCTCAGATTTACCATTGGCAATAGTTTTAGTTTGCGCTACGATTTCTGGGTCGGGCGTAAACCCGACTGGGGAAGCAATTCGCACGTTCATCCCCACCAAAGCGCAACCTAACATTAAAGAATGCGCCATATTATTGCCATCACCAAAGTAAGTTAGGGTTAGTCCTGTTAAACCACCAAAGTTTTCGATAACGGTTAATAAATCTGCTAGTGCCTGACAGGGATGTTCACGATCGCTCAGGGCATTTATGATCGGAATTTTACAATATTTGGCAAAGGTTTCTAATTCTGACTGAGCAAAAGTTCTGATCGCCAGAGCATCTACATAGCGATCTAAAACCCTAGCAGTATCTTCCACGGGTTCCCCTCGCCCAACTTGGGTAGTGCTGGGCAGTAGATCAATTACATGACCGCCTAACTGATGCATTGCTACCGAAAAGCTAACTCTGGTGCGGGTTGATGCCTTACGAAATAATAACCCTAGAGTTTTACGCTCAAAATTGGGACGTAGCTCGCCTGACTTTAATTGCTTTGCTAGGTCTAAAAGTTCCAGAATTTCGGAGGTCTGTAAATCTGCCAGACTGAGTAAGTCACGCCCTTTCAAGTTAGTCATGGATGCTTAGTCAAAAAATATCCCCTTATCATAGCCTAGTTAAGCTTTTTTCTTAGCCATGTATGAGTTAGGTTTGGGGTATTGTCAATAAATGAGCGGGATAAGTTTTGGGGTAACCTAAAGAACTAATTCTGATTTACAGAAACATACTCGGCTAATTGGTTAAGGTTAGAGATATTGAATAACTTGAGATTACTGGCAGTGCGCTTAATCAATCCCGTCAAAACCTTACCTGAACCAATTTCTACAGCCTGTTCATAGCCCGATGATTGTAAGTACAGACAAATCTCTCGCCAGCGCACGGGTGCAGTCATTTGCTGGGCAATTAGTGATTTTAGTTTTGTAGGATCGGTGGTGGGTTGGTGGGGTTGTACATTTGACAGGACAGGGATTTGGGCATCTTTAAACTCGACCTTGGCTAAAATTTGCGTAAACTTTTCCGCCGCCCCTGCCATCATGGGTGAGTGAAATGCTCCGCTAACTGGTAAAGGAATAGCCCGTTTAGTTTTGACTCGATCGCAAACTTGCTTTATAGCCTCAATATCACCAGAAATTACAACTTGATCAGCACTGTTATCATTGGCTAAGACTACACCTGCGGTTTGAGCAATTACTGCCTCTAGTGCAGCTCGATCAAAACCTATTAAAGCTGTCATTCCTCCAGTTGTTGCCTGAGACATTAGCAGCGATCGCTCTCTTACCAACTCTAAACCCGTAGCAAAATCAATAACCTCAGCCGCATATAAAGCGGTAAGCTCTCCTAAACTATGCCCAGTAAGAACATTGGGACTATAACCTTTGGATTTGAGGATGTCGATTAAAATTGCCGAAATAACGTAGAGGCAAGGCTGAGTAAACTGAGTTTTTGATAATTCTGTAATTTCTTTGTGGCATTTATCAGCGATCGCCCAGCCCAAAATATCTTGAGCTATTTGTAATTTTTCTTGACTAGATTGTTGATTGAACAGGTCTGCACCCATATCTACTGCTTGCGATCCCTGCCCTGGGAAAACCCACACTGTTTGCATAGAATTTATTAAAAATTAAAACTAGATATTAAAAGCTACTTAAGGAATGAAAAATAAAAGATCTTAACTAGATTAAGGTTAACTAGCTTATCATCTTGCTGATTCAGTTGATTTGCTAATACTAGATTTGCAGCGATCGCTTGGGGAAGGCATTCCTAAGTCTTTGATATAATTTTTCAATACGAATCAGGATAGGCATTTTGAGAAAACCTATGATTGCAAATACCCAACCAAAATTAGGATCGGACATAGAGCAGGAGATGAATCTTAGTTTTGAGCAATTCTTGGGTCAAAGCCCTGAAGACGGTCGCTATGAACTGGTGGATGGCAAAATTAGTTTTTAGCCTAGATGCTGAAGGAAAATATCAACTAACTCGGTTTCAAAATGATGAGCTAATTATTTCGCCCACATTTCCCCAATTACAACTTACAGCTACTCAAATTATTTCCGCTTAGATTTGGCTATCGCAACCCAAAGAAGTTACCACTATTGGCACTAAAAGGAGTAGCACCCAGTAAAGGTGGGGTAATTTGCCAATTTCCCTGTTCATATTTATATTGGGCTAATTTAACTTGCCGATTGTTTTCAACTACAATGTCATAGCGATTTTCTAGGGCAACGTTCCCCAGTTTTTGCATAATCTCGTAACGCTTGATGTAGTTAGCTGTTAACCATGTCTGACTGTTAACTTGGAGTCTAATAAGTTTGGCATCTTGATCAATTATCCAATTTTCAATAAATCCTTCCCCTAGGCGATCGCTAATCCACCATAAACTTGGCTGAGATGGTGCCAATGGTACTAGCGCATCTGGGTTTTGTGCTTGTGCTGCCAGTGGGAGTAATACGAGTAAAACCATTAACCAAAACTTCATAACTAGCCTAGTGGTAATGCAATGCCCCACTTCTATCTTGAACTACAAACACAACTAAGTCAATGGAATCAATGGATCAAGGCAAAAGATCAATGACATCTGCGAGTATTTTACGAGACAGGAGCATCGTTAGAATAAGTATAAAATTATACCTAAGCTAGACTGAGTATAGACCTGTTCACTTTTACGAATCTATCTAAATCACCCCTAATTATTGACTGGATTATATGACACCTCTGACTTGGACAGAACTAGAAGCCCTCACAGATTTTCAAATCGATACTACTAACGGCAATACCAACTCCCAATCTCGATTACGGCTATTTGGACAATCAGAATCTGATGTGCGGGTTACCCTATTTCGAGATCATCATGCTTGGTGTCCCTATTGTCAAAAAGTTTGGCTATGGCTAGAGGAAAAGCAAATCCCCTATCGCATTGAAAAAGTGACAATGTTTTGCTATGGCGAAAAGGAAAGTTGGTACAAGCACAAAGTCCCTTCGGGAATGCTGCCAGCGATCGAGTTGGATGGCAAAATTATTACGGAAAGTGATGAAATTTTGATTGCCCTAGAACGGGTATTTGGCAAACTCAATCACAGTATGAAAGACTCCTTGGTTATGCCCTTGAGAAAATTAGAGAGACTTCTGTTTAGAGCATGGTGCAATTGGTTATGTTACCCCATAACTTCAGAACGTCAAGATCAAACTCTTCGTCAGCAATTTAAAGATGTGGTAGCAATGGTTGAATCTGCTCTAGCAAAGACCTCTGGTGATTATTTTCTGGATCAGTTTGGGATCGTGGATGTGATCTTTACCCCATACGTTGAGCGTATGAATGCCAGTCTTTATTACTACAAAGGCTATTCCTTGCGAGATGAAAATCCCTATTTATCCCATTGGTTTAATGCCATGGAAACCCGCCTTACCTACAGAGGTACTCAGAGTGATTTTCATACCCATGCCCATGATTTACCGCCGCAAATGGGAGGCTGCTATAGGAACAATGAGCCGCAAACACTGATTAATCAAACAAAGGTAGATAACGGTTCTTGGTTTGAGCTACCCGATGTTAAGTATCCAGAACCAGAGAATGCCCGTGCGGAGGCACTATACCGAGTCTTGAAGCACCGACATAATATTATCCGTATTAATCCTGCGGAAAATAGCTTAATTGATCAAGCATTACGCTGTGCTTTAACTTTTATGGTTACTCAAGAAGTATGTGTACCACCTCAGGATTCTGATCTAGCTCTAAGATATTTGCGCGATCGCATTAGTGTGCCACGGGATATGTGTATTTATGCGGCAAAACATTTACGGGAGTCCTTAGAAAAAACTGCTGCCTTGGTGGGCGATCGCCCTTCTCCTCCGTTACCAACCTCCCATCGTAGGGATCAAGACCCAGCAAATTTTAGGTCTTGAGTTTCCAGTTACTCAATCCAGCCCAATTATGAAGGGTTTTGTTCGGCTTACTAGATGCAAGAAAGTTACTCAGAAAAATTAAACTATAAACTTTAGCTATTTAGACTAATATGCTAGGCTAGTAAAGCTGTATTTAAGTTTCTATACCTTTCTATATTCTATAGCCATGCCTAAACCTAATATTCACCCCACATGGTATCCCGATGCCAAAGTTATCTGTAACGGCGAAGTAGTTGCAACCGTTGGCTCCACAAAGCCTGAGCTCAATGTTGATATTTGGTCTGGCAACCACCCCTTTTATACTGGTACCCAAAAAATTGTTGATACCGAAGGGCGTGTAGAAAGATTTTTGCGTAAGTATGGGATGTTCGATGCTAACGCTGCTGAAGATGCTGTTCCTCAAGAAGAAGTTAAAGTTAAAAGAGGCATCAGAAGTCGCAAGAAATAGCAGTATTGATTGTTTGGCTTTTCCCTTGATTTCCCACCTCATAAATGCAGTATGCCCGCTCCCTATCTTCTTAGCAAGCTCAAATCCGTAGAGCAAACCTTTAATGAACTGACCCGTCGCATGGGTGATCCTGATGTTGCGAAAGACCCTTCTGAATTTCAGCGCATCGCCAAAGCCCGTGCATCTTTAGAGGAGACTGTCCAAACTTTTGATACCTTGCGGAAAGCGGAAACTGATCTACAGGAATCTGAGCAAATTCTCAAAGAGTCCAATGATCCTGAGTTAAAAGAAATTGCGTCCTTAGAGATTGAAGAGCTAAGAGCTAAGTTAGAACATTTAGAAGAGCGGCTAAAATTACTGCTTTTACCCCAAGACCCCAATGATGATAAGAATATCATGCTGGAAATTAGGGCTGGTACTGGTGGTGATGAAGCTAGTATTTGGGCGGGAGATTTACTCAGGCTCTATTCCCGCTATGCCGATCGCCAAGGTTGGAAAGTAAAACTAGTCAGCGAATCCATTGCCGAATTGGGTGGTTTTAAAGAAGCTGTGTTAGAAATTCAAGGCGATCGAGTTTATAGCAAGCTGAAATTTGAGTCAGGGGTGCATCGAGTGCAACGAGTCCCTGCCACGGAGGCATCGGGTAGGGTGCATACTTCTACAGCTACAGTCGCCGTTATGCCCGAAGTAGATGCGGTGGAAGTGCATATTGATCCCAATGATATTGAGTTAACAACCATTCGCTCAGGCGGTGCGGGCGGACAAAACGTGAACAAAGTGGAAACTGCGGTGGATTTAATGCACAAACCCACAGGGATTCGGGTTAAGTGTATGGAAGAGCGATCGCAACTGCAAAACCGAGAACGGGCAATGCAGATTCTGCGGGCAAAACTGTATGAAATTAAAATGCAGGAACAACAGGATGCCGTAACGTCAATGCGGCGATCGCAAGTTGGAACTGGTGCTAGATCAGAAAAAATTCGTACCTATAACTATAAAGATAGTCGCCTTACCGATCATCGTCTCAATCAAAACTTTACCCTAGCTAGTATTTTAGATGGGGATTTAGAAGAAGTAATTCAAACCTGCATTTCTCAAGATCAACAGGAACGCTTACAAGAACTTGCTACTTCTATGGGTGAATAGTCGGCTTTATTGATCAGAGCCTTATTCCATAGGATATTTGCAGGTATTGCTAGTTGCCTGATCCCTGAGGTGATGCAAAATCATTCTGAATTTATTTTTGCTGGGTTCAGCTACTTTCTTCTGTTTCTAAGCATTAGTTTTGCAATATTGCTCTGCATTTTTCCGTGTTATACCCCGTATAAGGATGTTATCCAGAAAAATTCTGCCTAGTACACTAAATAATTGTTTTACTCGACAGTTTCCGTATAATCACCTTGTATTGGGTAGTTATACAGAAAGTTTCAGTATAATACTTAGGTAGCTTAACCCTCGGGGGAGTCGTTATGGAGGGCATGCTCACTCCAATCAATTCATAAGATCAAAGTTAAGATTTGTAAGCTGCTTGTATTAAAGAAGTTCGGATACTAGCCGATTGCAGTATTCTTATCTCTATTTGTTGACGGATACTTCTTTAAACACATGGTCAAGATTGAACAGTACGAGGACAATGAGCATATTCTATTTCATGGCGATGCCCTACATACTTTGTCTAGTAAAGTTCCCTCTGAGTTTGTGGATCTTATTTTTGTTGATCCTCCCTACAACATAGGAAAGCGATTTTCAAATTTTTACGACAAATGGGAATCTGAAGAAGAATATGCGAAGTGGGCATATAAACTGCTTGATGAATGTCTTCGAGTGTTGAAGCCAAATGGAAGTTTGTATGTCATGACAAGCACCCAAGCAATGCCGTACTTTGACCTTTACTTAAGACAAAGAATGGTAATTCTTAGTCGAATTGTTTGGCATTATGATAGTTCTGGAGTTCAAGCAACAAAATATTTTGGCTCAATGTATGAGCCTATACTTCACTGTGTCAAAGATAAGAATAATTACATTTTTAATTCAGAAGATATTAAGATAGAAGCAAAGACAGGTGCACAACGAAAATTAATTGACTACAGAAAAGCAATTCCAAGCCAATACAGTACAGAAAAAGTGCCCGGTAATGTATGGTATTTTCCACGTGTAAGATATCGGATGGAAGAATATGAAAATCATCCTTCGCAAAAACCCGAATCATTACTAGAGAGAATTATTCTTGCAAGCACTGGTAAGGGTAACATTGTGCTTGATCCATTTGCAGGAACTTTTACTTCGGCTGCTGTAGCAAAGCGTTTAGGACGAAATTCAATTAGCATTGAATCTCAAGAAGAATATCTGAAAGTTGGTCTTAGGCGAGTTTTGGGATGGCAAGAGTACAAAAAGGAAAAACTATTGCCTCCATGTAAGAAGAATACTAGAAAGAATAAGAACGGACAAAAAATTAACGTAATATAGGAGAGCATTTTTGATGCCGATAGTACAGCATGAGTTCACAAGCAAGATTGTTGAAATTCTAAATTCTCATTTTCCTAATCAGGGAGTTACAGTTCTGAATTCTAGTGAGTTATTACAGTATCTAAACATTAAAACAAAAGCTGCTAATCGAGGCTCAAAATCACGAGCGGGGTTTGCAAATCACTATGCTATTTATGTTCTAGTTGAAGACTATCTCAATAATGAATTTCATATTCGAGGTGGGTATGATGATTATCAAGGTGCTCAGTTTGTCACACTTTTTCGTAGACAGAGAGAGCTTCCATTTGGCAATAAGCTACAAAATCACGCACTAAATCATCGTCTGAATGAAGAATTTAAGAAATACTTCCCGACAATATCCTATGTGCCGGTAATAAGAGATGCTACAACAAATAGATATTGGATCAACGAAAATCTTATTAAAATTTCAGTTGGTGGAAATCAAATAAATATTGCTGAAGCTGTAAAGAACATTATTGATGCTTACGTGCAAGCACGGAGAGAGTCGTTTAGTGACTTCATGATCTACTGCCAGCAAATGATCGATATCCAACAGCAAGAGCCTCAGCGGGCTCTTGAATTCATTCGAGGTTTGCTAAGACCAAATATCGATGCAAGAGTTTTTGAAATTGTGAGCTATGCAATTTTAAAGGAATACTATGGCGATCAAAAAATTTACTGGGGATGGTCACCTGATGAGCTAAATGTTGAGTATTTGATTTTATATAAAACTGGTCGCACAAATGCGAATGATGGAGGAATAGACTTTGTAATGAAGCCTCTGGGACGATTTTTTCAGGTAACAGAAACTATTGACGCTGGAAAATATTTTTTAGATATCGATAAAGTGCAAAGATACCCTATAACCTTTGTTGTAAAAACTGAACAGACGACTGAAGAAATCTTAGATAAGGTTGAGGAACAAGCTGCGGCAAGATATAGCATCAAGGCTATTGTTAGAAGGTATATGGAATCCATAGAAGAAGTCGTAAATATTCCAGAACTAATGGATCGTTTTAATTCAGTTTTACAACAAGGCAAAGGAGGTGCCGTTATCGAAGAAATAGTTTTACAGAGTCGTGTTGAATTCAATGTAGAGGCAGAGGAACAGGACGTTCTCATCTATGGAGATACAGTAGACGATGATTAATATTCACGCCACCTAACACTGCGTTGGTGCGGACGGAACAGAGGTTATCGGTGAGAGTTCAAGGTTATTTGCCGCCGCACAACTTCACCGTTATATCTACCGATACTACTAATTGAGTTTGTTGAGATTGTCTGAGTGCGACCATACTAAATAATTGAGCCATAATAACTGATTATAATTTTTCTCTTTGTAACTAGAGCCGCGATCGCTATACTCATAATTAGTGTCAACACTGGCTAGTAAACAATTTTTTAAGCAAATGTCCACTTTTTTAACCAAATTAGATTATCTCCTGCGCGAAACTTTACTGGGAATCAAGCGAGGCGGCTGGATGAACTGGGCAGCAATTAGCACCGTAGCAGTTTTATTATTTTTATTTGGTGCCAGCTTACAAACTAGTTGGCAACTGGAAAATGTCTTAGGGCAGTTGGGTAGTCAGCTTGAGATTTCCGTATATTTAGAGCAGAATGTTGCTGGAATAACTATGCAGCCGCAAATAGAAGGTATAGCAGGCGTGGCTACGGTGCAGATAATTGACAAAGAGCAAGCTTGGCAGAAATTACTTAAAGATTTAGGCGATATTGATCCTAAAAATGCTACGGCACAATTGGGGGTAAATCCCCTAGTAGATGAATTAAAAGTACGAGCAATCAATAGCGATCGCCTGCCAGAATTAGCAAAACAAATTCAGAAAATTGCAGGAGTAAATGAGGTTTGGTACACCAATGAGGTGGTGGATCGGCTCCGTCAATTGCGACAGGCTGTAACCAGTACTAGTTCAGTGGTAGTGGTGGTTTTTACCCTAGTAGCGATCGCCGTAATCATGACCACGATTCGCTTGATTGTGATGGCAAGACGTTTGGAAATTGAAATCATGCAACTGGTGGGAGCTACTGCCAATTGGATTTATTTTCCATTTATATTACAAGGTGTTTTCTTTGGCATTATCGGCGCAGCGATCGCCTATACGATGCTAGTCCTTGGCTTAAATTTGCTTTCGGGCATAATTGTGAACCAGCCTGAATTAATTAAATCTTTGAGTATGGGATTAACTAATGATCCACGAGTAGAGTATTTCTTGCCAGTAATTTTATTGGGATTCGGGTCGGCGATCGGCGTTTTAGGCAGTTTAATTGCCGTCCGCAGATTTTCTTTAAATCAAACTTAAGCTATTTTTCTGACAAACTTCCTTGGCAAATTTCTCTAGTGTAATCCTTGCATTTGTCTAACTAGGTGAATAATTTCAGGTTGAATTAACTGCTCGATCGCTAATTTGACAGCATTACTAGAACCGGGTAAGGAAAACACTAGCTTATTTTGATAAATACCTGCCACTGCCCTAGAAGCGATCGCCCGTGATCCAACTTCTTGCCAACTTAAATAGCGAAACATCTCCCCAAAGCCGGGCAAAGTTTTTTCTAACAAGGCAGCGATCGCATCGTAGGTGGTATCCCTAGGCGCAATCCCCGTCCCTCCATTTAAGATAATGGCATCAAGCTCTGGATCGGCAGCTAATTTTTGCACATATTCCCGAATTTGCTCAGGCTCATCTTTAACAATTACATAGCTACTGATGATGTGACCAGCATTACTAAGTGATTGTTTAATAAAGTTACCACTCTTGTCATTGTCAAAGGAACGAGTATCACTAACCGTAATTACAGCGCAGTTAACTCGATGCAATGGTGGATCAGGGCAGGGATTATTAGTTGCCATAGCTGAAATAATTGCTGGAATAATTTAAGTTAACAATCTAAGCTTTATTAAAGCCCATCCCATTCGCTTCGGCATAGCGATTCATAAACCGCATAAACCGATCCCAGGCTTGGGGGCTATCAATAATATATACTGCTTCAATGCCCGCAGGTTTACCATTAATAAATTTGGCATTGACGTTACGAGTTACCAATTCACCTTCTTCATCGGTCATAAACATCCCCGTAATATCAGTTAGGGCTTTATTTGCCTCATTAGTGCATTTTGGGTCTTTAAAGATAAACGTGGCAGTGCCGTTAGAACCATCTTTGGCACGAGTCAGACGAACATCGGAAACATCTTCGTCAATTCCACGGGTTAATTGAATTTTTGCAGTCATATTATATTTTTATAGTTTATTTTTTGTGGTTATTATTTTGTGGTTTATAGTTTTTTAAAAATTTGTTCAGTATATTAAAAAATTTAGTTAGAAGGTCATTATTTCACAATTCCATTAATATTGATACAAGCTATTGGATTGCTATTCTAAGGGAGCGAAATTGAAGAAAATTATCCTAACGGGTGGAGGTACGGCGGGTCATGTTACCCCAAATATTGCCTTAATTCCCAGATTGCAGTCTTTGGGCTGGGAAGTTGAATATATTGGCTCCAAGCATGGCATTGAGCAACGGCTAATTTCTGAATTACATATTCCTTTCTATGGAATTGCTTCGGGTAAATTAAGAAGATACTTTGATCTACAAAATTTTATTGATCCTTTTAAAATTATTAAAGGTGTATTTGATGCCTATTTTCTATTAAGGAAAATCAAGCCCGATATTATATTTTCCAAAGGTGGCTTTGTGACCGTTCCCGTAATTTTAGGAGCTTGGGCAAATGGCATTCCAATTATTATTCATGAATCAGATATTACCCCCGGATTGGCAAATAAAATCTCTATTCCTTTCGCTACCAAAATCTGTGTTACCTTTCCTGAGACCCTGAAGTATATTCCCCAAGCTGTTTTTACAGGTTTACCCATTAGAACTGAAATCTTAGGAGGAAATGCGGAACGGGGACGAGAATTCTGTGGATTTAAGCAAGAATTACCGATTTTATTAGTAATTGGTGGTAGCTCTGGCTCTGAAAAAATTAACTTAGCTGTACGAAAAATTCTGGGGCAGTTAATCACTAAATTTCAAGTAATTCATGGTTGCGGTAAAGATAATACCGATCGCAATTTTGATGATTTGCCTAATTATAAACAGGTGGAATATTTAGGTGCAGAACTGGCTGATGTTTTAGCGATCGCCGATGTGATTATATCCCGTGCTGGAGCTAATTCGATTTTTGAGTTTCTGGCATTAAAAAAACCACATTTACTCATTCCGCTATCTAAAGCCGCTAGTAGAGGTGATCAAATTCTTAATGCTCAGTCCTTTCAGCACTTAGGGTATAGCTCGGTGTTATCAGAAGAGGATTTAACTAGTGAAAGTTTATGGCAGGCAATTAATCAGTTATATGACCGACGGCAGGAATATATTGAGGCGATGACTGGTAGCGAAATTGGCGATATTATTAGTAGGATCACTCAGTTAATAGAGCAAGTCGTAGGTTAGGTATATGGCACAAAGCAGCATTTTAGAACTTGCCAAACAGGGAGATGGAGATGCGATCGCCACCCTAATTAATCGTTCCATTCAAGCTAAGGGCATTACGGCTACAGCTAATTTGGATCATGCCTGCTTACATATTGATCTGCGATCGCCCCAAAAAATCAACCAAAAAGCTATGGTATCTCTGATTCGGAAAGGGATGCTGAGCCTACAGGTTAAAACTATTCAGGAATTAGAAATTTCTGCCTATCTATCTGATTATGAAACCGCCAGCGATCAGTTAATTTGGGAAATTCATTTACATCTGGAATCATCGGAAGTAGCTTTAGAACCAAACTCTGCGATCGCCCTTAATGAAAATAAAGGTGAAAGTAAAAATGCAATTCCCGATCCCATACCTCCAACCCAAATTCCTAACCAAATTTCTACAGATGCAACCGTCACCGCTCTAACTGTTCACCAACCCGTCCAAATTAAACACATTCCCCAATCTTACCAAGATATTATTATTCGCTTTACCGACCCGCTTTACGGACATATTAAATGCCTTTGTACTCTGACGGAATTAGTACAGGTAATTAATAACTTTAGTTTTGGTAGTGCTAATCCTGCCCTTAAAAACCTATTGGAAGCGATCGCTGAATCCACAACTATTGATCAAAATGGCGATCGGATCATTAATAATATTTCTGTCCTGCAACCCGGTTCTCAATGGCAAAAGGCAAAAATCAGATTAGTAGTCAATATCTTTTTTGAATCAGAAGGCTATGTGCCACCGACAGATACTAATATAAATAGCAATACAGACGTAATTACCCTCGAAGCTGCCCCGATCGAAGAAAAGCCCGAACCAGCCAAAACACCCAAACAAATATTACTTGAAGACCTGTCCAGCTTACTTAGTGACATTGGGAAATCAGAGCCAACGGAGCCACTAGCTAGTAAATCAGAAGCTCCAGAGTCAGATAATGATGTCATGACCCTAGATGAATTAAGCAAAGTTTGGTAATGGATCAAATTAGGTTAGCGATCGCAAAAATGTCATAATCTGTAACAGTAAGGCTTTTAAAAAACAAGTTTATGGAACCCGAAATTAATAATTCTGAGCAATCAATTCAGGAAATAAATCCACCAAGCCCAGTCCTATTAGAGCCTGTAGTAGCAATTGAAGAGCCGCACCGCTACGAATGTGGTTCCTGTGGCTATGTCTATGAACCGACTTCTGGTGATCCCAAGCGGGGAATTATTCCCGGTACTCTATTTACCGATTTGCCAGCCGATTGGCGTTGTCCTGTTTGCACATCTCGTCCCGCCGTATTTTCGGATATTGGGATTCCCAGTAAGCCATCGGGATTTACGGAAAATTTAGGGTATGGATTTGGGGTAAATGTGATGACTCCGTCCCAGAAGAACCTATTAATTTTTGGGTCTTTGGCTGTTGCATTTGCCTTTTTTATGAGCCTTTATGCTCTTGATTAAGCTTTTTAAAAAATATCAATATAAATATCAATAAAATTAGGAATTTTTCTGGTGAAAAAATATCTTTGTGCTGTTTTTCTGGCTTTTATTTTAGTTGTTACTCTTACCTTTACAGGCAATTCCCCACAGGCGATCGCTGCTAATTTAGATACAGGTCTAAATTCTGGAACTTGGCATCGGGTGGAACTACCCACCAAAGCTACTTTGCTTGATATTGCTTTTAGTAGCACCAATCCAGATAGTGGCTGGCTAGTCGGTACAGATGGAGCTTTGCTAGAGACTAAAGATGGCGGTAAAACATGGGAACCTAGAAACCTTGAACTTGGTGATGGCATCTATCGGTTTATATCGGTAAGTTTTATCGGTGATGAAGGTTGGATTGTCGGTAAGCCTTCGTTACTTCTACATACCGAAGATGGAGGTAAGTCGTGGAACCGTATTGGTTTAAGTTCTAAACTGCCCGGTGATCCAGCCCTAATTAAAGCCCTAGCCCCCCAGACAGCAGAAATGGCGACCGATGTTGGCGCAATCTATCGCACAAGCGATCGCGGACAAAATTGGAAAGCTTTAGTAACTCAGGCTGTGGGTAACGTGCGAAATCTCTATCGTGCCGATGATGGTAGATACATTGCGGTGTCGGCAAAGGGTAACTTTTACTCCACTTGGTCACCAGGGGAAGCAGCATGGACACAACATAATCGTAATAGCTCCCGTCGTGTGCAACGCATGGGCTATAGTCCCGATGGCAGAATTTGGATGCTAAACCGAGGTGGGCAGTTACAGTTTAGTAAATCCACTACGGTCGATAGTTGGGAAAAACCCCAATATCCAAAGCAGGCTAAGGGCATAGGATTCCTGGATTTAGCATACCAAGACGATCAAAATGTTTGGGTTACGGGTGGTAATTCTATTTTGTTGCACAGTGAAGATGGCGGTAAATCTTGGGTCAGAGATGAATCCTTAAAAGGTACTGGAGCAAATTTTTATAGTATTTTGTTTGTGGGTAGCGATCGCGGCTATATCCTAGGACAGGATGGTAGCTTATTAACATACTCCCCTAATTCCTAGACTTCATCATGGGTATTGCCAAAAAGAAATATGCCAATCAAATTCGCGCCTTAGAGATTTTAGTACGCTTAAAACGGCTTTACCCTGATGCTACTTGTACGTTGAACTATGAAACCCCTGTACAGCTTTTAGTTGCAGTAATTCTTTCTGCCCAATGTACCGATGAACGCGTAAATATTGTCACAGCAGAGTTGTTTCGGCGATTTCCTGATGCTAAGGCGATCGCCGAGGCAGATTTAGCAGAAATTACAGAAATAGTACGCCCTACGGGTTTCTATCGCAATAAGGCTAAAAATATTCAAGCCACCTGTGCCTTATTACTGCAAAAGCATGGGGGAGAAGTACCGAAAACCATGCCCGAAATCATAGAGCTACCCGGAGCCGCCCGCAAAACCGCCAATGTGGTATTGGCACATGCCTATGGTATTAACGCAGGTGTGACCGTAGATACCCATGTCAAAAGGCTTTCAGGCAAACTGGGTTTAACCAAGCATGATGACCCCATTAAAATTGAACGGGATTTGATGGGTTTGCTACCCCAAGCAGATTGGGAAAACTGGTCAATTCGTCTGATCTATCACGGTCGAGCCGTATGTAAAGCACGGAAACCCGATTGTAGCAATTGTGCCTTGGTAGATTTATGTCCATCATCGGAGGTATCAGCTCCAACTAATCCGTAGCGAGAATTTAGCAAATTTCCAAATATTCTGAGTATGTGGATACACAACTTAGTACAATAAGAGCCGAATCTAAAAAATCAAGCGCGCATGATCTCCAGTAACGATTTCAGACCGGGTGTAACTATAGAAATGGATAACGGTGTTTGGCGAGTGGTAGAATTTCTCCACGTCAAGCCGGGTAAAGGTTCTGCCTTCGTGCGAACTAAGCTTAAAAATGTCCAAACAGGAAGTGTCCTAGAAAAAAACTTCCGAGCTGGAGAAATGATGCCCCAAGCTGTGCTCGAAAAAAGTACGATGCAGCACACCTATAAAGAAGGTGATCAATTTATCTTCATGGATATGTCCAGCTATGAAGAAGCAACCTTAACTGCTGCTCAAATTGGCGATCGCGTCAAATACATAAAAGAAGGAATGGAAGTTAATGTAATCATGTGGGGCAAGCAAGTCCTAGAAGTTGAATTACCTAACTCTGTTACCTATGAAGTGATTCAAACCGATCCAGGATTAAAGGGTGATAGTGCCACGGGTAGCTCTAAACCTGCAATTATTGAAACGGGAGCTCAAGTTATGGTGCCTCTATTTATCTCCACTGGCGAAAAAATAAAAGTTGATACTCGTACAGATACATATTTGGGGCGTGATAACTAAGTGGAACTTAATTTAGAGGAACTAAAAGAACTAATCTCCCTGATTAACCAGACAGACCTAACGGAATTGAGTCTAGAATTTGGGGATGTGCGTTTAAATATTCGCAAAAGCGAGAAAACCATAGCTCCAGTGAGTCAGGTTGTTTCTGTAGTTCCCTCTGAACCTGTAATTACAGCTGCTCCTGTGCAGGCTCCTCCTCCGAGCAATAAGAACTTAATTGACATTCCCTCTCCAATGGTAGGAACTTTCTATAGGTCGCCTAAACCCGATGAGCCGCCTTTCGTAAATAAAGGGGACTTAGTTCGTAAAGGTCAGCCTGTATGTATTATTGAAGCTATGAAGCTGATGAATGAAATAGAAGCGGATATGGATGGGCGCATTGTCGAGATTTTAATAGATAATGCTCAACCAGTGGGTTATGGACAAGTGTTAATGAAAATTGATCCTACAGCCAAGTAAAAATATTTATCTAAATATCTAAATTAATTGCCGAGGTTTGGGTATGAAACATTGGAGTTACCTAGGAGTATTATTGTTTACTTCTTTTACTTGTTTCCCGATCGCTGCTCAACTTAGATCAGAACTGAGCAATCCTGCAATTGATATGACGGGCTATCTAAAAGTTGCCCAAGAAACTGCTATCCATCGAGAATCAAGGCGATTATCTGAACCTGATTTTATCCTAAAAAGCCTTGAGCCAAATACAATTATCCTAGATGCCCGCAGTCGGCAAAGATATAATGAACTGCATGTTAAAGGAGCTATTAACCTCAGCTTTCCTGACATTGCGATCGCTAGTTTAGAGCAGTTAATTCCAGATAAAAGTACAACTATTCTCATTTATTGTAATAACAATTTTCTGGGAGCAGAGAGTCCATTTCCCACCAAAATTACCACAGCTTCCCTCAATCTCTCGACCTACATCACTCTTTATAATTATGGCTATCGCAATGTATTTGAGTTAGCTCCATTAATTGATATTAAAAATTCTCAGCTTGAGTTTGAGTCTTCTCCGTAAGTGTTTATGTATCGATATTATTGATCGGTATAACTGAGCTAAATTAATCAATTATATTTTTTGTTGAATAACTCTTTAGCTTTTTTATAAATCTCGATTGTAATCTCGTTAAGGTGATTTTCCTGTGCGTAGGTTTCAATCTTTTTACGGGCAAAAGGACGGATAAAAAATGGAATTTCTTTTAGCATTGCCTCAGCTTCTACAGTCCACGAAATTATTTCACTCATTAACTTTAGGAAGGTGTTACCTAATTTTTATCTAAGGATTCTAACATTTTGGGTTAAGGATGCGTCAAAGACAAGAAAACTTTAGCCTAATCAAGCTGGAATCTTAGGTGTTTCTTTTGCCAGTGCGATCGCCTCCACATCAAAAGTCATAAAATCATAGGAAATGTAGGTATTTGGGAAAATCATTCTTGCCTCATGCAATAAATCATCTAGCTGCACAGAATTGCCTGGAGCATATCTGGGGCTGAAGTGGGTCATAATCAGAGCTTTCACCCCTGCAGCTAGAGCGACTTGGGCTGCCATTGTGGTGGTGGAGTGCATTCTCTGATATGCCAAATCTGCATCTTGATGGGCAAATGTTGCCTCATGAATTAAAACATCCGCATCCTTCGCCAGTTCTACAGCATTTTCGCAATAGATCGTATCAGTGCAGTACACCACCTTATGTCCGATTTGGGGGGGACTTTGAAAATCGCTGCCATTAATAAATCTACCATCGGCTAAAGTCACATTCTGCCCCCGTTTTAACTGCCCATACAGAGGTCCTGAGGGAATCTTCTGAGCGATCGCTTTTTCCACATTAAATCTTCCCAATCGATCTTTTTGCTCAATCCGATAACCGTGGGCTGTAACTCGATGCTTTAGTGCTGCACAGGTAACGGTAAATTCTTCATCTTCACAAACAAATCCCGGTGCCACTTTATGAACTTTAATTGGATAGGAAAGACGGGTATCACTGTAGCGTAAACAGGAATTCAGATACTCCCCTAAGTCCGCAGGTCCGTATAAGTCAATATGTTCGACATTCCCAGCCATGCCACAACTTGCAAGTAAACCAGCTAGTCCAAAAATATGATCACCGTGCATGTGGGTAATAAATATCTTGGTAATTTGGCTAATCTTGACATCACTGCGTAAAATTTGCTGCTGGGTACCTTCACCGCAGTCCATTAGCCACACCTCAGCCCGTTGAGGCAACCGTAGCGCAATACTGGACACATTACGTTTACGGGTGGGAACTCCAGAACTGGTACCAAGAAAGGTGATTTGCATATAAGGTCAAGATCGGCGGTGTCTGTATTCTAGGCTAGAAACTCACCGACTAGATATAAAGAGCCACAAAGAATTACAAGATCGGAGTCTGCATAATCATAACTAAATGCTGTTTCTAGTCCGCCCTCAAGATTGGTGCACAGGTAAGCAGGGCATTCTAGGATTTCGTTGGCGATCGCCTGCACAGTTTCAGGATTAACGGATTGATGATTAGGAATTGGGACGATAAATAATAGGTCTTGGGGTTGTAAAAGCGATCGCAAAATGCCTGCATGATCCTTAGTATCCAACATTCCGATCACCCACCGTTTTTTGACATGGGGATAATATTCATCGACAAATTGGCGTAAATACTCAGCTGCGGCTTGATTATGCGCTCCATCTAGTAAAAGTTTATGAGATTTATTATGAGATTTATAGGTAGTCCATTGTAATCTTCCCTGCCATTGGGTTTGCTGCACTCCTGTATAAATAGCATCCGCAGAAATGTTCCAACCTTGATCATTCAAAGTTTCAATGGTGGCAAGGGCAATCCCTGAGTTCATTAATTGATGTTTACCTAAAAGTGCTAAGGGATACTCTAAACCTCGCCATAATGCCTGATTAGGATTCTTATTGGTTGCGGATTCCACCCAAGCGATCGGGGCGTGACAAACTTCAGCTTTCTGGCTAATCACCGCTGCTGCCTCTGGGGGTAACTCTCCCACAACTACTGGACAATGAGGTTTGATAATTCCTGCCTTTTCCGAGGCGATCGCTGCTAAAGAATCTCCTAATCTCTGCCAATGGTCACGACTAATGGAGGTAATTACGGAAATTAAGGGGCGATCGCATACATTCGTAGCATCCAGCCTTCCCCCTAATCCTGTTTCAATCACGGCAATATCAACCTGAGACTGGGCAAAATACCACCACATCGCTGCGGTAATCACTTCAAACTGAGTGGGCATAGCGTCAGGTTTAATGACAGACTGTACTCGCTGTAGAGCTTTTAATAAATCATCATTACTAATCCAGACAGAGTTAATACAAATGCGTTCTCGCCAATTGACTAAATGGGGGGAAGTATATCTCCCAACCTTATATCCTGCTGCCATTAGGATAGACGAGAGATAGGCGCAAACTGAACCTTTGCCATTCGTCCCCGCCACATGGATAATCGGCACTTGATTCTGAGGGTTCCCTAAATCTGCTAAAAGCTGTTGAATGCGCTCTAAACCCAAATGAATCCCAAAGCGGGCAAAACTGGATAAAATCTCTTCTGCGGTTGTCATTATTTATCAGATTTTTAAGGCATCATTGTCAAACAGACTAATTTTAAGCAAATTTTTATTTATAAAGACGGATTTAATATGTCTAACTTGGATTTTAACTTGCTTTTTGTTGATACTGAGGGCAACTCAGGACTCAAGTTTTCCTAACCTTTGCACAGCTTCTTTAATAAAGGATTTAATAAATTCATCACGACGGTTAAGTTGAAATTGCCGTTCTACAACTGCACTAATGCCACCATCTCCCCAATTTTGATTGGCACTAAAGTATTCCATAAAACTTTTACCTGCAATGTGGGTGAGGTATGCCCCTGTAACACCTTGAACCGTTGATTTTAGTAGGTATCCCACCACTGTCACTGAAATCGCCGAGGTTACAATTTGGGATATCCCTTTAATAATGCCCAGACTTGCCATAGTTTTTGCCAAGGAGGATGCTAATTCCTTACCTTGATTAATATTTAGTTCGCATTCATAGACCTTCGCAATTTCCACAACCATTTGGGCATTAATTGCCGCCGTTGCCAGTAAATCGACTACAGGTAATGGGGTGGCAAAAATCACGCCGACGACTAACCATTGAAATTTGGTAATTATTTGCTCGGCTGCCTGTTGTCTTTGCTGATTAAGTACCTCACGGGCTTGAGTGCTAAGCTTTTGAGACTGGAGCAAAATATTATCTGCAACTAGATCATCGCCTTCCGTATCCAGAACTATGACTAAACGTTTGAGTAGGGGTTTCAAAATAGGAATAGGTGTGATTATTTCTCCCGACTCTAGGGTAATGGGTTTAGGATTAGCAGCGATCGCCACCACATCTTTAGGGTTAATAAATTCTTGCACTCGCTCCCTAAGCCGATCTAGGATAATTTGCTGATCACTTTTAGTAAACAGATCAATTTTATTGAATACTAATAGCGATCGCTTGCCAATGGCACTGAGATTTTTTAAGAGTTCATATTCAGATTTGAGCAAGTCATTATCTACAACGAATAATAGTAAATCTGATGTGGTTGCGACCGCCTTTGCCATTCGTTCACGCATTGTCCCCGCCGTACCTACTTCTAAAATTCCCGGAGTATCGGTAATGGTTAATGTCAAGTCGATCCTTTGTCCAGAGACCCTTCCCGAAATTTGTACGGAGCTATAGACTGTTCCCACTTCTGTAGTTCCCATCGCTGCACTAACTTTTCCCACTTGCGAACCCAACAAAGCATTAACTAAAGAGGTTTTACCCGCCGAACCAGTACCAAAGATAACTACGGAGATTTCTGCTGTTTCTAATTCAGTTTGTAACTGCTGGGATTGAGAAAGGAGCGATCGCTTGATCACTTCATCTTGAATTTGATTAACCTGCTGTTGAATTGCCTCCAGATTTTCCGTAGCTGCTTCAAACTTATCAGTAGAGACTTCTGGAATGACAACCTTGGGCGATCGCCTCGAAAATATCCCTAAATATTTCCAACTGACTAAACCTAAAGCCACAACTAAAGCCAGTAACAGCAATACAACTAATACTGCTAATAGGGGCTGATACTGGGCAACAAATTGATAAATGGCAGCAAGCCGATCCAGTAGCGTAATTACCAATCCGAGGGTCAAGCCACTACCAATTAAAAAAATGAGCGATCGCCACCAGGGAAAATTAGGCATTCAACAGAAAAATCTTAAAGTAAGCATTAATCGATTATGACAATGTTTATGGCAATGTTAAGTTAAAAAATCATTCATTCCAAAAAGTCACCGCCTGCTATGGGTTATTATTGGGAAACGCTAGGAGTGTCTGGTTTAATTTCCAGACTGAGATAACATCCTTAGAACCTGTTCGGCTCACACCGGCGTAGGAAAGCAAACTATAGAGAATCATAACCAATGACAAACACGACTTCAGCAGCACCCACCCGTAGGGGCATATATCGCGGTACCCAAATGGACTGCGCCCGTAGAGGAGAGATTACCGAAGAAATGCACTATGTGGCATGGCGAGAAAATCTACCTGTAGAATTAGTGCGTGACGAAGTGGCAAGAGGTAGAGCAATTATTCCTGCTAACAAAAATCACACGAACCTTGAACCCATGATGATTGGGATTGCGTCTCGATGTAAGGTAAATGCCAATATTGGTGCATCACCTAATTCCTCGGATATGGCTGAAGAAGTGGCAAAACTACACCTTGCCGTCAAATATGGGGCTGATACGGTCATGGATTTATCCACGGGTGGGGGAAATCTGGATACCATTCGCACCACAATTATTAATGCTTCGCCCGTTCCCATTGGCACTGTACCGATTTATCAAGCATTGGAAAGTGTGCATGGCAGAATTGAAAACCTGACGGCTGATGATTTTTTACATATTATTGAAAAGCACGCCCAGCAAGGGGTGGACTATCAGACTATCCATGCAGGCATTTTAATTGAGCATTTGCCCCTAGTTAAAAATCGGATTACAGGGATTGTCTCCCGTGGGGGAGGGATTTTGGCACGGTGGATGTTGGCACACCATAAACAGAATCCTCTTTATACTCACTTTAATGACATCATTGAGATTTTTAAAAAGTATGACGTGTCCTTCAGTTTAGGAGATTCTTTGCGTCCCGGTTGTCAGCATGATGCCTCCGATGCCGCCCAGTTGGCAGAGCTAAAAACCCTTGGCAATCTGACTCGCCGTGCTTGGGAACACAATATTCAAGTCATGGTTGAAGGTCCTGGTCATGTGCCGATGGATCAAATTGAATTTAATGTCAGAAAGCAAATGGAAGAATGTTCCGAAGCTCCTTTCTATGTGCTGGGTCCCTTGGTTACGGATATTGCCCCTGGGTATGATCATATTACTTCGGCGATCGGAGCGGCAATGGCTGGTTGGTACGGTACGGCAATGCTGTGTTATGTTACGCCAAAGGAACACCTTGGACTGCCCAATGCCGAAGATGTAAGGAATGGGTTAATCGCCTACAAAATTGCTGCCCATGCTGCGGATATCGCTCGTCATCGTCCGGGGGCGCGCGATCGCGATGATGCTTTATCCCATGCCAGATATAACTTTGATTGGAATCAACAGTTTGCCCTGTCCCTTGATCCAGAAAGAGCTAAGGAGTACCACGATGAGACCTTACCTGCGGACATCTATAAAACAGCAGAGTTCTGTTCTATGTGTGGACCAAAGTTCTGTCCAATGCAAAGTAAAATTGATGCCGAGGCTTTAGCAGATTTGGAAAAATCCTTAGCAAAACACCCAGTTGTAGTCTAAATCTATAGTCTTACCTACTTTTGAAAGTATAATTACTTAGTGAAGTTACTTATCCCTTGACTCTTTATATTTACGCTTTGATATAAAGTTTGGAGCATAGGTAACTTTCATTTTTTCTGTAACTTTCTCTCCAGCTTCTTAACCCAAAATAATTAGAATTAATGTTGGATTTTGCTAAGAATCGAATTTTATCCCCTAAGCCAAGTTGGAGTCATAAATTCAGTGATTACGTTACGGCGATCGCTTGGGCTGAAGAATCTGATCATTTAGCAATTGCCACCGCAGATGGGGAAGTGGGTTTATGGTTGGGGAATAAATCTACACAAATTTTCCAAGGGGCAAATAACGAGTCAGTGGACTGTTTAAGCTTTAGTAGTCAGGGTTTTAGCGGTAATTGGTTAAGCGCAGCAGGCGAAGGCGGTAAAATTAAGCTCTGGAACTTGAATTTAGCAAATTTTTCCGAACAGCCCATAATAAGTCCCCAAATAAGTATTGATCAGGGTAATACTTGGATTGATTTTTTGGCATGGCATCAGTCAGATTTTGCCTTTAGTTTGGGTAAGTATGTGCAGGTTTGGAGTGTAAAAACTCAAGATATTGTCACAACAGTCAACTTTGAAAATTCTTCTGTACAAGGTTTAGCGTGGCATCCAACGGGAAATTATCTGACTGCCAGTGGTTATCAAAGCATAAAAATCTGGAATGCTGCTGATTGGGATCAAGACCCCTTTACTTTACCTTTACCTACGGCTATAACAGCGATCGCTTGGCAGGATCGAGGGCAGTATTTAGTAATTGCTACCGCCGATAAGATGGTAATTTTTTTAGAATACCAAGATGGCGAGTTTACCCTGTCGCCCTTTCAGCTTCGGGGATTTGTCAGTAAAATCAAGGCGATCTCCTGGTCAAATTATCAAACTGGGAATACCTTTGCCCTAGCTAGTGGAAATGAGATTACTCTGTGGCAGCCCCATCCTCAGCCCAATAGCGGTTGGCAAGCCGAGGTCTTGAACCAACATTCAGGCAATGTCAATGCTTTGGAATTTCAACCCCACAGTAAAGTTTTAGCTTCTGGGGATACCGAAGGTAAGCTCTATTTATCTAGGGGAACAAATACCATTCAATCTTTCAATCTAAATTCAGAAATTACCTGCCTCAAGTGGCACCCCCAAGGACATAAACTAGCTGTGGGTACTGCCCAAGGTGAGGTTCTAGTTTGGGAAATAAATAAAAAGTCTAGTAAGGGATTTGGTACTTAAGCAAAGGATTTTGTACTGATGTCTATTTTATATCTTGCCCTAGTTAGCTTTTTTGCTTGGATCATTAGTACCCTAGCGGGTGGTGGTAGCCCCTTTGTGATGATTCCTCTAGTTAACTTAATGCTAGGCGCAGAAGCAGTCCCGCCAGTAATCACCATTGGCATGTTTTTGGGTAACTCCCATCGCATCTTATTATTTTGGCGATTTATAGACTGGAAACTAACTCTCTGGTATTTCCCAGGGGCGATCGCTGGCGCATTTCTTGGTGCTTATACGTTTACCCAAATCCATTTGGAGTGGCTACAGTTACTGATTGGGGTATTTTTAGTTATCAGTGTAATTGGTTTTGCGTTGGAAAGTCCTAAACAGAAAGAGCCGCAAACTACTGAATCAACGAAATCAAGCGAATTAGGAGAATTAAAGAAAACTCGGTTTAAGCTTCAAGCTTGGCACATCATGCCCGCCAGTTTTTTAAAGGCATTTGTCTCTGGTTTGATCGGTACCACAGGTCCTGTATTAAATCCTTTTTACCTGCGTTATGGTTTAGTCAAGGAAGAATTAATCGCTACCAAAGCTACCCATGTCGTAATTATTCACACAGTCAAAATTTTTACCTATGGGTTATTAGGGGCATTAAACACCCAAGAAATTTATGCTGGACTAGCGATCGGACTAGCAGCAATTCCTGCTAACTTTGTTGGTAAATACCTGCTGGAGCGCATCAGTTCTCAGTTATTTCGGCAGTTTGTTCTGACTTCGATGATTATTAGTGGCTTGTATATGTTCTGGGAACAAAGAGGATTTTTAAGTTTGGGTTAAATTTCGACTAATTCACTAAAAATCTAGCAGAGAAACCTCAATCAATGCAAAGTTAAGAAATCATATAACCAAATAAGTTAGGATCAATAAGTTAGGATCGCCACCATCGTAAGTATGATTAGTCTCAGCTACGAGATTTATGCCTGTAGGATCGGAGTAACGCTTTTTATTGCTTGCTGGCTTGGCTAATGGCATTACATCTATTCATCTCCCCGATAAACTAAATTATCTCCATCAATTTCATACCCAGTACCTGTGAAATCAGCATCAGTCCAGTCTGAATTGCTAATATTGTAAATATCTTTTAGGTTTGCATTTTTAAGACTTGCATTCTTTAAATCTACATCTAGCATATATGAATGAAAGAAATTCACATTATCTAAAATGGCTGATACTAAATTAGTACCAATAAATTCAGTGTTTGAACAGTTTGCTCCAGTTAAATCAACTTTAGACATATATGTATCTATTAATGATGAGTAATTTAAGTTTGCGTTTCTCATGTTTGCATCTCTTAAATTACAGCCACCAAAATTTGCATGATCTGAGTATGAATACAAAAACTTTGCGTTTATCAGTTGAGAACCAAGAAAGTTTGTTTTTGATAAATTGCAGTAAGAAAAATCTGCAAAATTGATTATCGCCGAAAAAATTTCATTCTTGACTAAAATTGAATGCTGAATATTACTGTATTCGAGATTTGCAAAACTAAGCTCAGAGATTACTAACTTTGAATTGTTAATAGTTATACCTTTAAGATTTGCACGATAGAAGTTCATTTTAACTAGATTAGAGTTATTGATAGAAGCTCCTTCAAAGTTAGAGTCTGAGAAGTCAACATTTTTAAGGCAGACGTTATCCAAATTGATACCTTTAAGATTGATTCCAGTAAAGTCTCTCTTACCCTCTTCATATTCCTTTAGTATTTTTTCCCTCATGGCAGTCTTTTAAGAAATCATATAGCCAAACAAGTTAGGATCACCACCTTCTAAATTTAAGTCTGCTAATCCATATTCCGCCCAACGGCGATCGCACATAGCAGCAATTTCAGGATCAGATTCTAAGGCGGCTCCCCATTCATGATCAGCTTCTGGCGCAATTTTAGTCGTAGCGTCAATGCCCATGCGTCCACCTAGTCCGATTTTTTCACTGGCAAAATCCAAAGAATCAAAGGGAGTTTGGGGCAGAATAAACACATCTCGCACTGGATCAACTTTGGAACTAATCGCCCAGACCACTTGTCTTGGATCACGAATATTTATGGACTCATCCACCACGATCACGAATTTAGTATAGGTAAACTGGGGTAAGGCACTCCAAAATGCCAAGGCTGCCCGCCGCGCTTGACCGGGATATGCTTTTTTAATGGAAATAATTGCAGCTTTATAACTCAATGCTTCCATGGGCAAGAAAAAGTCCGTGATTTCTGTGACCTGTTGGCGCAAAATTGGCGTGTAAATGCGATTCAGAGCGATCGCCATCATTGCTTCTTCCTTGGGTGGTCTGCCACTAAAAGTAGTAAGGTAAATCGGGTTTTGCCGATGGGTAATTGCCTGAAATCTCACTAAGGGTGAATCCTCAACTCCACCGTAATAGCCCATGTGATCACCAAAGGGTCCATCGGGCAGTACTTCACCGGGGGTAATTGTCCCTTCTAAAATAAATTCAGCTTGAGCAGGTACTTCTAGGTCTAGGGTTCTGCACTTCACCAGTTGTACGCCTTCACCACCGTAAAGCCCCGCAAAAATCCACTCTGATAAATCCACAGGAATTGGGGTCGCTGCCGCAAGGATTAATAATGGATCAACACCAAGGGCGATCGCAATTTCTAATTTTTTGCCCATTTCGGCTGCCTTGCGGAGATGTCTGGCACCACCTCGGATCGAGAGCCAATGCACGGTCATCGTATTGTGAGATTGCTGCTGTAAGCGATAAACACTAACATTAGGAATCCCATTTTCTGGGTCTTTGGTAATTACTAAGCCCAAGGTAATCACTTTACCTGCATCATGGCACCACGGACGGATCAAGGGCAGAATATTTAAATCCACTTGATCGCCTGTTAAAACTACTTCTTGACAGGGAGCATTACCAAATAAGACCTTTTGCGGACGGGACTTGACCACATCAAATAAAATTTTGCCGAAGTCGATCGCCTGAGATAGTTTTTTAGGAGGTTTGGGGCTTTGTAACTTACCGAGCTTTATTCCCAGTTCCTCTAGTTCATTCTGCTTTTCCATCCCCATTGCCCAGCAAACCCGTTCTACGGTTCCAAGCAAGTTAACCACCACAGGGATACTCGAACCTTTAACATTCTCAAATACTAGAGCTGGTCCTCCAGATTGCAAGAGCCGATTGCTAATTTCTGCTATTTCTAAGTCTGGATCAACCAGAGCCTTAACTCGCCTCAATTGACCACGTTGCTCTAGTAGTCCGAGAAAAGATCGAAGATCACGGGTCATAGACTATTTTGTTATTTTAATATACCCCTAGGGGAATTCGAATCCCCGTCGCATCCGTGAAAGGGATGTGTCCTAGGCCTCTAGACGATAGGGGCAAAACTTTCAGCTTTCTAAGAATACACAAATAGTATCGCAATTGTCAAATTAAATTAAAAATTCAACTTTTTTACCTTTGAGTCATACCCCAAATATGCTATCTTGGCTACAAATATAAAGCTTTGGTTAAAGTCTGATAATTTGACTAAAAACTTAACTGCAAAATTGAGCATGCAACAAGACGGTAGTCATATAGACCAAGTAAATTTAAATCCTCTCCATGAACAGGCTGAGGAGTTGATGGATTCACTATTTTCTGAAGTTGAGCAAACTCTGGCGATCGCTGATACTAAACTACCGTCCAGCACCAAGACAACTACCTCAAAAGCTAAACTAGAGTCGTCCATAGTAAAAATTAGACCTGAAACGATCACTAGACCAGCCAAACCCAAGCCCAAACTCAGTTCATCAATTAGCTCGCCGCAACCACCCGCAACAATTTTCCTAGAGTCAACTCCAGTAGCTGCATCCTCCTCAGTTAGCTTCATCGATAGCCTCCTGCTTGGTTCAGCTTTGACCTCTGCTATTTTTGCGATTTTATTAGGGTTTATAAACTTTAAAATAACTACGTCTAGTTCCCAAACATCACCTCAAACATCAATATTGTCGCAAACCGATAACGTATCAGCACCTGTAGCAGAAAAATTACGGCGATCGCTTCTAGAAATCAAACCGACAAATACTTCAGCCTCTCCAACTAGTGATACTTCTGCTGTTAATTCTCCTAATTCCTTGGCACAGCCTTTAGTAAAGCCCATATATATTCCCATTTATCAACCTGCCCCGCCATCAAATCCTCCGACTGCATCCTCAGTAACTTCAACTTCTCCAGCATCTATTCCTGGCTCAAGGGTTGCGTCAGTTGTGGCTACACCTAAAAAACCCGCAGGCAGCTATACCTTAATTGGGGTTCTGGATTTGGGCGATCGCTCCTCAGCAATATTTGATGTTAATGGTTCTACTCAATCTTTTAAACTTGGTAGTGTGGTTGCGGATTCTGGTTGGACTCTTGCCCGCATTACGCAGCAGGAGGTTACACTCAAACGGGGTAGCGAAGATACAAAGATTACCGTTGGTCAAAAATTCTAACCACAATTTTAAAGACATAAGTCAATTCCTAATTCTTAAGGAGCAATCATGGGCTTAATTGAAGATATATCAAGGTTTTTGGAAACTCGGCTCGAAGAGTATATTCGTAAAAATCCACAGATGGAATTGCAGGTGCTGTTGGAGCAGCTTAAGCAGCAAGAAGCAGAAATTCTCAGGATTATTCTTGACTTTGAAAAGAAGGAAAAGCAGTTTCAGGATCAAATTTTAGCGATCGCCGAGGATATAAAGCTATGGCATGAACGTGCAAGTAAGGCAAAGGAATCTGGTCGTCAAGACTTAGCAAATGCCGCAAATGAACGGGAAGCCTCATTGTTAAAGCAAGGCAATCAGGTATGGGGACAAATGGAACTCACAAAACAAAGGTTGGCACAAACCCTAGAACTCCGCACCCAGATTAAAGATCGGATTAAAGAGGTACAACTAAAAATTGATCAAATACCTAAATCCCGCCCAGCGAGTGGAAGTAGTGAATCTAAATCCACCTTTAGTTGGGAAACCCTTAACCCTCCTCCAAGTTCTGGTGCTGATGATCCCCTAGAAGCGCAGTTTCAAAAGTGGGAAATGGATGAGGAAATCGAAAGACTAAAGCGGAAAATGAGATAAAAGCATATCTAGTAGCAACCTCAACCCAATATTTGCTAAGCTAAAATTCTGGATTAAGAATAGCAATATAGGCAAAAATAAAACTAAAAGTAAAACCAAAACTAAAACTAAAAATATATGAGCGAAATTATATTCCCCGGTTCGGCTGTGCGTGTTTCTAATGTTGCTGATACCTACTATGGATTTGAAGGACAGGTGCAAAGAGTTAGTGATGGTAGAGTGGCAGTGCTGTTTGAAGGTGGGAATTGGGATAAATTAGTTTCCTTTCGACCTACGGAATTAGAATTGGTGGATGCAACTCTTAGCCGTAACAAAGGTAGAAAAAAATAAGCTCTGATAAATCAGAGACCTCAGCCTTGGCATAATTTCGCAATGATCTGGATGATCTGCTGGATACTAAAGGGTTTAGCAATGTAATCATTCATACCTGCTTCTAAACAAGTTTGGCGATCTTCGGGCATAGCATTGGCGGTCATGGCAACGATCCAAGGCTGATTTACCAAGTTTTGGCGAATTAAGCGGGTGGCAGTTAATCCATCCATTTCTGGCATTTGGATATCCATAAATATGAGATCATATGCCTCTGCTTGCAGGATGTTTAAAGCTTCTAAGCCGTTATTCACAATATCTATTTTATAACCTAGTTTCTTTAGGGCAAACTTGGCAACTTTTTGATTAACGAGGTTATCTTCGACTAATAAAATGCGGAGAGGGTATTTCTCGGCGACAGTGCGATCAATTATCGATGGGGCTATGGCTTGAGTCTGGGTAGTATTTGATTTTGATTTTAGGGCGATCGTAAAATAGAAAGTGGAACCTTGGGTATTTTCTGGTGGTTGCCAGTTTAAGGGTGGGTTGCCGCCTATATGCCCGTGGCTTTCTACCCAGATCGTACCTTTCATTAATTCCACTAGACGTTTGCTAATTGCTAAGCCCAGCCCTGTGCCACCATATTTACGGCTAATAGAAGCATCAGCTTGGGTAAACGGTTGAAAGAGTTTATGTAACCGGGCAGGATCAATACCGATGCCTGTATCTTTGACAGTAAAGCTGAGTTCATACTGATTTTCATGCTGATTAAATGCCCGATCCAGTAACTTAGTGCTAAATGTGATGGAGACGTTACCACTTTCCGTAAACTTGATGGCATTGCCCACTAGATTAAGTAGGATTTGCCGAAGCCTTGCACTATCACCAATAAAGGTTTGGGGCATAGATGAAAGCGTATAGCCAAGGGTAATGTGTTTATCCGCAGCTTGGCTACTCAGCAGTTTACAGACAGACGCTAAAATATCTCCTAGGGAAAACTCATGGGATTCTAGGGCTAACATTCCTGATTCTATTTTTGAGAAGTCAAGGATATCGTTAATGATTGTCAGTAAAGCATTACCACTATATTTAATGATTTGGACTAGTTCTTGCTGCTCGGTGGTTAAATCCTGTTCGGCAAGCAGATCGGCAATGCCAATTACGCCGTTCATCGGTGTCCGAATTTCGTGACTCATGTTGGCAAGAAAAGCACTCTTGGCGATGGTGGCAGCTTCAGCTTTTTCCTTAGCTTGTTCCAGTTCGATTTCTGCTTGTTTACGATCGCTAATATCCAAAGCAGTACCAAATAGACGCACAACCTGTCCTTGATCGTTTATTTCAACTTCTCCTCGTCCTTCATGGTAACGCATTGAACCATCGGGTTGAATTGCTTGGTAATCAATGGTGTAGGGGGTGCCGTGGGCGATCGCTGCTTCGATTTTTTGTTGTAAAGCCAATCGATAGTCAGGATGAATCATCTGTTGGAGATACTGCTCGAAAGGCGGTTCTGATTGCTGTGGATCAAGCCCAAACATCCGAAATAGTTCCTTTGACCAAGTAATTTTTTGAGTGGCAACATCAAACTCCCAACTACCAATATGAGCGATCTGTTGTGCCTCGATTAAAGCTTTTTCACTTTTTTGTAGTGCCTCTTCAGCTTGTTTGCGATCGCTAATGTCTGAGGTAAGTATCGTGACGACATAGGCATTCAGGAATGTATCCCAGCGAGAATGGTTTGTTTGCGAAATCCAACGTAGATTTCCGTCTTTATGTCTAAATCTATAGATATAAGTCCCACCAGTCTCATTAAAAATATCTGCGTAAATTTGATCTACCAAACTTTGCCAATCTTCAGGGTAAATCGAACTGATCCAAAGTGCTTGATCATCAATTAATTCCTTGGGACTATACCCAGAGACTGCTTCACATGCCTTAGAAACATAGGTTATTTCCCATGTGCCATCTCTCTTAATCTGCGTTCTCGTAATTATTGCTGATGTACTATTTAAGATGTCATTTAGCTTACTTTCTGATAATCGTAGGTCGAGTTCTAATCGCTTGCGATCGCTAAGATCAATATCAACACAATACATTTCTGGTTCGCCATCAATATTTGTCAACATGATGTGACTAGAATAGACAGAAACTATGGAACCATCTTTGTGCAGTAAGTCCAATTCACCCGCAGGAATTTGCTGCCCTTCGGTGTACCAATTGTCGATCGCATCAATTACTGTTTGCCTCATCTCAAGGGGAATCATCAAGTCTTCAATCTGCTGACCAATAGCTTCAGATTTACTAAATCCATACAGTTTTTCACTAGCGTCATTCCAATAGATAACTTGGCGGTGGCAATTGTATCCCTGTACAGCAATTAGGGGCGTGGATTCAAAGAGCAGGCGAAATCTTTGCTCACTTTCTCGGAGGGCAATGTCGGCTCGTTTGCGATCACTAATATCTCTTCCAGCCGATTGAATGCCAATAAGTTGACCTTGAGCGTCAAAAACTCCTTGATTAATCCATTGCGTCCAGCCGATCTGCCCATCCCCACGCTGATCGGGGTTCTCGGCGGTAAAACTGGGATTACTGGGACTGAGGGCAGATATTTTTTGGAATGTTTCTTCTAAGTCCTCTGGGGCAACAAAATTACTCCATTTTTGCCCAATTAATTGATTGATCGGTACATCCAAAGCACGACAGATAGAATCGTTGGCAAAGGTAATTGTGGTATCTGGCAAAGACTGCAGAATAAAATCTACTTGGGTTTGCACAACCTGCCGATAGCGGTTTTCACTTTCGATTAAAGCATTTTCAATTTCCTTTTGTTTAGCTTCTGCTTGTTTGCGTTCGGTAATATCCTCAGAAAAACAAAGGAGGTATTGGGGATTTTGATGGCGATCATATAGTGGAACTTTTACTGTATGCAGAATGCGTCGCCCCAAACTTAAGCTATCAATTGGTTCTTCAGAAATATCTTCAGGAATACCATTAATAAATGCTTCTTGGTCTTTTTGATAAAAGAAATCAGCCTGTTCCTTAGGAAAATGATTATATACAGTTTTGCCGATCGCCTCTGCTGCGGTTAAGCCAAACATCTTTTCACTAGTACTATTCCAAAGCAACATTTCCCCAAAATGCTCGGCATTGCCATTTTTA
The DNA here is from genome assembly GCF_000317085.1 of Synechococcus sp. PCC 7502. Classification (NCBI taxonomy): domain Bacteria; kingdom Bacillati; phylum Cyanobacteriota; class Cyanophyceae; order Pseudanabaenales; family Pseudanabaenaceae; genus Pseudanabaenococcus; species Pseudanabaenococcus habilitatus. The sequence goes on from NC_019702.1 coordinate 1,059,545, forward strand.
ACAAATAAAGCTACGGGGATGTGATCGATAATAGTTTGCAAAAAGTTGCGAGTATCTTCGAGTTTGATTTCAGACTGCTTGCGATCGCTAATATCTCTTACATTAACTACAATCCCTGAGATTGAGCCGTTTAGTTCGATATAAGGGCTATAGGTGGCTTCTACATCCAATAAACCTGCTTTAGTATAACTAACCCTATGTTCAAACCTTTGCATTTCCCCTGCAAGACATCGTTCAAACCGAGATTTAATAACTGTTTCAAATATTTCTGCACCGAGTAAATTGCTTACAGAATGCCCGATAATTTCATGGATAGGTTTATCATGCCATTCTAAATAAGATTGATTAATTAATTGATAGTTGTAGTTAAGATCGACAAGGGCAATACAATCACTAGTGGCAGAGGCAATTCGTTCGTAGCGGCGCAGATTATCTTCATTTTGTTTGCGATCGCTAATATCTAAATAGATCGAAACTACTCCACAACCATCTACAGGAATAGGACTAGCACTGACGCTAAACCACCGCAACACCCCATCCGCACAGACAACTCCCTTTTCCACATCATAGACAGAAGCTTGGGTTCTTAAAGCCTGCATACGAGCATATTCTGCCACTGGCATGGGGGAACCATCGGCACGGATGGCATTGGCACTAATTTGATTCTCTAAGAATTCAACTTCATCGACATTGGGTACCCCAAAAAACTGCGCCAAGAGCCTATTGCACTCAATAATTCTGCCCTGGGAATCGGTAATGGAAATGCCAATGGGTGAGATTTGAAAGAGTACCTTATACTTTTCCTGTGATTCTTGGAGTACAGCTTCCACCCGATCAAAAGATTTCTGTACCTGACTTGCCATCAAATTAAATGATGTTGCTAGGGTCTGAAGTTCGGCGATCGCATGATTTTCGGGTAACTGTTCCTGCCATTCTCCCTGAGCCATTGCCTTACTAGCTCGACTTAAGCGCAGAATTGGACGAGTAATCCGATGGGCTGTCCAAATACTAATGCCAATGGAAACTAAAACGGCAAAACCACATAAAAATACTGTACGCCTTATATTGTCTTGAATTTCCGCCGTAAAGTCAGATTCTGGAATCACGGTGACTACATGCCAATCTAAACCATACTCGTCTTGATAGGGTGTAATCTGCACAAATTGCTTCTGCCCTACCACAGTTAAGCTTAGTTGGTGGGATTTCTTAATTTTGTCAAAATTACCTAATTGCTGAATCAGTTGTTGAACTACTGCCCTTGTAACTTGATCTTGGCTATTTAAAACATTTGGTCTTAATGATTTGCCATTGGTTTGGTCATTGATCAAAGTCTTACCTGATGCTTCGTCAAGTACAGATGTAGCAACTAGATCACCCGATCGCTCAATAATAAAAACCTGTCCATTAACTGATAAATCTAGCTGATCCAGAAATTCCCCAATTTGCAGCAGCGAATAGTTAGCAGTGAATAAACCCTGAAATTTGCCTGCTTTATCTATAACAGGGGCGATCGCCAGTTTGAGGAAGAGCATAGAATCCTGTGACCTAAATACAGGAGACCAATGTTGGGTTCTATTAGTTTTTGCCAGGCGATACCAATCAAGCTCCCGATAGTCATTTTGCAGTTTATAAATTAGCTTCCGTGGCTTGCCCTGAGAGTCTGTTAAATAATAGCGATGTTGATTAGCCCTAAACTCCATCAAAGCGATCGTGCCGATGGGGATGGTTTCACCACTAACTTGGCTGGCAGCTGTACTTTCTGTTGCGGTGGCAATCCGAATGTAACCTATGGCATTACCCTGATCGTTCCAATAACTAATTGTGGGAATTAAGGGATTTGAGCGAATTTGTAGCCAAAGTTGACGGCGTAGTTGTTCGGGATCATTGATATTAAGTACTCCCTGCTTAACCGATAGATCATTTGCCGCTACCACCTGTTGAGATACTTGCAAGTAACTACCAAGGCGATCGCTTACCCTTGCTGAAGTTTGTTTTAATAACTGATTTGCTAGATTTTCTACCGCCTGCTGCCCACTCTGATAGGACAGGTAACCAACTAAACCCGTAACTCCCACCACTTGCACCACAAAGGGTAATGTCAGGACTAAATTCATAGGAATTCTCGGAACCATCAATCCACCTGATTGTTTCCTGAGAAAATTCTGAATAAAACCCAATCGAAAACCCATTACATTTACGAACTGATTATAGATAAATAATAGTATCCCCTATTCTTAATCTTGCTTAGAACCAATTTATTAAAGTATTAAAGCTGTCAATATTTACTTTTATGTAGTGGAAATGAACACGACTTAAGCCCCAGATACAGACCAGAGATTAGGGAATGATTGTAGATAATTTTAACTTTTCCTCCAACCAAATCCTAACAATTATGTAAACCTTTCAATAACTTATCAATCTAAATTCTGCTGTAAAAAAGTATCTGGTTATTGTTAGGTATAAGGTTGCGATCGCCTTTAGTAGTCCAATCAACTAAATTCAGAAATTACCAATTGTTTTATGTCATCTGTGTTAAATTGCAAAGTAGTATCGGTGAGATAACTTTAATATGGAAAACCTGCTTTCAAGGATTACTTTTAATAAAGGGATTCTCTGCGGTAAACCTATCATTCGAGGTTTGAGAATTTCAGTAGCAATGATTTTAGAGTTACTAGCCAAGGGAGCCAGCATACAAGAAATTTTGGAAGATTATCCAGAACTAGAAATAGGTGACATATATGCAGCTTTACTCTATGCCCATCACCTTGTTGCCAATGAAGAGATATTTGAACGCTCTGCTATACTCCAGCAATGTCTAAACTTTACCACTAGAACTTAGAAGATAAGTAGCCTGTAATCAGATAATCCTCACCAATAGTAGTAATTTGAGTATTAGTTAAAGCCAAAGCCTGAGTCATTTGACTATTACCAAAATTAGCGATCGCTTCCAAACCACCACCAATAATTTTAGGAGCAATAAAAGCATAAACCTTCTGCACTACTCCATCAGCGATCGCACTAGCAGCTAAATTTCCGCCACATTCCCACAAAACACTATTACAACCTCTTTTTCCTAGTTCTACCATCACAGCCTTAGGCGAGAGTTTTTCTAATGCCATCACTTCAACTTGGCGATCGGTCAGATACTTAACCATTTCACTATTCACATTGCCACTTTCGGTAAATACTAAGGTCTTCTCATGATCATTCATATCCCATAGATTAGCTGATTGGGGTAAGTTCAAAGTTCTCGACATCACCACCCTCAAAGGAGAATGTTTAGTTAAGTTATGAGTTGTCAGATGGGGATTATCGATCCTGACCGTATTTCCCCCCGTAATTACGGCATCACAATTAGAACGAAGTAAATGCACTTGCTGGCGGGCAGGCGATCCAGTAATCCAGTAACTATGCCCTGTGTGGGTAGCAATTTTTCCATCTAGGGTCATTGCATATTTAAGAATGCCAAAGGGTAGGTTAGTTTTAACTCGATGGATAAATCCTTCATTTAGTTTTAGACAATCTTCCTCTGCAATTCCTACTGTAACTTCAATTCCTGCCTGAATTAAGCGATCGCAGCCTTTCCCCGAAACTCGCCCATCTGGATCAATCATTCCTATAACTACACGTCTAATTCCCGCTTTGATAATTGCCTCCGTACAGGGAGGTGTGCGTCCAAAATGATTACAAGGTTCCAAGTTTACATATAGCGTTGCCCCTTGAGTTGATTCTGATTGCGCTTGGGCATCGGCGATCGCAAAAACTTCCGCATGGGGTTGTCCCGCCTGAGGATGAAATCCCGCTCCAATTAGCCTACCATCTTTGATAATTACCGATCCGACCATGGGATTGGGTGCTGTCATTCCCTGTGCTTGGGCTGCCAGTTTCAGGCATTCCTGCATCCATAACTTATCTTCACTCACTTTATAACTCTAAATTTTAGGTAGATTATTACAAAGCCTTCTGCTCTGAAGCTACTCTCGGTTATTGTGAATTATAAAACTAATAGACTGATTCGGCGATCGCTTTAAGTAGGTTTTTATCAAGCTTATAATTCCCAAAACCAGCTTACTAAGTTAGCATGTTAGTCAGCTTGAGTTATCAGTGTTGACGGCACTTGGAGTTTGTTGATTAGACTCATTAAACTTGAAAAGCTAAGTAAGCTTATCCTAGAAGTAGCTTTGGAACTATGTCATTTGAATTTGACCATCTCTTTATCTGTACTGATATTGGTGCCTACGAAGCTGATTGTTTAGTATCATTTGGTTTAGTGGAGGGAACATCTAATACACACTCTGGGCAAGGCACAGCCAATCGCCGTTTCTTCTTCCGCAACGCAATGTTGGAATTATTGTGGGTTCACGATATGGAAGAGGCAAAATCAGAGTCAATTCGTCCTACTCGTCTTTGGGAGCGATGGACAAATCGAAAGGATAGTAGCACATGTCCATTTGGATTTTGTTTGCGCTCAGGGATAAGTGATAGTGACACCGTTGCATTTTCCAGTTGGGCATATCGTCCCCCTTATTTACCTGAAACATTAAGTATTGCAATAGGTACAAATAGCGATGTGCTAACCGAGCCGATGCTATTCCAGATTCCATTTGGTAAACGTCCAGATCAATACTCGCCTGAAAAAGCACAGCCGCTAGAACATTATGTTGATTTGTGCGAAATAACTCGTATAGAGTTGGTCAGTCCTACAGCAGATAGTCCATCATCAGAACTTCAAGCAGTGATCGACACCAATCAGGTCAGGTTAAGATTAGAAGCAGAGTATTATGTAGAGCTTGGTTTTGATGGGGAAGTGCAGGGGCATCAAGTAGATTTTCGCCCTGAATTGCCGCTTATCATAAGTTGGTAGCGCAACTTCACAACTGCAATGCCCCAAAATGTCTCAATGTGGTCGATTGCGTTCAGTGATTGCAAACGCTATAGAGCCTAATTTATATAAAAAAGCCCACCTCCATTACGGAAGCAGGCTGATTCTATCTTAATTATTTCTATTTAGACTCAGTGAAATCAGCATCAATTACTGAGTCATCACCACTGGCTGCATCCTTAGTAGTATCATCGCCTCCATCGGTTGGAGCACTGGCACCTTGCTGATACACAGAAGTACTTAGGGCATAGAGAGCTTGCTTCAGTTCTTCAGTTAAGGTCTTGATTTGATCATGATTTTCACTGGTAATAGCAGCCTTCAAGTCCTTAATTAAGCCTTCAATTTTAGTTTTGTCGCCGGCAGGCACTTTGTCACCCAAGTCAGCAATTTGCTTCTCAGCTTGGTAAGCAAGGGAATCAGCTTGGTTCTTAGCCTCAACTTTTTCCCGCTTGAGCTTATCTTCGGTAGAATTACGCTCTGCTTCTTTGACCATGCGTTCAACTTCGCTATCGGGCAAGGTCGAAGCTCCAGTAATGGTGATCGATTGTTCTTTACCTGTACCTTTGTCCTTAGCCTTTACAGCAAGAATACCGTTAGCATCAATATCGAAGGTAACTTCAATTTGTGGTACACCACGGGGAGCAGCAGGAATACCATCTAAACGGAAGGTTCCTAAACTCTTGTTGTCAGTTGCCATTTCTCTTTCACCTTGCAGCACGTGGATTTCCACATTGCTTTGTCCATCTACAGCAGTAGAGAAGGTTTCCGATTTCTTAGTAGGAATAGTGGTATTCCGTGGAATAATCTTGGTCATCACACCCCCAAGGGTTTCGACACCCAAGGACAGAGGTGTAACATCAAGTAAGAGAATATCTTTAACTTCTCCAGCTAGAACACCTGCTTGAATCGCAGCACCTACAGCCACAACTTCATCAGGGTTTACACCTTGGTTCGGCTCTTTACCAATTACTTTCTTCACTAGTTCTTGGACAGCAGGAATCCGAGTGGAACCACCAACCAAAACTACTTCATCTAGCTTAGATTTATCAATCTTGGCATCCCGTAGGGCATTTTCCACTGGAATACGGCAGCGATCAATTAAATCAGAGCAGAGTTCTTCAAACTTAGCACGGGTTAGACCTACATCTAAGTGCTTAGGTCCATCTTGGGTAGCCGTGATGAAGGGTAAGTTGATTTCAGTTTGGCTAACACTGGATAGCTCAATTTTTGCTTTTTCCGCAGCTTCGGTTAAGCGCTGCAGAGCCTGCTTATCTTTACGTAAATCAATACCTTCACTTGCTTGGAACTGATTAGCTAACCAATCTACAATCTTCTTATCAAAGTCGTCACCACCTAAGTGGGTATCACCACTGGTGGACATTACTTCAAATACGCCGTCACCAACTTCTAAAACGGAAACGTCAAAGGTACCACCACCAAGGTCAAATACTAAGATAGTTTCATTTGCTTTGCTATCTAATCCGTATGCTAGAGCAGCAGCAGTAGGTTCGTTGATAATCCGTAGAACTTCAACCCCAGCAATTTTACCCGCATCTTTGGTGGCTTGACGTTGAGAGTCATTGAAATAAGCAGGGACAGTTACAACAGCTTGAGTAACTTGTTCACCTAAATATTTACTGGCATCATCAATCAGTTTACGCAATACTTGAGCAGAGATTTCTTCAGGGGCAAACTGCTTTCCTGCTGCAGGAGCATCAATCTTAACGCTGCCACCTTGATTTAGAACTTTATAGGCAACTTGGGTGGATTCTCCAGTGATTTCGTCATACTTTCTGCCGATAAATCTTTTTACAGAATAGAAAGTGTTATCTGTGTTCATTACTGCTTGACGCTTGGCAATTTGCCCCACAAGGCGATCGCCATTTTTAGCGTAGGCAACTACAGAAGGGGTGGTACGGAAGCCCTCGGCGTTTGCAATTACCGTAGGCTTGCCGCCTTCCATCACGGCAACAACTGAGTTTGTCGTACCCAAGTCAATTCCAACTACTTTTGCCATAAGGCTTCCAACTCCTGAAATGTAACTTTATGATTTTTAATAAGATTAGCGACTTTTTCGGAAAAGCACATCAGGGGTACGCCCTAACTTTGGTATGGTTTACCGTACTTTAGTTTTTACCTAGCTGAACACTTCAATATTTTCAGATAGACATACAGGCAAAGCATGATCAACTCGGATCGTTTGATTGGGTTCACCTTTTCCACAAAATACTCTATGTTACGATATTCTGTGTGATTGCTAATTCACTATCTTCATAACCTTTTTGTTCTCTAGATTTTATTTGATTCATCTTTTTTCTGCAGTAGCATAATATCTTGTCCGTTCGGTTAAGCACAGAGCATTACCTAAGTTCCAAAACTGTATTATTATCGGCGGGTGGGCGATCGCTAAAAGCTTCAAAGTAATTCCGAGATTTTAAGGCAAATTGGGGAAACCTAAAGTCGGCATCACCACCTGCTATATCAGCCCAAAAGTAACGTAAATCCTTCGCCATTTCCAGAGCAGCAATGGAATCATTACAAAGAGGTGGATCGGTAAGCAGACGCATTACAAAAGGAACAGCCCGATCGCCCATCCATTCCCGTGAAAACTGCTGTAAGTCTTGGCATTCAGGTATGGATTTAACAACGTAGGATTCCACCTGCAAACTACCATCGGTGTAGGTTAAGACTCGATAGGGATGGGGGTAGCTGACGAGTGAGCCTGTAGTAATGTCGTAGAGATCATAGCGATCGCTTTTAGCAATATCTTGTACATGTAAATGTCCCGTAAATACTAACTTCACCCCAAATTTATGCAGCAATTCACACAGGCGATCGGCATTACTAAGCATATAGCGTCTGCCTAGGGGATTAGTTTTTTGTTGGGGTAAATGCTCCACCACATTATGATGCACCGTAACTAAAATTAATTCATCGCTAGGAATATTCTCTAAAGTTGCTTCTAGCCAGTTGATCTGCTCTGGATCAATCTCGCCAACTTGATCCCCATAGGAATTAAAATTATTGGAATTCAGCCCAATTAGCCACACCTTGGGTAAAATCTGCTTGGTATAGTAAAGTTGTGATTTGTCTGTGTAGCCGAAAGCCTGATACATAGGAGCAAACTCACCCATGGTTTCAGGTCTAGGTACATCATGGTTACCCGGAATTACATACACAGGATAAGGGAGCTTTGATAACCTCTGTACTAACCAAGCATGATTTTCTGGTTCGCCATGCTGAGTCAGATCACCGGGTAGTAATAAAAAATCAATATCTAGCTTAGCAATTTGCTCTAAGACCACCTCAAAGGCAGGAATACTATATTCAACCAAGTGAAAACGTGAAGGATGATGCCAAATTGTTTGGGGCAGAGCAATATGGAGATCGGAAGCGATCGCAAATTTAAAGCTGGTTTTCATGCAAAATTAAACAAAGATTACGATATCTAATGTCTTACTTCTATTATTGCTTTGATCCCCAAACTTAACCATAAAAATCATGCCTACGCACTAGGTATAACTGGCTGATTTTCCGCCGCAGGTCGAGGTACTCTGGGGAGCCAACTAGGGGGTAATTGCGATTCGTCTTGCACTTGTAATTGAATGCAGGGGATCACGTCTGACAAAATTGAGCTTGCCATCATGCCCGTATGAATTTCTAGTTGGGCATCAATAACTGTCTCAAATATTAATTGCTGACCCGGAAAGACCACTTTTTCAAAGTACCAGTTGTCGATATTTGTAATCCTTGCTACTTGAATTTTGCTGGTCGCATTCACATAACAACAGACTAGTTTTTGATCATGATTTTCTGGGACTGAATCGAGTATCTGTGACATGGCTTTGCCTAGAGGATATAAAAACTGACGAAAATTTATATTATTAAAGTTCCCAAAGTTTTGAGATTTCATAGTTACAAAAAATTATAGTGACAAATCTAAGTAGCTTCGATAATTGGACATGACTGGACTACAGCTTTAATAATTTATTGATAATTAATAAAGGAAGAGGTATATCTGTCTTTTAGTCAAAGCCTGCGTAAATTTGCATGACTAAACTTAACATTAAAGTAATCTGAAGTAATGTAAGCGTAATTACCAATGCTCATAATTTACGCCATCTCCGTGATTTTATAGTTGTAGTTTTTATAAATCCTCTCTAATCAAGGATTTTAGCGATCCCTATGCCAGACTGGCAATTTCTTTGAGGGTAAGTAGCTCACCCATTTGCTCTTGTCCAGCCGTATTTAGCTCGCTATAGCACAGATATATTCTTTGTTCAGTACGGTAGCTGATGTCTTGTAGCAGCCGCTCTAGTCTTTGTCTGTTCATCATATTTTCATAGTCAGCATTGATAGTTTCCCCTTGCCATGATTTTAGAAATACTGGTGCGCCAAATAAAGCGGCACTCCCACCCTGTGACCATAGAGGCGAACCTGTATCTAACCAAAATTGCCAACGGTGCTGGGTATGTGCCATGCGATATTGATAAATAGTTGCCAGAGTGACGCTTTGATCCTGTTGACTACTGGGAATTTGAGGGTTAGCTGTCACTATGCCAGATCGAATTAGATCAATAAATCCGATTAAAATTTGTCGCTCTTGCCACCCTAGGCGATAACCAATTTGCCAATAGTACTGGGCTGTTTCTAAAAGTGCTTGCAGATTAGCTAATTGTTCATAGCTAGATTTTTGTGGTACTAAAAATTTTTGGATGGCTCGATCTAGTAATAATAGGGGTGAAACCGTTGCAGATTGGTCGGCAATCCATTGGCGAATTTGCTCATAGCCACTACTTGCTTCATAACCTAGGCGATAAATTTCAGTGTAGTCACAGCTAGGTAATAGTTTGGGATTGGATATATCAGGAATAAAACAGCGATCGCTCAGCATCCCCGCTCGCACGGGGTCAATGGTAGGTTGTAGGTTTGTTAGCATCTCTGCCACTTGATCTCGACTAACTAAACTTCCAAGCTGGGGATAGATCAAAGTCATTAAAGTTAAAAGCGATCGCACTAGGGCAGAGTTAGCAAGGGGATGTTGATCGCTGAGGCAGATAATGGGGATATTATTTTTAGTCAAAATCTCCCGTAGGGCATAGTTGGCAATGTTGTCCAAGCCCGGAGCAATGATGGCAATATCTTGGGGTTGAATTTCTGATGCGGCGATCGCTGTGATAATTACTTCGGCAGTAGTTCGTAATAAGCTACCCCGTGAACGAGTTTCTAGGCTAAAAAACCCTGCAATGGGCTGAGGATTGTAGAATGGATCGGGAGTTAAGGTGAGATTGAGCAAGGACGGCAGCGCAGTTTCAGCAAAGGGATTAAAATTCTGTAGAGATACTAATTCACATTTTTCCTCTATTTGTGATTGCCAATAACCGGGGTCTGCGCCTAAACCTAAGCGGGCTGAGCCGTAGGGATTATAAGTAAATATGCCAGTTGTACCTTGATTGAGCATCACTAGACTTAAATCGCAGGCGATCGCCGGATATTCATCCACATCATCCATGAACAAATATTTATATCTAGTCTTGAGGCTGGCTTGATATTGGGGATCGGGCAATAAATATCTACCAAATAATTCCGTAATGATCCCATAGGTAAGTAATCCCTTCTCCCAGCAAAAATCTCGCCATGATTCTAGGGCGATCGCCATTTCTTGCCACAGAGCAGGAGACTGATCAGTTAGTTCTATGCCATCTTGAAGTAGTTGTGGTATTTGGGCTAAGGGAGTACCACTGTATGCGGCTAGTAGATATAGGTCAAGTATTCTGCGTACCAACCGTATATCATTAGTTCCCGTCATTTTCAGTTTGCCGTTTAGCTGATCTGCCCAGAGTTTAGCTGCCAATTCCTGTTCATTTTCCACCCGCAGTAAAATCGGAAATTGGGATTTTAAGTTTAACTTTTTGATTAATAATGGAAAAAACAGAGTAACTTCATTCCGAAAAAAACTCAGGGGCGTAACGTTTGTAAATGATTTACCTGTGGTGGCTTGGGCGAGGCGATCGCTCAGTTGTCTACGATTATCAGCATCTATGGCAAAAATAAGGATTGATGTTGTGATTAATTCATGGTTTGATTCTGAATTCAGTTGCTTGGATTCTATTAATTGACAAACCTGTTCTACTAAATAAGCACTTTTTCCACTGCGACTACCGCCTCTGACCCAGATACTCATAATACGTCGCCTCTTTTAGCATCGGTAATTATAGATATTATTGCAGTTCTTTATCTGCTAAGCTGCTTTTATCCCACAGATGTCAAATAGACTCTATATGTCACAGCTAATTGGTCGAGTCTTTGCTACAGAAAGTAGCCCTAACACCCCAGACACCTTTAACTTTTGGACAGAATTAAACTCACCTGTGGGGATTGGTACTATCGTTAAGGTTTCGGTTCCACAACCATCTCGACGGAATTTTGGCAATGTGAATGCTACGGAATGGGATACCTACGGTATTGTAGTCGAAGCGCATGGATATACCGACTTAGCCTCTGCTTTACATGATTACATTGGAGCCGATCAAAGTCCTCAATTAGCGGATGATGCCCCCACGATTAGACCAGAAATTCGGGCATATAAAGCTGCGGTGTTGCGAATGGAACCAGAGGAACCCTTGCAACCAGTTCCCATTGGTTCAGTTTATCTGGCAGATGATGAATCCGTAATCATGTCTCTCCGTATGGATGAGTACTATAAAAAGCGAGGGATTCCCGTAGGTGTATATGTTAAGGGAGGCATGAATTCTCCTGTATATTTAGATGCTGACTTTTTACTGGGTCCTGAAGCAGCGCACCTCAATATTACTGGGGTTTCGGGGTTAGCCACAAAGACATCTTTAGTTGAGTTCTTATTAAAAAGTATTTTTGCTCACTACTATCCCAATGATCCGAGTAAGAGTGTAGCGGCGGTATTTTTTAATGTCAAAGGACCAGATTTATTATATTTAGACTTACCACCTACGGATTCAGGAAAACTGACCGATGAAGAGTTGGCAATTTATGACAAATTAGGCATCCCTGCTACACCCTTTGCCAATGTCCAATATTACGCTCCCTATAAGCCCGATGGCTATAATCTCAACACGTTACGCACTCATCCAGACTTAATGCATAATGTTTCAGTTTTACAGTGGGGCTTGAGAGAGATTTTTGAATATGCAGAGGTTTTACTGAATCGAGATGATGTGGATGCCAAAGCTGATGCAGTATTAGCTTTAATTGAAGAGAAGGTGATTCGCACCAAAGACCCTAACTATACTTTGGGGATTAAAGTTACGAACTTTCAACGCCTAGAGGAATGGTTCCGTACCGTAATTGAAGAGATGGAAGCAGAGAACAAAAAGGAATGGCATAGTCATCACATTGCCACAATCTATAAAGTTCGCAATCGGTTAATGAATATTACCAATCGTTGCAAAGGACTAGTCGGTAATGGTGATAATGTCAGTGATTTACCTTGGGGAGAATTTAAAAAGAATCATGTGTATGTAATTGATGTGGCAAATTTGGAGCAAACTGCCCAGGATTTAGTATTTACCCGCACCGTCAGTAAAATTCGTGAATCCTTAGAACAAAATAATTTAGGCGTAGAACGAGTGGTGATCTTTGTGGATGAGTTAAATAAATATGCTTCTTCCGATGGGCAAGATAGTTATCTCAAGCGCACTTTACTAGATATTTCCGAACGGGGGCGATACTTAGGCGAAGTTCTATTTTCCGCACAGCAGTTTCGATCGCAAGTCCATAAACGCATAGTTGGTAACTGTGGCACAGGCTTGTATGGACGCATGGATATGGATGAATTAGCTACTCCCGGCTATGGCACCCTTTCTAGTGCGGTTAAAACCAAATTAGCAACATTACCCAAAGGGGAACTGATGGTTAGACATCCCCATTTTACCCAGCCAGTATTTTTGAAATTTCCCCGTCCACCAGTGATGCGTGGGCAAGATGGGAGAAACTTATATCAACCTCAAACAGATATGCCCTTTGCTGAGGCGATGGTATGGCGACTCCGACAACTGGATCGAAATTTATCAGCCGTCAAAATTAAAGATGCGATCGCCGATTTTGATCAAGAAACCGTAATGGCAAAGATCAACCAATTGGAGCAGCAAAAACCTGAGGATATATTGGCATGGCTGAAATCTAATTTACAAAAGATACAAACCCGCAAAAATGGACATCAAGTTAAAGTTGCTCCTGTATTTGAAATTGATGATGATGATCCTTACAAAGATTAGGCGATCGCTTTTGGCAAACATAGCATTTTCATGAAATTTTTTCTGAAACTCTCCGCCTAACCAGCTTATTGTCAATATACTTCAATAAATTTGCTCCCAGAATATAAGCGTAGAGACTAGATGGGCAAAATTCAAACTCTACCCCTTTATACTGAATGTCTTTATCTGAGATAGTTTGGCTAGTTATCAAAATTGGTTGAGATATATTGGGATGCTTATTCACAAATTCAACACAATTATCTAGTTCTGCAAGTGTCCTATAAGGGCGATCGCTCCACTTCACTTCAACAATCCAAGAGGGTAATTGATTAACCTTATCTAAATGTACAATATCAACCTCTCCCGACTTCCATCTTGCATAATAAAGTTCAGTAATTTTGCTGTGCTGCCATTGACTAAAAATTGCAGTTTCCGTCATCGCTCCTATAGATTCGGAACTTTCATCAATCTGTCCAAATAATGCAGCTCTCATGGATGGATTGGTTAAGTAAACCTTGAAACACATCGCTCTTTTAAATCTCTTTGCATTGTTATCTATTCGCTCAACACGTCGAATTAGGAACGCAGCCTCAAGATATTCGAGATAACGCTTGATCGTATTTTTAGCAACACCAGAGGATTTAGATAATCCATCCAAGCTCACCTCATTCCCAGAGTTGTAAGCTAGGGTCGTAAATAGTCTATTTAATTCTTGAATGTCGTTAATACCGTAAAGACTTGGAAGATCTCGGAGTAATACCTTATCGATAATGTCACTTTTGATGTATTGTCTAGGATCTTGTCTGATGGTTTCTGAAAAGACTGCCTCTGGATATCCACCAAAGTTTAAGTAATTTATAAACTCTTCATTGAGTGCTTTGATATCTGTAACAGAGTATTCATTTTTCTCCAAATCAAAATCTTCAATTGGCGTTAACTTTATAAGTTCAGATTCTCGCCCAGTAAACATTAAGTACTCAGCGAAAGTTAATGGCGGCAGAACATAATCGCTAAAGCGACCAGCGCCAGACTCATTGCTCTTTAGTCTTAATGCTGCCGCAGCAGAACCTGTGGCAATAAAGCGATAGTCCGCGTATGAATCAACTAGAGATTTGAGATGTACTTCCCAATTACGCAAATACTGAATTTCATCAAAAAAGACAAATAGTTTGGCATTGCGTTTATGTTCAAAAAGTTTCTGAAAATAATTGAGTATCTGTTCTAGATGTAATCCTGTGTAGATTGGAGTTTCAAGGGAAATGTATAAAATATTTGTTGCTTCTACACCAGAGTCTAAGAGTGCGCGAATGGTGTGATAAACCATAACAGTTTTACCGACGCGCCTTGGTCCCATTAAAACGATCGCTCGGCGAACATTTGAATCCAAAATATTTTCGTAAAAGGTCTCGAAGTACTTACGTCGAGGTGTATTTTCGTAAGTTATTTTCCCTTCTTTACCTTGTTCCCACCAAGGATTATCAAACCGCAGTCGGGACAAAATATCTGGTTCTGAAATTTCCAGCATAAATTCTAAATAAGATTAATTAACTAATCTTATTTTATCTTGGTTTTGTATTTAAGATTAATTAACTAATCTTATTTTTGATCTCACAAGCTTATCTATTGGTATATGTATCAATCACTAACATAGGCGCAGTTCTGATGCAATCTTGGCTGACTCGCACATAGAAAATTGATGCTTTAGAAAGTGGACTTTACCTTTGGTTCTTTATAATCTAATTCCTTAAGCTTACGCAGAATTCTGCCAAAGTATTCCTGTAGGTATGATTCTAGGGTGGTGATCTGTTCTGGATCAATGCCTAAAATTCTATAGGTTTCAGTCATATCCGCAGTTACTGGCATCCCGCTAGCTTGGACTTCTACATAGGCTACCCGTTCGGCAAAACTCCAACCACCTTCAAACCACAGAGCCAAGTTGCGCGCAAACCTAACTGCACCCAAAGGCATTCTAGCAGTACGGGCGGTACGACCTGAGAATCTTTCACATTGACGAATAATTTCGCTGGGTGCCCATGCTTTTAATCCAGCAATCGGTAAAGTTTGACGAGTTGCCTCAGAACTTGATAGGGCGGCGATCGCAAATTTGGCAATATCTTGAGTATTCATATAGGCGATCGGGGCATCTTCAGCACCTACCCAAATAGTTTGATTTTCGAGCATGGGAATGGCATATTCAGAAATCAAATTTTGAAAAAACCCACAGGGGCGCAGAATTGTGTAGTTTAAGCCTGTCTGTGCCAGAAATTTCTCTGTACAGTTTTTAATATCCATTAATGGTACTTTGGGATATTTTTCGGCATTAAGAATGGAAAAAAAGATGAACCGCTCAACCTGTGCCTTTTCTGCGGCTTGAATTAACGCAACTTTTCCCTCCCAGTCGACTTTTTTAATGCGGGCAGAATCTGTGGCTCTAGTAGTAGCAGCATCAATTATCATAGTTGTGCCTTCGATCGCCTTAGTTAAAGTCTCTGGCTTAGTTAAATTTCCTATAACTAGGTCGGCACCCCATTCTTTTAAAAAAGCAGCTTTTTGAGGGTTGCGTACTAAACATTTAACTTTCAGCCCCTGATCCAACGCATGGCGAGTAATCTGGCGACCAAGGGTACCTGTAGCCCCAACGATCAGTAAGGTCATATAAAATAAGATTTAAAAAAGAATTGTTAACATTTATAAATCTACCAGATAAATTTACCAGATCAGGTAAAGCCCAAATTAATCGCCACCGCTCTAGAAATCTATAACAAAATTTACAACTGTGAACAATCTAACCACTCACCGCAAACTTAATCTACATAATATCTTGGCTAAATTAGATTTACCTAAGGCTGATTGGATAGGACTACGGGAGGTTCGGGAAACTAATACTACTCGTTATGTTAGAGATGGTAAACCACAGGCAAATGGGCGCAGTCAAACCCACGGCATTATGGTTGAAGTTTTAGCGAATGGGCAATTTGGCTACGCTAGTACCAATCAACTCAACTTAATTAGTATTCAAACCGCCGCCGATCATGCTTACCAACAGGCGATCGCCGCTTCTAAGTGGGCAATTCATAGCTTTACGACTCACCAAAGACCTCAAGCAATCGGGCAGTATCATTCTCCGTTTCTGCTACCCCTAGAGGCAATGTCTGTAGGAGAGATTAATGATTTACTGATCAAAATTTGTGATGCTCTAAAGGTGTCAGACAAAATTGTGAAAACCACTGCCTACATGATTACCACCGAAACTGAGGTGCAGTTTGTGAGTAGCAATGGCTCTGATATTTACCAAAAATTTATGCTACTTGCCACCGATTATGCTGCTATAGGGCAGGACGGGAATATTATTCAACGGCGGGGCGATAACGGACAACTGGCAAGGTGTAATCAAGCAGGGCTGGAATTATTGGATCAAGACTCCGTACTAAATCGCGCGCAGGTAATCGGTCAACAGGTTTTAGAATTACTCAATGCTGAGGATTGCCCCACCACCACTACATCTTTAGTTTTAGCTCCCGATCAAATGCTGTTGCAAATCCATGAAAGCGTGGGACATCCTTTGGAAATAGATCGAATTTTGGGAGATGAGCGCAATTATGCGGGTAGCAGTTTTGTCAAGCTAGAGGATTTTGGCAATTTGGTTTACGGTTCTGATTTGATGAATATTACTTTTGACCCAACAGTAAGTGGTGAATATGCCAGCTATGGGTTTGATGATGTGGGAATGCCTGCGACTAGGGAATATTTAATTAAAGATGGATTATTACTAAGAGGCTTAGGTAGTTATGAAAGTCAGGAGCGATCGCAAATTGCGGGTGTGGCTAGTGCTAGAGCCTGTTCTTGGAATCGACCTGCTATCGATCGCATGGCAAACTTAAATTTAGAGGCTGGGGATACTAGCTTTGAGAACATCATCAGTGGGGTAGAACATGGCATTTATATGCAGTCCAATCGCTCTTGGTCAATTGATGACTACCGCAATAAGTTTCAGTTTGGTTGTGAATATGCTCAATTAATTGAAGATGGCAAGTTAACTAAAACCATCCGCAACCCCAATTACCGAGGCATTACTAATCAGTTTTGGCGGAGTTTATCTAAGGTGGGCGATCGCTCTACCAGTGAATTCTATGGATCACCATTTTGCGGAAAAGGCGAACCCAATCAAACGATCCGAGTCGGTCATGCTTCGCCCATGTGCCTATTTGAAAATATTGAGGTGTTCAGCTAGGTAGAAACTAAAGGCAAAGAATTAATAACTAATTTTCTTCACTATCTTTGAACATGGTAAGCACAGGGAAAGATGCACCTACACAGGAAGCGATCGCTGCCACCCCACCAAAAATATTAGGTGCCTGGAAGTAGTTAAGAATATTTTGAAAAGTCTCTCCAAGGGTAAAAAGCAATAGGGCTGAAATTGCCAGACGGGAGAAGATTTGACTAGTGTTCATACACACTCCTTAAATTCAGTAACACTGGGAGCTTCATTTATGCCTCATTTATTATCGATGGATTTTTCCAATAAACAATTATAAACAAGCATAGCTTAGAGTATATGTACTCATTTTGATCCCCAATGTATTCTGCCACACATATAGGCGTGACTTTGATCACAAGATAAAGAAAAAAGTTAACGTCTGACCTTGCCCGTAAAACCTGAAGCTTTAAATTGGACTAAACTCAATGGCTCTGGCATATCTGCGGGAACACTGATCGTAATTTCAAAGTTACTTTTACCCGGTGGCAGTTCAGCGATCGCCCCTAATCTGGTTCTTTCGGGCATGGCATCATTACCATTAGCATCATAAACTCGACCAAAGACATCAGCGTTATAGACGGTTTTATTTTTAGGATTATTGGCTGTACCAGTTACTAAATAGCAATTTGCAGACATTACACCCCCGCCTAGCACCATATTGGCGGCAATTTCTGGTGGACATCCTCCATATTTAATATCACTGAGCTTGATCTGCACAGCCGCATTGGCAACGGGTATCCAAGTCATAAGGCTTAGACAGAGGGAAAGTATGGCTATTTTAAAAAAATTCATGGATCAAAAATAAATAATCGTTTAATAGATTGTACGGCGATCGCAGCATGTTAAAATTCACATTAAGATTTCGTCTAAATTTTGTTTACTTTGTTTGTTTAAAGTTTAAAAAAGGGTTATTTTACATGGAAATTTTATTTGCCGTACTGCCTGAAGCCTACAGAATCTTTGATCCTTTAGTTGATGTTCTGCCCGTAATTCCCGTATTTTTTCTTCTATTAGCCTTTGTATGGCAGGCATCGGTTGGCTTTAAATAAGCTCAACAATTTGCTGAGATCATGGCTTATACAATCGTCACCGATATTTGTGAAGGGGTAGCAGAATGTGCATCTCAATGTCCCGTAGCTTGTATTCATGAAGGTGGCGGTGCTAATCTTAAGGGCACTAGTTGGTATTGGATTGACTTTGATACCTGTATTGATTGTGGAGTTTGCTTAGTTGTATGTCCAGTGCAGGGAGCAGTATTACCTGAAGCTAGACCAAATTTACAAAGGACTCCACAGTAATTATTAATTCATCTGATTGTATAACTATCACCTAACCAATTGCCTAACCATGGGATGCACGTTTGTATGCTTCATCTAAAACTTCGCTGAGGGTAGGATGGGCATGGACATTGCGAACTAGATTATGCACAGAGGCTCGTTGGGCGATCGCTGCTGAAGCTTCATGAATTAAATCGGAGGCATGAATCCCAATAATATGCGCCCCTAGAAGCTCACCCGTATCCTTACGATAGATAATTTTAGCAAACCCATCGGTTTCGATTTCTGCCAGAGCCTTAGCATTACCTTTGTAATAGGAACGCACTGTAGCAATTTCAAATCCTTCAGCATCAGCTTTGGTTTTTGCCTGTGGTTCAGTTAAGCCGACAAAGCTAATTTCAGGATGGGTAAAGGCAGCAGCAGGAATACTCTGATAATCAATGATAGCAGCACGTCCAGCAATATTTTCCACAGCCACAACGCCTTGAGCAGCAGCAGCATGTGCCAACATCATTTTGCCCGTAGCATCGCCGATCGCCCACAGATGAGGGACTTTAGTTGCCATAGTTTCATCTACTTCAATGAATCCACGGCGATCGCTCTCAATACCGACAGTTTCTAAGCCTAGATTTTTAGTAGCAGGAATCCGACCAGTAGCAACTAGGCAAGCATCTACTTCCAAGACTTCGCCTGTATCTAATTCAATCACCACAGGAGAACCAGGGATTACCTTTTTGGCACGGACTCCCACTTTCGTTTCGATGTCACGGGGTTTAATCAAAATCCGTTCCGCTAATTTCGCAATATCTGGATCAAACCCAGGCATTAATACATCCAAAGCCTCAATCATTGTGACCTCAGAGCCAAGGGCGGTATAAATATCGGAAAACTCTAAACCAATATACCCACTGCCAATGATCGCAATCCAACTAGGGAGCCAGTCCAGTTTTACACCCTCATCACTGGTAAATACGGTTTTACCGTCTAATGCAATCCCTGGGGGAACAAAGGGAATAGAACCTGTGGATAAAATAACATCTTTGGCGGTAATAATTCTGCCATCGACATCAACTTTTTGAATGCCTGCAAGTTTTCCCCAGCCTTGAATAATATCTACTCCTAGCTTTTTGAGACTATTGGTTAAATCACCTTTTTGTTTGTTGACCATGTTGCCCGCATGGGTAGCGATCGCACTTCGATCAAACTCAATTTCCCCGATTTCTATCCCTAAAAGTTTTAAATGCTCCTTGGCTTTAAGTTCTCGGACTCGTCCTGATGCTGCTAGTAGTGCCTTAGAAGGAATACAACCTCGATTTACACAGGTACCACCCATGTCTGCGGCTTCGACGATTGCTGTTTTCAAACCATTTGCTACAGCATGAAGGGCTGCTCCATGTCCACCTACCCCTGCGCCAACAATCACGAGATCGTAATCAAACTGTTCTGACACGCTATTTATCCTTTACTTAAAGTTTTGACCTATTCTAACTTGATTCTATGTCTCATTTTTAGCTTCCAGATGGTTTGATCAAACTTGAAATTATGTTTTCCCTGAGTTTGTCAATATTTCTATACCAATCCGTTAGCTGGGACATTGCTAGATTTATGATTTTTGCTAAGTCCTGAGCCAGCCTTAAACAACCTTAAAATGAATGACAAATAAATTAGTCCTAATTTTAGTGGGGCTACTTATAGTTGAATTTGCCCTCTTAGGTTTTTTGGCAACGCCGTACTATATTGGTAAACTTGCCGCAACTGCCCTTCCTGCCTATACTTTAGTTAGTGGAGTCCCGATTTGGGTTCTGAGAATTATGCTCCAATTCCAAAAATTCTGGAATGTAGTCCTTACCCTCTTCGTGATTTTCCATGAGGTGATTTTCCTGTACTTTGTACCTTTATTGATCATTCTAGGACTGAGGTTGCCAAGAACCAATTGGGTTAAGGTATGTGCGATTAGCTATGGAGTGGGCTTTTTAGTTCTGTTGTCCACCTTTTTGAATACTATCAATTTCAGTGTAACCTTAGCGATCGCTGTAATTGCCTTAGGTGTCTTTACGGGTGCATTAATCAGGCTATTCTGGCAAGCTAGGTTTCATAAAATCTATAGTGTCTCCACAGTGGTATTTGGAATCATACTTGGTAAGGTTTTGGGAGTTTTTGCGATCGCTGCTATCTTCTCCGTTCAAACCGTGGGGGCTTTTCCAATCCAATGGACAACGTTACTAATGCCAATTTTTTTACTGCTATTATGTCTGGCACTTTCCCTTAGGTATCAATTTAAAAGGGATAGTTAAAAGGAATACTTAAAGTCAAGTAATAAAACAATTCGGGTGCGATCGCTTTTATTCCAAGCCTCATGCTCAAAGGTATCATCAAAAATCAAGCACTTTCCTTCTGCCCAGTTCCGAGTTTGAGTTCCGACTCTAATCCCGCATCGAGTTTCACAGTTGTCTGGCACAAATAAGCCAAGATGACACCTTAAAACTTGCTCAGGATAGCCAGTATGCGGAATGATATGTGTTCCTGCTTCTAGGGATGAAAATGCAGCTGTATGTAAATTTGGAATCTTTTCAATTAGTTTTGTGGTTTCAGGACAAAGTTCACAATTACGTTCAATTTTAATTCCGAAGGCATAAAGCCCTAGGGTTTTCCAACCACTCTTATATAAAAACTTTTCACTATATTCAATAAAGTTCATGCCTTGGAGTTGGGTTAACTCTTGGCGAATTATCTGCCAATTTGCTTCTAAATTTGCTACAAAGGGAAAATTAGATGAGTCATAAAATTCTAACCTTGGTGCATTCGATTTGAAACTTGATAAATCATCGCTATTTGGCTGCTGGGTGGATTGCTGTGTAGCTTGTTGATGACTTCGTAAAATATGAATTAACTTTCCTAAAGCTCTCAACCATGATTTAACGCCACCTACTTGGGAAATTAATTGAACTACAAATACAAGCCAATCCCAGCCTCTTTTAATTGCCTCTCGTAGGGATGGATTTGCGGTTTCATTAATCATTAGAAGAGGATGAATTTATCGTTATTTTTGATTATATTTAGACAAATGCGAAATCACAATCTAGTCACCTTTATTTTTTTAGAAATTTATTGTTTAGGAGTTTATGTACTCGACCTAGGGCTGAAAATATCTGAAACTTTAATTTTAAATTCAGGGAAAGCCAAGGGTGAGAGGCGAATATCTAGTAAGGTCATGCTAATTAATCTCTTCACTCTCTAATCTCAAATCTTCAATCTCAAAGTTTAGTAATTATGCTTCTCGAATTAAACCCAGCGATCGCTGCAATTCCGCTAATTCATCCTTATGCCCTTTAACCCATAGTTGCGTATTTGGTCGCAGTTGGAGACTAATTTCTTCAATCCGATCTGCCCCATTCCAGTAAAACAAACCTGCCCCAATGGCTGTAAACACTGCAATTTCAGCGATCGCTAACCAGTTATCACTAAAAAACGGCACTAAAATCGTCAAGACTAAACCCAAGCACCCCATGCCGATCGCTGCCACAACCACCAAAACTAAAGTTAGAAAAATACTAGGTCGGACTCTGCCTGCTAAGGTTACAGTTTCCCGATCGCCCTCCAGTTTGATCACTTGATAACCCCTTTGCTTAAAATGATCCCTAGTTTTGCTTAAGAGTTGATCTTCATTAAAATTCACACTTTTTAGAATCATCTCTGTAGTCCGATCTTTCACCGATGAACGTAAAAATGAAAGCAACCCCACAAGGAGCAGAACCGTCAAAAGGAGAGTAGAGGTTAGAACCTGATCAGTGAAGTCCATAGCTAGTGCAATAATATGATCGATGGTTAAATCATAGCCTTTACCTAGTAAATCGAGGCAGATTCCAAGGCAGATAAAGATTAGCAAAAACCCATGAAAGTATATTCAAGTAAAGTTTTCTCACCTCTTCTGTCCACATTCTTAGTGAGAAGACTTGTACGCAAACATTTAGTCACAGTGATTTCTACCACCGCCCTAACCCTTGGCGGCGCAGCAATTTATACATTTAATCAACCATTTTTATATGAATCTAAAGGGTCTTTATTAATAGAAAATGCCCCCACCGATGGTAATAGCCTATCCACCCAAGCTGCTATTCTGGCGAGCAGACCCTTGATTGAAACAGCTTTACCCAAAATTCCTGCTAATCTTTCTACCAATTTATCGAAACAGGACTTGATTACGCAAATTTCCGATCACCTGACGATTACCCCCGATGCCAAAGTCTTAAATATTAGCTATAGCGATCGCAACCCCAAAACCGCAGCTACCATTCTCCAAGGATTACTAGAAACCTACAAAGCTTACGGAGCAAACAAAGCCAATCAAGCTACCCAATTAATTCAAGCCCAGATACCCGATGCCAAAAAGCAATTAGACCAAAATTCCACCGCCCTCACTAGATTTCGTCAGCAATACAATATTACCGACCCCGATACCTATGCGGCTTCAATTTTTAGTACAAAACAGGGACTAGCAACCCAGATTCAAGATTTACAGATTAAAATGGCGCAAACCCAACGCCAACTACAAGAGTTACAACGCCAAGTGGGAAGACCTGCGGATGTGGCAATTAGTAGTGCCATTCTCAGTCAGGATGCCAACTATCAGGCTTTGGTAAAACAGTTTCAAGAGGCACAGACCAATTACTTTTTAGAACGGGCTAGATTCCAAGATGCCTATCCCAAGGTTCAAGCTTTACGCGATCGCCGCGATCAAATTTATAATCTCATGCAGGCTCAAGCCCAAGCTATTTTGGGAACTAAACCCGCAGATGTCACCCCAGAAGGACAATCTAGCATTAAACAAAATCTCGCTACCCAATTATTCGACACCCAAACTCGCCTTGCCACCCAAACCGCAGAACTAGGTAGCCTGAAAATCGCCCAAACTCAAGTCGAACAGGTATTTGCCCAGATTCCTCAACTGCAACAAACCTATATTGAATTGCAGAGACAGTTAAAACAAGCCTCTACTCGGTTATCTACCCTTTCGCAAAAATTAGAAGAAGCAAAAAGTCAAGAAGTGCAAGAAGCAACCGCATGGCAAATTTTACAGTCGCCTAGTCTTCCCAGCTATCCCAGTTCTCCGAACGTGATCCTTAATTTACTGTTAGCGGGACTGGCTGGCATATTAGTAGCAGCAATAATTATCACAGTTCTAGAAAACTCTGACGATCGCTTGCAACAGGTCTCCCAACTCCAAACCCTGAGTGATTTACCCCTGTTAGGAGCCGTACCCTACCTTGCCACCAATGCCAAATTATTATCCCCATCCTTGGAGTTAATTTCCGAACGGGCATTTTTACCCCACAGCTATAATCACAGTGCCTTTACCGAAGCAGTAAATTCCTTAGCTTTGAATATCCAGAATTTAGCAGCCCAACGGACTTTTAAAACCATTGCTTTTACTTCTTCCATTCCCTCTGAGGGCAAAAGCACAATCATTTATAACCTGAGTCTAACCCTTGCGGAATTGGGGTACAAAGTTTTACTGGTGGATGCGGATATGAGAAAACCCACTATTCATAGTCTGGCTGGAGTTAGTAATAAATTAGGTTTATCCCAGGCGATCGCCACCAAACTACCTTGGCAACAAATCATTCACACGGGCGATCATTCTCAATTTTCGGCAGGCTATCTGCATATCATCACGGCGGGTGCCACTCCTCCTAATCCCATGATTTTGCTTGAGTCTAATAAATTTCAGAAACTTTTAGGAGAATGGGATCAAACCTATGACTATGTGTTGATTGATACTCCGCCCATAGTGGGAATTACCGATGCCCAAAGTCTTGCTCCAAGGATGGATGGTGTTGTTTTAGTTACGGCGATCGAAAAAGCGACAAAACAGGCAATTTTCCGTGCGATCGAAATTCTGAAGATTAATAACTGTAAGGTGGCGGGAATCTTGGTGAATCTTGTCGATCGCTATGACAGCATCTATTGCTACGACTATTCCACTTCTGAGTATTACAGTAATCAAACACCCCAACGTTTACTAAGTGCTGCCAGTGACTCAGATGAATAGCCCTAAGGTGATGTTTGGGAGATTAACTACACCGTTAACAGTCTCGGACATAACCTCTCATTTTTTGTCTTTTTAGCGATGGGGATTGAGTAAATAACGGGGATCAAATTTTTGCTTGAGCGCAGTCATAACCTGTTGGGCATTACCAGCATATCCCCCCACATCTAGCTGATTTTTAAATTCAACTGGTGCTTCTAAAATCGTCAGAAACCCACCTGTAGTTGCTAGTAAATTCCGAACTTGTAAAATTTTGGATCGATCTGATCGATCAGCGTCTTCACATCTGAGGATACCTAAACCTGAACTAGCGTGAATTTGTAATGCTATATTTCTAACTTTTTGAGCCGACATCTGATCAGAAATTTTAATTAAATTCTCAATGGCATGGTCAGCTAAAGTGCCAATCTTACAAATTATCTGAGATTCTGATTGCTTAAAAAAAGCATTTTGAATATGTTGCCAAGTTTGCTGACTTTCAACTAGATTAAGGTTTAACCCTAAGTTGTTTGTAATCTCTATTAATTTATTAATTTGAGCCTCCACCACTTGATCTAGTCCACCAAAGCGCATGATTAGGTTAAATGCCGATACTTCTGATGTTTTTGATTGATTTGATTGAGGTGCAAACTCCGATAATATACTTTCAGAAATAATATCCATTGCCCAAGGTGTGAGCGTAGAGGTAAGAATTTTTGCCCTAGCTGTATTGATCGCATCCATGTTTCCAGAAATAATTACAGTGCGATCGCATTTCGGTAAAGGATACAGACGAAAAGTAACTTGAGAAACAACACCCAAAGTTCCGTATGCCCCAGTTAATAACTTCATGAGGTCATAGCCCGCCACATTTTTAACAACTCTGCCCCCAGCCTTGACTAATTCCCCATCTGCCCGCACGAAGGAAATGCCTAAGATCATATCTCTAATGCCGCCATAGCGTTGACGGAAGGAGCCAGTATTAGCAGTATTAACGATTTCACCAATGGTTACAGTTTCGGAATAGGCGGAATCAATCGCCAAGAATTGCCCAGATGCTACCAAGATATTTTGTAAATTCCTGAACCTTATCCCCGCTTCACAGGTTACGGTTAAATCGCCCACAGCATGATCAATTAAGTTATGGAGGCGAATAGTACTTACCACAATCCCGATTTTAGAAAATTTCACCAAACCTCCCCAACTTAAATAGCTATCAGAGGTCAAGATGGGGATTTGATATTTGCTAGCAAGGGCGATCACTTGGGTTAACTCGGTTGGAGTTTGGGGATAAATAATACAGGCGGCTTCAGCACTATCGGGATGAAGTAAGTTTCTAATTTTAACGATCTGATCTCTAATTTGATCTGTAATCTGACCTGTGGATAGAAGATCAACCCCTTGTACTCCTAATAGATCAGTAAAAAGTTGATAAATTTCATTGGAATTCATTGGATGCTGCCAAAACACCTGAGGAAATTTGCTTGGGTAGGACTTTGACTTTATCAATGGAGGCACAATAGGCAATATCCAAGTCTCCACCTAATCGGAGCAAACGCTGCCCGTGACTGGCATGACGAAATAACTCTTCAAGGCGATCGCTCCATTGTTGATATAAACACTTAGCGGCAATAGCTTCATCATTGCCAAATTCCCAGTCTAAACCTGCGGCGATCGCTCCAGCACAGGCGGTATCTTCTAAGGAATAACTACCTTCCCATCCCGATGCTACGATCCATACAGTTGGGGGTTGAGTTTTTTGTAAATATGCCAATACTGAACCCAAGTTAATCATGGACGCTGCTAGGACTACAGGAACAGCCTGAATACATTGCAACGCCCTAGTACCGTTAGTGGTACTCATAAAAATGCGCTTGCCGTTAACCCTTTCATGGGTATAGTCAAAGGGTGAGTTCCCTAAATCAAATCCCTCAACCGTCTTTCCACCCCGTTCTGCCGATCGCAGTCTTAATGCTTCTGGATGTAATTCACTGGTTTTAGCTAATTCATCTAAATCGGAAAATACTTGTACCGCCTCCGCCCCTGCTGCCAAAGCTGTGGAAATTGTGGTTGTAGCTCTTAGAATATCGACAGCGATCGCACAATCAGGCAACCCCACCTTAGGAGTTAATTCAGGGGTGTGATAGACAAATAGTTTCATTAATTAATATTTGAGAAAATATGAGATTTGAGAAAATATGAGGCGATGGTACTAGTTCTAATAATTTCAGAATATCAGCAAGCGATCACGCCATCTAAACCAGATGCCTGTAAATAAATAGCAGTATATCCTACTCTATCTTTATTTTATGAAGTAGCCCGCCACTCGCCATAAACTATCCTTGTCATGAGTGGATGTCACTGTTTCAATCGCAGATGCTTTATTTTGGAATTGGGTGGTAAATTGAATGACAACATACTCACCATCGGGTACACCTGGAAGCGATCGGGTAAAAGTAGCAGAATTGAGCTTTCGTGACTTTAAATCGCCAAAAGGTATTCGGACAGTCTTGAGCGTTGTTTCCCAATTAGCTTTTGAGATGGATGCCTTAAAAATAGATGCAGCGTTATCCCAACTCTGGGC
Organism: Synechococcus sp. PCC 7502; assembly: GCF_000317085.1. NCBI lineage: Bacteria > Bacillati > Cyanobacteriota > Cyanophyceae > Pseudanabaenales > Pseudanabaenaceae > Pseudanabaenococcus > Pseudanabaenococcus habilitatus. The sequence goes on from NC_019702.1 coordinate 1,086,802, forward strand.
ATACTTACCACTATCAGTCAATGTGAGCCAAGATTTAGCCGCAACCTCAGCTTTTGATATGGCGACATTATTGTCTGCTAATACTGGTAAGGCTCCTAAACTAGAGGAAACAATAACTGTGGCGAGAAAATATTTCATTATGTTACTCTCCAAGAATTAAGTATTTAAGTATAAATTAAGCTCAACAAAACAACTTATTTACAGTTTTTTATGGGTTTGTGTAATACGGGGTACAGGAGTGGAATCCTTAGTCCTAAAATAGGCTGTAAGTAAGTTAATGCAAGCTAGTTAATTGTATAGCTACGAAATCAACCCGATGACAAAGCTCAGAAAAACTTAAAAGTAAAATATATCCTTTTTAGCTCTAATTAGTTTAAGGACTGAGTCTGAGATTTGAGTGCCGCCAATTCTGCTCTAAAACCTTCTTTGACTTGCTCATACTCATGGTCAAGCTCAGCAATTAAATTTCCTAATTGACGGGTATTCGCCAGCTTTGCCTGTTTTTCAATAGTTCTTGCTAATTCAGCCATACTGACAGCGCCTAAACTACCACTAGTAGATTTTAAGTTATGGGCGGAAAAATACAGTTTATCGAAATCCTGCTGTTGTAATTGGCTTTCTAATGTTTGAATTAGTTCGGGGGTGGTGGTTATATATTCATCAATAATTTTAGCCAGACTTTCAACGGATAAATATTCTAAAAGTGACTTGATGACATTAGGATTAATCACCCGTTTGGAGTTCACCCCAGTGGTTGATGGCTGGCAACGTTCAATTACTTTAGCTAGTTCTTCTGTTAATACGGGCTTACTGATGTAGTCATCCATTCCTGCTTCAAAGCATTCAGCGATCGCCTCTTGGAAAACATTAGCAGTCATGGCAACAATCCGAGGGCGATTTCCTCTGCCATTTTTTATATTTTGTAAATCCTGACTACGAATAATGCGGGTGGCTGTTAATCCGTCCATTTCGGGCATGTGAATATCCATAAAAATCAGATCAAATCTCTGCTGCTCGGTCATGACTATAGCTTCTTTGCCATTGCCAGCGATCGCAGGGTTATAACCAAATCTTTCTAGCATTGCCACAGCTACTTTTTGATTAATGGCATTATCTTCTACCAAGAGAATTTGCAGAGGTTTAGTCAATCCAGAAACCTGTGGGTGAGATATTTCGGTCACCTCAGAACCATGCAGGGAAAAAATCCGCAGTAGAGTTTTGAGCAGTTGGGAACTCTTAACCGGTTTGCTGAGAGTAGCGGCAGCAGCTTCAATTTTACGATGGTAATCCAAGGAAGTTAGAAGGATAATCGGAAATGTATGCCCCTTTTCCTGAAGAGCGATTGCCAATTCTGCTCCATTGATTTCAGGCATTTTTAAGTCAAGGATCGCCAAATCAAAATTAGGATCAATTTCTAAAATATCCAGTGCCTCTCTCCCTAAGCCAGCACTTTGGACAAGCATCCCCCAACCCTGTAGCTGAATGGTCAGGATATGGCGATTGGTGGCATTATCATCAACTATTAATATGCGTTTGCCCTTGAGGTCATCTTCAAGTATAGTTTCTGGGAGATCATGACCGCAGGCAACTGGAATCGTAAAGCTAAAAGTAGAACCAACGCCAATTTGCGAATTAACTGTCAAGGTACCACCCATCATTTCACACAGTCGCTTACTGATGACTAAGCCTAAACCCGTGCCGCCGTATCGTCTGGTAATAGAGCTATCTGCTTGGGCAAAGGGCTGAAATAGTCTTCCTATCTGCTCATCCTTAATGCCAATGCCTGTATCTTTAATTTTAAATTGGACTAAACAGTCTACGGCGGAATTTTCGATATAAGTAACAACAATTGTGACTTCACCTTTTTCCGTGAATTTAATGCCATTACTGACTAGGTTAATTAAAATTTGGCGCAGTCGCCCTGCATCTCCATTAATAACCGATGGGAGTTTGGGATCAATTAAAGCTGCTAGTTCAATCTTTTTCTCGGTGATTTTAGGAGCAAATAGGTCTAGGATTTCTTCAACACATGCCTGGATCGAAAACGGCTCAATCTCCAATTCCATGCGATTTGCTTCAATTTTAGAGAAATCTAAAATATCATTGATCACGTTAAGTAAGGCATCTCCGCCCATACGGATAGTTTCTACGAAGTTTCTTTGTTCATTATTTAACTGAGTATCTAAAAGTAATCCAGTCATACCGATCACCGCATTCATAGGGGTACGAATTTCGTGACTCATCATTGCTAAAAATTCGCTCTTTGCTTGGTTTGCTGCCTCTGCCGCTTCCTTGGCGACTTTTAGTTCCAATGCTTGTTTTTGCACTTGGCTAAATAACTCGGCATTTTTAACGGAAATTCCCAACTGACTCCCAATTTGAATGGCGATCGCTACTTCATTCTCCTTCCATGTCCTAGGTGCAGAATTTTGATAGGCAGCCAACAGTCCCCAGAGTTGTTGTCCTTGAAAAATTGGTACGATTAGGTATGCCCTTGCTTGGATAGTTTCTAAAAGCTCCACATAGCAGGTAGAAAATCCCGCTTTATAAATATCATTAATGCAAAGATGGGTACCAGAACGATAGCCACCACCTTGGGTATTTTGGAGATAGGTATCAACCACATCACTGCTCATTTGATCCAACTCTTCCATTTGTTTGACAATGCAGCGATCACTATCTACAGCACTATTTTCGATCACAATGCCGTTACTTTGTCCTTCAATTAGGGAAATCCAACCCGATCCCACCGACTCAGCAACCAATAATCCACTCCAATCGGGATTAAACCGATAGATAATTACCCGATCGCAGCTTAACACCTCACGCAATTCCACAACGGTGGTACTGAATATATCTTCTAGGTTCAGGGTACGCCGAATCCGATTACTAATCTGAAATATTAATTGTTCTTGGCGTAGCTTCTCTTGCAATATTGCCTCCGTAGTTTTGCGATCGCTAATGTCAAAGGCGATGGTACCAACAGCATAGGGTAAATTATGGGAGTCTATAAGTGGAAATCGGGTAGTAATGTAGGTATGGGAGCCATCAAATAAATCAATTACTTCTTCGTCCGAGATCACGACTGCTTCCTTTAAAATCTTCTGATCCTTATCAGTAATGTGTTCAGCCTGTTCTAAGCCAAAAAAATTGTATGCGGTTCTGCCAATCACTTCAGTTTCAGCCAGTTGTAAAGCCGATTGAAATTCTAGGTTCGCAAAGAGATATTTGCCCTCACGATCCTTAATATGAATCATGGCAGGAGCATAACTAGTAAAGGATTTTAGTCTTTGTTCGCTATCTTTTAGAGCTTGTTCCGTAATTTTGCGATTGGTTATATCTGTGGCGATCGTGATCCCAAGCAACTTGTCCCCCAATTTTCCCAATGAAGCACAATTCAATTCCACATCAATGATTGCTCCATCCATCCGTACTAATTTGTACTCCTGCTGTGGTAAAGATTCTCCATCAAAATTTCTCTTGATTCGATCATCTAAAATCTGATGTTGGGAAGGATGAATAAATTTAGAAATGGGTTCTTGCAAAATTTCCTCTAAGGAATTCCCCCCTAGTAACTGCACTCCTGCTGAATTGATAAAGTGAAACCTCAGATCAGAATCATAGATCATAATCGCATAGGGGCTAATTTCTACTAATTTCTGAAAATATCCATTGTTAGGATCAATCTCCCTAGGATTATGGGAATTAAGACTAAGGGGCGATCGCAGCAAAATATCCTCTAACGTAATTACGCCCAAAATTTGTTGATCTGAACCCAATACCCCTAAATACTGAGCTTGATGACTACGCAAGATCGTTAAAACTTGATCGGGGCTGGAATTTGCCAGTAGTTCTGTTTCAGAAATCAAGGGTAAAGTGGTTTTACATACATCTCCTACGGTTAGTTCTGGGTTGATTGTCCCCTTTGTTACTAAGGAAACTATCTCTCTCTCTGTGATAATGCCTATGACTTCATTTGCAACCAGAATATAGCTAAAACCTTGACCGATCTGAGAATTACTCTGAAAATTGATCTGGGAATTAACTTGAGCGATCGCATCAGATAGTTTTGTGTTTGGGCTTACTATCAAAGGCAGCCGTTCTAGCCAATTAATTTGCTGAGAAGTCATATCTATCACCATTACTACATCTATTTTCAGTCAAAACTTCAATAGTCAGCCGCAAATCACTATTTTTTTAAAAATAAAAAGGTGAGCATAAACCCACCCTCACAGTTATTTATAATCAAATTAATCGACTGAAACTACTTAAGCCGAGGCTGCCAACTTAGCACGCGCACGTTTTACATCCTGCACTGCTTGAATTTTGCCCTGCTTATCATCATCTTTAACACTGGCTAGGTGCTTTTCTGCTGCTTCTAGTTCTTGACGCACCTTGGTAACATCAACATTACTACCTGTGATCGCCGAGTTTACTAATACAGTTACTTCATTTTCTTCAACTTCAGCCACACCGCCCATTACAGCGATCGCCTCCCATTGGTTCTTGGTTTTAAAGCGCAATACTCCAATATCTAGCACAGCCGTTAGGGGAGCATGGTTAGTTAAAATTCCTAATTGTCCCGTAGAGCTAGGTAAGATCACTTCATCCGCCGTAGCATCCAAAATAATCTCACCCGGAGATATAACCTTTACAGTTAGAGTCATATTACTTAGCCTTTAATTTTTCTGCCTTGGCGATCGCTTCTTCGATATTTCCCACCAGATAAAAAGCCTGCTCAGGTAAAGCATCCAATTCACCGGAAAGAATTTTCTTAAAGCCAGTAATCGTTTCTTCTAGGGTTACATACTTGCCAGGTGAGCCAGTAAATACTTCTGCCACAAAGAAGGGCTGAGATAGAAAACGCTCCATTTTCCTTGCACGGGCAACTACGGTGCGATCATCTTCAGACAATTCATCTAGTCCTAGAATCGCAATAATATCCTGTAGTTCCTTATAGCGTTGCAGAGTTTGTTGAACTTCACGAGCCACAGCATAATGTTCATCACTGACAATACCCGGCTGAAGCATTGTCGAAGCAGAACCTAATGGATCAACTGCTGGATAAATTCCCTTAGATGCCAAGCTCCGAGATAGAACGGTAGTAGCATCCAAGTGAGCAAAGGTAGTTGCAGGGGCAGGGTCAGTTAAGTCATCAGCAGGCACATACACAGCTTGAACAGAGGTAATAGAACCATCGGTGGTACTGGTGATCCGCTCTTGCAAGTCTCCCATTTCCGTACCCAAGGTAGGTTGGTATCCCACTGCTGAAGGCATCCGACCTAAAAGGGCTGATACTTCAGAGCCAGCTTGAACAAAACGGAAAATATTATCAATGAATAACAAAACATTCTGTTTAGCAACATCACGGAAATATTCTGCCATAGTCAAAGCTGACAAAGCCACGCGCATTCTGGCTCCAGGTGGCTCATTCATTTGTCCATAAACCAGAGCAACTTGGTTAATTACTCCCGATTCTTTCATTTCTTGGTACAGGTCATTACCTTCACGGGTACGTTCACCTACCCCACCAAATACCGATACACCAGAGTGCTTTTTAGCAATGTTATTAATTAATTCCATAATTAAAACCGTCTTGCCCACACCAGCACCACCAAACAGACCAATCTTGCCACCACGCCGATAGGGAGCTAACAAATCAATAACCTTAATACCAGTTTCAAAGGTAGATGGTTTAGTTTCTAAATTGACGAATAAAGGTGCATCACGGTGAATAGGAAGAGTTTCTTGGGTATCCACAGGCCCCAACTCATCTACAGGCTCTCCTAATACATTAAAAATACGTCCGAGAACGGCATTACCCACGGGAACACTGATTGCTGCTCCAGTATCTGCTGTTTCCATGCCCCGAACTACACCATCGGTGGTACTCATTGCTACGGCTCTAACTTGGTTATCGCCCAGTAGTTGCTGAACTTCACAAGTAACCCGTACATCTTGACCAGCTTCATTTTTTCCAGAGATCACCAAAGCGTTATAAATCTCAGGCAATTTACCGTTGGGAAATTCCACATCCACAACAGGACCAATGACTTTGGTAATGTAACCAATATTTGTTTTTTCTGCGGTAGTGACCATGCTTGCTACTAGCTTTTAAAGTGATTATTAATACTGCCAATCACCAAAATATCATTTTATGGACAGTTTATAGATAGTTTTTAATGGAGAATTTAGAGGCTTACCTTAAAAAATTTGTGCTATCCATACTGAGAACCCGCTTTGGTCTCAAAATATAAAATATCAATAAATATAGCTCCAGCTAAAAGTAATAACTTCTGATCAGAAGTCAGTGATTGATCTATAAAGGTTATCTTAAAATTATCAGCGTCTGTAAATAATTCTTTACCCAGCCCTGACCACTTTTTTTGAATTAGTGAGACATTTCTCCCAGCCTTGGTTACGGGAAAATGCCAAAACCGCCAAAACGGGGAAGACATAGTCATAACGACACGATTTTGAGTATCTAAAAAATCAAACTCCTTATTGAACCAAGCAAAATTCTGCTGCAAACTTCCCACAGGGCGATCGCCTGCTCCATAAATATCTAAGCGATTAAAAAACCAACGAAATGGATGATGGGCTCTAAATACTTTCTGTTGCAGTGTATCCGTACCAATTATGTCAAAAGTGCGCCAATGTCCTAAAAATTGCCGTAGGATCGCATCCCCAAACCCAAGTTTTGCCTCAGCACAATAGCCGATTTCTTGACTATATTCGTTGTAAATTCGGTAACGATTACGAGTCTCAAACCCAAATAGCTCAAACACCTCAAATTTTTGTTTGATCGAAATGGCGTTGCAACTAACTAGCGACTGCAAGAACTTACTCATGGCTGATTAAGCGTATTTTCTTTAATACTTAGCTAATTCTCTAAGGGCTAATTTTCTAAAGCGATACCTAGGACTACATTAAGAATAAGCCCTAGGATTTAGTGATTATATTATTTAACTATTTGCCAATTACTCTTTGCTTAAGAGTTGTAGTTTTGAGGGCAAGTTCACGACGGGTATCTGCAAATAGCAAGTAGCGGTAGGTAAACCAAATAAAGTAAACCAACCCGATTAGTTCTAGCAATGAAGAAAACAGGGGAATATTATTAATAATATTGATGACCCCAATCACAATGGTTAGCAGGGGAATCGCCACCAGGATAATACCAATTAAGGTGAGGGTAGCGAGTTGCTCTTCGGAAATTGCTTTTTTCCAGAGAATTGTTAGTTGTGCCAATGTTGCTCGGACAAATTCCATAAATTGATCTGCGATTTGTTGGGATGCCTCAGGACGCTGACTAAAGGTTGATAATGTAGCAATTTCATTTTTGACATCAACTTGAATGCCAGATTCTTCCTTTACTTCTACTATATTTTCATCAGTCATGGGTTTTCCTCCAATTAAATTTAAAACTCACTGCCTATTAACTCAGCTTATTTAACTCAGCTAAGGATACACAACTTTACTACTTTATGTGTACTGGAGAATGCAATTTTTAATGTTCAGTTAATGAGGATTACTTATCTCAAAAGCCCAAGAATTAAACTAACTACAGAGGCGATCGCTACAACTACAGAAACAATAAAAGCATTGATCGTGGCGGGTTTAACCTGAGCTTCAATCATTTCCTCTTCGGTTTGCGCTTGCCTGCGTCGCTGTTGCTGAATAGTAAAATAAATTAATTGCGATCCAATAAGTAATCCCTGAGGTAGTAAAACCCAACGACTCATAATCAATAATCCTAGCCCACTGCAAAAAGTAAGAATAGAACCAATAAACAGAAACCGATTAATTAAGCGATTTTGCTTGGTATAGGTTAAAGCCTCAAGAGCATCGTCTATAACATTGGCATATCTTGCTTGGCGTAATGCGAATACTCCACCCACCATCCAAAACAAGCCAAATATCCGTAAACTCCACTCTAAAATTGGCAAGACCATATCGCTTAAATTAATTAATTAAATAAAATTAACCCGATGAAACAAAATCTTGAATCACCGTTACCAGATTTTCGGGACTGAGGTCGGGACGATTAAGGATTTTAATTATTTCCAGAATCGCAGTCTGATATTCTAGGTTGAATTGCTTGAAATATAAAGGGTTATTCTTTTTGTAAATTTGACCTTGAAGTTGGGTATGGCTATTGGAAATTAGGGCATTGACGCTTTCCGCTTGATTAGTAAAAAAATACTTACAAATTTGATTAAGTCCCCGTTCACTGGTGGTGTACAAAGGCGGTAATTTATTCAGGGTATGGGCTAAAATTTGTGCAGAGTTTGAGCTTTCATCAAAAATATCAATCATTAAAAATAGAGCTTGGGCTAGTGCTAACTTCTCGATCACATTAACAAATTTCAGCTTGCCTCGCAGGGTATAGAGTTCAAGGAATTTGGTTTCAACACTGGGATTTCTGCTGGATTGTTCTTCTTGTTCATGGTTACTGTGGCGGAGCTTAGAGCGTTGTAGGTACATCTGCACATTACTAGCCTGACTTTGCCTGATATAGTGGATAGAGCCTGATGATGTTTGTGGTGATATTGAGGGCGTTGATGGCGATCGCTGTTCTTTGAGCTTAAGTAAAATTTTAGGTATATCAGACCAGCGCAAATCCTTACGATTAAAAGCCAAGGAAAGACAGCCTAGTAATCCTGCTGGCTCACAAAATAACTCGTCGGGCAGGGGTGTAGAATCATGCAGTGGATCACCCATACGCAAAGAGTGAATGGCACGTTTAACAGCATCGCTAATTTTCGGTTTCATGTCATTAGAAACAAAGCGGATTTGCTGGTTATAGTCATCTAGGGTAGTCACATACATACTCGGTAAACGATTGAGGGCATAGGCAGCAACTTCAATGGGCTTAAACTTAATTCTGATATCTACGGCAAGCTGGGAGTGCTGGGATATTGCCTCTTGAATAACGGGATATTCTATGACATTTACTAAAAAAGACGCATCTATTACTCCCAGAGCCATGTAGTAATATTTACGTCTTTGGGCGATTTGAATCTTACTTTTTAAGTTTTTTCTTTTTTCTTGAATTTTTTGAATTTGCGCTTCGGTGGCGGTAATCTTATGTTTGAAAGTCTGTGCTTTATTAGTTAAACTCTCATATTCCTGTTTGAGCTTACTAAGAGTTTGGGTAACATGAAGGCGATCTCCTAGGATAATTTGGATACTATCGGGGTTATTTCGTACCTTTGCAACTTCCAATGCGCGATTATACTTAACAACCTCATCGTGGGCTTGTTTATATTTCTGCTCAACTCGGCGAACATTTGCCAAGGTGTATGCTAAATCTCGGCGATAGGAGGGTAGTGTTTCTTCGAGCAAAGCTACAGCACTAACTAGGGTGCTATCTGGGATTGTTTCAGATGATATGATTTCCTCTAGATTAATATCCATTTAAAGTTTCTATCAGGTAGGGGATCAAAAGTCAATTCTCAGAGTGATAAGCCTACGGAGAAACTACTTACATTTATGATGGTTTTAAGTTGTAAAATTTGCAGTTAAGCCCAGCCGTTTAAGATTAAGTTTAGGATCAAGAGATCAAAAAATCCATGTCACAATCTCCCCCTCATAATTCTGAAAAAAATATGCCTAAAAGAACAGAATTTGTTACAAAAATGCATAAGGAGTTGGATGACTTGGAAGACATGTTGCTTGATACGTTTACGATATTTGGACGCAAACTAGTTGATGAGGATAAAGCCTATGATCAAATTGATCGAGTACGAGCGGCAATTCCCGAGGCAATTATTAAAGCTCAAGACATCTTAGACTATGAGGAAAAAATTGTCCTAGAGGCAGAACAGCAGGCTAGACAGATTGTCTTACAAGCAGAAGAAAAAGCCCGAATGTTAGTTGATGATTCTAAAATATTACGTCAGGCAGAAATCGAAGCCAATCAGATTCGGCAGCATAATCAAATGGAATCCGAGGCATTGCGATCGCAGGTATTAGCAGAAATCAATCAACTTCGCCAGCAATATAAACAGGAGCAGGAACAAACGCGTAAGCAAGAGATTGCCTATTTACAAAATATGCGTCAAGAAGTTACAGAGTATAGCGATCGCACCCTTGAAGACCTAGAGCGAAAAATGCTAGAGATCACAAAAATAGTTCAAAATGGGCGCAAGTATATTCAAAAAGAACTAAAGTCACAAAAATAAGTCATAAAAATAAGTTGATGCCTAAAAAAACCGTTAAGCTCTCCAAATTTAATGCTGCTTATTTGGATGTGGGTGAAGGCGTGCCATTGGTATTTTTACATGGCTTTTTGGGAAATAGTTCTGCATGGCTACCAATTATGGATGAGTTGAAGGGTGAATTTCGCTGTATTGCCCTTGATTTATTAGGATTTGGAGATTCGGCTAAACCTCAGCTTAAATATAATATTTGGCACCAAGTGGAGTTTTTACAAGAATTTTTAACAGCGATCGCCATTGATCGTTTCTACTTAATTGGACATTCCTACGGTGGTTGGACAGCAGCAGCCTATGCCCTAACCCATAAAACCCACGCCTTAACTTTAATTGCCCCCGCAGGGATCAGAGATGATAGTTTTGTCGGTCGCTATAATTACTTAAAACCTCTACTTTGGGAAAGCCCTCTAGTTGATTGGGGATTAAAAGCAATTGCCCCACTATCTAGCCTGATGGGGAAAAAGCAAGAATTTCAGGTAATTTATGAAGCTCGTCAAGCCTTAGTTTCTCAACCCGTAGCTAAGTCATTTCTCTATGATCGCCTCCGTCCTGAAGATGCGATCGACACTCTCGAACATGATATTCATAAAATTACCGCTCCTACACTAGTTATAGCTGGGGGTAACGATGACACTATTCCACTCTGGCATTGTCAGGTTTATGCCGATAGAGTACCCAATGCAGAAATTAAAATCCTTGAAAATGCTACCCATGCCCTGATTAAAACCCATAGTCAAGAAGTAGCAAGGTTGATTAAGCTTAATAACTAAATACAGCGTTGCATAAGCACTCTTAGTTAGATTTTTGGGGTTAGATTTAGGACTAGTTGCCAGTTAAAGACCCCATCAATAGATAAATTCCACCCAAAATTACGCCACCGCCCGCCCAGCGAATTAAGTTTTCTTTTAAGAATTTTTTAGATGTCAGTGCTGCAACCATACCCAACAGGTGTAATCCCGTAGTTGCTAGGATAAATCCCGCCGCATATTCTAGTCCAGATAACTCTTTGGGCATTTCTGCTCCATGGGCATATCCATGAAACAAGGCTAATATTCCCACAATACCGATACTGACGCGCAAAGGTAAGCGAGTCGCCATCAATACTAAGCCCCCAAGGATCAGATCCGATGCCACAATGCCCTGTTCAACCCAAGGTAATGGCACACCTAAAATGCATAGAACTCCACCTAGGGTCATGACACCGACAAAAGCTAGGGGTACTGCCCAAGTTGCCACGCCCCCCAACTGTGCCGCCCACAGTCCCACCGCTACCATTGCCAAAATATGATCTAGCCCCCCAATTGGATGCTCTAGTCCATGTAAAAAGCCGGATGTTTCACCCGCAATAACGTGAGCGTATGCGATCGCTGGGAACATACCAATCGTAAAGGCAAATATGAACGCAAGTAATCGTTGGCTAAATTTATTGAGCATAATTAGTAGAGATAGATTTTGAGTGCTTAGCTGATGCAATCATATTCAAGCATATAAACTTAATAAGACTCAACTTCCCAAAATTTTATTAAGAATTTATATAAAGAATTTAGGCTATTGGACTAACCAGTTTTTGCCGAATAGCAATGGAAATCGCCTGCTTGCGATCATGAACTCCCAATTTATGCAAAATACCATGCACATGTACTCTTACTGTTCCATGGGCAATAAATAGGATTTCGGCAATTTCTGCATTAGTTTTACCCGTCACCATTAAAGCCAAAATCTCTTGTTCCCTTTGGGTAAGAGGGAGTGTAAGAGCGATCGCTTCATTTTGATTCGTTTTTTGCACTAGTTGATCTGATTGCCAAGTAGATTGCAAGATTGATTGAATTTCTAAAGTAGCGGTAGCATCCCACCAAGAGGCTCCAGCAGCCACAGACCGAATTGCTAAGATTAATTTTTCTGTGGCAATCCCCTTAACACAATATCCTCTAGCTCCCACTTCTACCAATTGGGCAATTAGCGATCGCTCTGTGTGGGAAGTTAATACTAAAATCGGTAATTTAGGATGCTGCTGCTGAAACTGACGACAGGTTTCGATTCCGCCTAGCCCCGGTAAACCTATATCTAGTAAAACCAAATCAAAAGCTTGCTGTTTTGCCAAATCAAGGGCTGTTTCTCCATCCTCAGCCTCGTCTGTAATTTCTATACCTACTTCCTGTTGTAAACGTACCTGCAACCCCAGACGAAATAGTTCATCATCCTCAACCAACAAAATTTGGAGAATTTTCAGGCGATCGCTAATCACTTACTACTTAATACAACTAACTTACTTTACCTAGCAGAATCCAAACTCACATCATGGATTAACACTGGCAATCGTACTCCAAATATAGCACCGTGGGGTAAATGATTCTCAGCCCAAATTGTTCCCCCATGCCCCTCCATAATTTGTCGAGCTAAATATAGTCCTAAACCTGAACCTCTAGCTTGGCGATCGCTAACCCCTTGATAAAATCTTTGAAATAAATACGGCATTTCCTCTAGCTTAATTCCACCACCATGATCAATCACTTTAACCACTTGGTAGGCACTCTCCGCTTCCAAGACCACTTCAACTTTTGTGCCTCGAGGTGAATGATTAATTGCATTAGTAAACAAGTTCAGAAATACCCGCCGCAGTTGCAAGGGATCACCATTGACCCAAAGAGATTTACGATAATCCGATGCCCCATAGTTGATAGATAGATAAACCCGCCGATTTGTCGCAACATGAATCAACTCCCTAGTTACATCCTCAACTAAATTGACTAAATTCACAGGCGCAAGGTGCAGCACCAATCCCTCAACTTCATTACGATAGACATCAAGCAAAGTCTCAACTAACTTCAAGCTATTTTGGTGACTACGAATTACCGTATCTAGTATCTTTACTTGGGAGGTATGAATACTGCCAAATTGTTGATTTTGCAAAGCTGTTAGGGTTTCGATCGCACCTAAAAGGGGAGTTTTTAGATCGTGCACTAGAGTAGAAACAAAATCTTCTCGCATATACATCAGTCTTTCCTGCGCCTGTAGCTGCGCTTGCTGTCCTCCTAAAATTATTTGAGCTTGGCGATTGCGATCGCTTAGAACTCCCGTAACGATTAAAGCAATAACTGTGATTATCCGATTTATCACCGTTGCCCCCTGCACTGGATATTGTCCAGGGAACCAAATATTACTCAAAGTCAGAATTACGGCTAGTCCTGTTAGTTGAAAAGTGATCGAACGGCGGAATTGGGAGTTTGCCAGCAAGATTGGAGCCACATACAAATAACCCATCACATAACTGGGATCAGTGGCAATCTCTAGGCTAAACACACCGATAAATAATCCCAGAATCAAGGCAACTAGAGATGAAGACCGAGATAGGGGCTGAGACATTGTTTAACTTGATCTTTATGTAAGATTTTTTAGGATGTAAGATTTTTAGGAATGTTTTTGTAGGCTTACTATAAACCTGACACAATAAACAATACTTCATTCCCAAGTTTCAGTCCCTATGACTCCTAATCGACGTGGTAAGCATAAAATCTTTATTGGTATGAGTCCGGGTGTAGGCAAGACCTATAAAATGCTGGAGGAAGGACATCGTCTGCTTTCGGAAGGAGTGGATGTAGTAATTGGACTCTTAGAAACTCACAATCGGGAAGAAACCGCTAACAAGGCAATTGGACTGGAACTAATTCCCCGCCAACAGGTGCCATGGCAAGGCATAACCCTACCAGAAATGGATACCAAGGCTATTTTGGCACGTCAACCTCAGCTTGTTTTGGTGGATGAACTGGCACATACCAATGTTCCCGGCTCAGAACGAGAAAAACGCTATCAGGATGTAGAAGTAATACTAGCGGCAGGCATAGATGTATATTCCACTGTAAATATCCAACATATTGAAAGTCTGAACGATACTGTGGCAAAAATTACAGGAGTCATAGTACGAGAACGGATTCCCGATCGCATTCTCGAAGCCGCCGATGAAATTATAGTCGTAGATGTCACACCCGAAACTCTACAGGAACGACTCAAGGACGGCAAAATCTATGCACCTGATAAAATTGATCAGTCGCTAAATAACTTCTTTCAACGTCACCACTTAATTGCGCTCAGGGAGTTGGCACTAAGGGAAATCGCTGACAATATTGATGCGGAAGGCATAGAAGAGGAAAGTCCTCAAAATAACTTTTATAATGTTCAAGAACGAGTTTTAGTCTGTGTTTCTACTTACCCAAATTCTTTACAACTCCTACGGCGGGGGGCAAGAATCTGTACCTATATGCACGGACAACTTTATGTGCTGTTTGTGGAAGACCCCGATCGCTTTTTAACTAAATCTGAAACTCTACATATCGAAAACTGTCAAAGGCTTTGCCAAGATTTTAAGGGTGAGTTTATTAGAGTGAGGGAATATAACATCGCTAAGGCAATCACTCAAACTGCCCAAAAACATCGGATTACGCAAATAGTAATGGGGGAAAGCCAAAAATCACGATGGCAAATGCTCTTAAAAGGTTCATTAACCCAAACAATTCTCCGCCAACTAAAAAATGTGGATATTCATATCATCTCCACTAGCGATCGCCCTTAGGTCTAATTAGATAAAATCAACAAAAAAGGGATGGCATAACCACCCCAAACTTTTTCTATTCTTTTCCTAATTTAAGATTTATCAGTCTTAGATTAGCCTTAGTAATCGTAGTCTCCAGCACCGCCACCAGCAGGAGCAGCAGCTTTTTCTTCGGGCTTATCTACAACAATACATTCTGTGGTTAGAATCATGCCTGCGATCGAAGCGGCATTTTGTAAAGCAGAACGAGTTACTTTAGCAGGATCAACAATACCAGCAGTAAACATATCTTCAAACTGGTTGGTCATAGCGTTATAGCCAGTATTAAAGTCTTTTTCCTTGACTCTTTCGGCAATTACGGCACCATTTTGTCCAGCATTTTCAGCAATACGCTTAACGGGAGCCAATAAAGCCTTGGCTACGATCAATGCACCTGTAAGCTCTTCCGCCTTGAGGTGAGCATTTGCCCAAGTTTCGAGTTCGGGAGCTAGGTGAGCATAGGTTGTCCCACCACCGGGAACGATCCCTTCTTCTACGGCAGCTTTAGTAGCATTGATGGCATCTTCTAAACGGAACTTGCGATCCTTCATTTCAGTTTCCGTAGCAGCACCAACTTTGATTACAGCTACACCACCCGCTAATTTAGCAAGGCGCTCTTGGAGTTTTTCCTTATCAAAGGAGGAATCAGATTCTTCGATTTGGCGACGGATTTGTTCACAACGTGTCTTCACCGCAGCTTCATTACCTTCAGCCACAATGGTTGTAGTATCTTTAGTGATCACAATACGACGAGATTTACCCAGCGCATCTAACTTGACTGTGTCTAAACGTAATCCTGCATCTTCAGTAATAACTTGAGCACCAGTTAGCACAGCAATATCTTCCAGCATGGCTTTACGGCGATCGCCAAATCCAGGAGCTTTAATAGCACACACATTCAAAATGCCACGGAGACGGTTGACCACTAGGGTTGCCAAAGCTTCTTTTTCAATGTCCTCAGCAATAATTAATAGAGGACGACCAGTGCGGGCTACTTGTTCCAGAACGGGTACAAGGTCTTGAACTAGGGCAATTTTCTTATCTGTAACTAATAAGAATGGTTCCTCTAGGGAAGCTTCCATGCGCTCAGAGTCAGTGACAAAGTATGGGGAGATGTAGCCCTTATCAAACCGCATTCCTTCGGTAATTTCCAGTTCGGTAGTCATAGACTTACCTTCTTCGAGGGAAATTACGCCTTCTTTGCCAACCTTATCCATAGCATCGGCAATCATTTGTCCTACAGCCTCATCGTTACCTGCAGAAATTGAGCCAACTTGAGCGATCGCTTTAGAATCGACTACTGGACGAGAATGAGCCGCAATTTTTTCAACTAAGAAACTAGACGCTTTATCAATACCACGCTTCAGGGAAATCGCATTAGCTCCAGCAGCGACGTTACGCATACCTTCTTTGACGATCGCATGTGCCAGTACAGTTGCCGTAGTTGTACCATCTCCAGCCGCATCATTGGTCTTAGAGGCAGCCTGACGAATCAAAGCTACACCAGTATTTTCGACATTATCTTCAAGTTCAATTTCTTTGGCGATCGTGACACCATCATTAATGATTTGGGGAGAACCAAATTTCTTTTCTAAAACGACATTTCTGCCTTTAGGACCAAGGGTAACAGCTACCGCTTCGGTCAAAATATCCATACCACGTTCGAGTGCACGACGGGCATCTTCGTTATATATAATTCGCTTTGCCATAATTTTCTAGCCTTAGATTTAGATTAATTTCGATTAATTGAAGGGATTAAGTAAAGATCAAATTGAAGGTTTATACTTACAAAAAGCCTATCTAGTAAGACCTATGCCACGATCGCTAGAATATCTTTCTCTGCAAGTAAAACATACTCAACACCATCAATCTTGAGTTCATTGCCCGCATACTTGGAGTAGAGAACCTTATCGCCAATTTTGACTTCTAAAGGTTGACGGACTCCCTTATCATCAAGCTTGCCAGCACCAACAGCAGAGACTTCACCAATTTGGGGCTTTTCTTTGGCTGTATCAGGTAAAAAGATGCCACCTGCGGTTTTTTCTTCCTTCTCGCTGATTTTAACAAACACGCGATCGCCCAAGGGCTTCACGGTAGAAACATTTAAAGACACTGTTGCCATAGCGTTTAATCCAATAACAATACTATTTAGCACTCTTGACTGCTGAGTGCTAATGTAGCTGAATTTGGGTAACTCCTACCAGTGTGGTTTACCGAACTAGGAAAAATTCAAAAGTTAAGTTTTAAGTTTATAGGCAATAAATTAACTATAATATTTCTAAATATCTTTATCTTCAAAATTCAGCCGCAGATAAATTCAAGTCCAAAATCAAGCCACAATAAAGGTAAGTTCAAGTCTTATATCCAAATTTTAATGGATAGAATATGGATAGAAATTATGGCTTATTAAAGTTTTCAGAAAAAAAAGAGACAAATCAGAATCGCAAGGCTAGGTTCCCCATTATGGTTTTATATTTCTTTTTGTGCCGCATCAAAAAGCATAATAGTCGAATAATAGAATCTTCCTATGCAATTAATTAAACTAGCTATTAATCTTGGGGCGATCGCTGCCTTTGCGCTTACTTCCATTGGTTTACAACTACCTCGACTGCAGCAAAAGCTAGTGGGACAAACACCAGAGGCGGATCAACGGTGGATACAGCAAGAAAAGGCGCGCCTAAAGTTCTTAAATCAACTACCGCCTAAAGGATTTGGGTTCAATAATATAATTGCTGACCTGACGTTTTTAGGATTTCTACAATATTTTGGTGATGATGTGGCAAGGCTAAAAAATAAAACGGGCTATGTATTAAGTCCCGACTATTTTGATGTCATTATCAGTCGTGATCCCAGACATATTTACGCTTATTTATTCATGTCTAATAGTGTTACTTTATTTGCAGCACAACCCCATCGGGCGATCACTCTCTATGAGCAAGGACTACCATTCATTATTCCTGAAAAACAATATGATGCCTATACCGTATGGCGGAGGCGGGCGATCGATGAATTATTATTTTTAGGGGATAGTGCCGCAGCCCGAAAATCCTATCTTAAAGCGGCGGAGTGGGCAGATCGAGCAACCTTTCCCCCTGATGCCCTCCCAGAAACTAAATTTGTAGCAGCATACTCTCGTGCCTCTGCTGAATTTTTACGTCAAGACCCCAATAGTTCAGCCGCCAGAATTTCCGCCTGGGGATCGGTTTTAACGTCTGCCGTAGATCAGAAAACCTTTCAGATTGCTGTAAATGAGCTAGATAAATTGGGTATGCTAGTCCAAACTGATGCCCAAGGGCGATTACAATTAGTCCCAAAGTCGAAAAATCCATAATTTATCTAAATCATTTATCCTTCTGCGTAACATAGGGATATGAATAATAAAAAATGAATAAAAAACAAGTTTTACTGCAGGCGATCGCTCCATTTCAAATAGGATTAAATCAAAAAGGCTTAAAACCTACAGAAAATCAAACTAAAGAAATCCTATCTGCCGTTGCCTATCTTGAAGAATCAAATCCCAATCCTTCTCCCCTAGAAGTCCCAGAATTACTCTTGGGTGACTGGCGCTTATTATTTACCAGTAGTAAAGAACTTTTAGGACTAGATCGATTACCCATTATCCGCACCCAATACATCTATCAATGTATTCGAGACGGTAAAATTTATAATATCGCTGAATTTACAGGTTTTCCTTTCCTAGAAGGCTTCGTAAGTGTATGCGCTAGTTTTACCCCTGTATCCAGACAACGAGTTAATGTTAGATTTGAACGCTCTGTTTTGGGTTTACAAAGACTCTTAAACCACAAAAATGTTAGTGAATTTGTGAAAATCCTAGAATCTAAGGTAAAGTTACCTGCGGTGGATTTTCCTATTACCAGTACAAATCAAAAAGGATGGTTGGAAACTACCTATTTGGATGAAAACCTACGCATTGGCAGAGGCAATGAAGGCAGTATATTTGTCTTGGAAAGAAAGTAAATAATTCAGCCTTAATTTCTGATTTGCACTGGCATAATTAAATAGGTCATATTCACCGTACCAATTGGCTGAAGAATCACTGGGCTGGTGGCAGTATTAATCTTAATTTGGATTTCCTTACTAGATAGAGCCTTTAGACCATCAAGTAAATATTTGACATTAAAAGCTA
This sequence comes from Synechococcus sp. PCC 7502, assembly GCF_000317085.1. NCBI lineage: Bacteria > Bacillati > Cyanobacteriota > Cyanophyceae > Pseudanabaenales > Pseudanabaenaceae > Pseudanabaenococcus > Pseudanabaenococcus habilitatus. Next base: position 1,105,751 of record NC_019702.1, read on the forward strand.
TATCTAAGTCATTACCAGAGATTTGAGCAAGTACAGATTCTTTACCTGTCGCAACATCAGGGGCATCCACAGTAGCAGAAATTTCCTGGGCGGTTGCATTTAGTGAAAGTTTCACAATATTATTCTTTTGATCTGCTAGAACTCCGATGCGCTCGAGAGCAGAAATAAATACTTCTCTTTCTAGGGTAATTTGACGCTCAAACTGCTTAGGAATCAACTGATTATAATTAGGGTAACTTCCATCAATTAATCGAGAGGTCAGAGTCTGATTGGCAAGAACGAAGATCATCTGATTTTGATCAAACTTAACGGTTATCACTCCTTCTTTTTGATTTTTGAGCATTCTTTCCAGTTCCCGCATTGCTCTAGCTGGAATTGTAACTTCAAGGCTAGTCTGATTTTCTAGCTTGATTGGAATTCCATCCTCTTCCTCTAAGAACTTGGTTTGAATTACGGCAAGTCTATGTCCATCGGTGGCAGCAAATTCTAAAAAGTCAGAGTTCGCAGTGATATGTACACCTGTTAAAACTCGTTTACTTTCATCGGTTGATGTGGCAAATAGTGAAGAATCTAATCCCAGTAAAAGGGACTCTACGGGTAAATAAGTCACTTGACCACCTTCAGTAATTTGGGGTAACTCAGGAAACTCTTCGATCGGTAAGCCATGGACTTGATATTTACCTGAACCGCAAGTAATTAAGGCGATCGCGTCTTTATCGACAGTCCAAGTAATATCTTCATTGGGTAGGCGGGAAACAATATCACCTAATAGTCTAGAAGGCAAAGTAATTGCCCCAGATTCTGTTACATCCGCAGGGAACACAACTTGAATTCCTAGATTTAAGTCAAAAGCAGTGAGACTAAGAGTTTGAGAGCTTTGATCGGCTAAAAACAGAATATTTGCTAAAACTGGATGGGTAGGACGACTGGCAACCGCACGACTGCAAAGGGAAAGGCTGGTACTAAGTTGGGATTGAGAGCAAACAAACCGCATAGAGCTTGAACTAAATTTGAGCAGTGACTTGAAGTGACTAGTGACTTAAGCAGGGATTTGAAAATTAAAAATTAGAAGCCCATACTAGCACTGTTACCTAGAGATGCAACCAAGAAATCAAAATTTTTTCTTTGAACTTTCTCTAAAACTCTACTTCTTGAATATTTTTTAAAATTTAAAATCTTAATAGTAGTAGTAGGGGTTGTGGAAAATGTGGAAAACTTTTTAAAAACTATATTTAGCTATAGCTTTGAAGTTTTTAACCTGTGGATAAATCTGTGGATAAATAGGGAGTTTTTCCACAGAGTATAAATACTTAGTCAAGTTTTTCCACAGATCATGCAGAGTTTTCCACAGCTTTCAGGAAGTTTTCCACATAGTTTTCCACAGGCTAATCTAGCGTTAATCATGATTATTTACAGAAATTAATATAAAATTTAATAAAAATTTACAGATTTTTTAATCAAAAATCTGGATTTGTTGAAGTTTTGTTAAGGGTTAGGTGGTGCTATACAAATGTCAAAATTAAATCAACATTAAAAATGCCAAAATTAAAATTATCTTTAGCTATAAAAATTTTCTGATTGTAAAGCTTTTAATTAATTAAGAATATTTAAAAAAATATGGTGGAACAGGTTATGACATTCGCATTATTAGAGAGAAAATTCTTGAAAAGAGATTTATTAAAAAGAGATAAATTGATACTGCAGAAATTAGTACTAGCAATTGTGAGTTTAATCTTGGTATTTCAGATATTTACGACAGGGGCGATCGCTTCAGAAGTAGCAGATTTACCAGACTTAACACCAGATGATCGAACTTGGGTAATCGATTTTGCTAAGGTTATTAGTAGTTCAACAGAAAGCACTACTTCGGAGGCTTTGGAGAAATTGGCAACTGAAACTGGAAATCAGGTGAGATTTGTGACCATCCAAAGAATTGATTTTGGACAGCCTGCTAGTGAGTTTGTATCAGAACTGTTTGATAAATGGTTTATAACCCCTGAGCAAAGGGCAAAACAAACTTTAGTCCTGCTGGCAACGGAGGATCACCGTGTGGCGATTAAAACAGGGGCAGAGGTTGATCAAATCTTACCTAAGGAAATTGCTGCCAGTATAGCGTCTGAAACTATGCTGTTCCCATCGCAGAAGTCTAACTATAATCAGGCTGTAACTGATGGTATGAATCGCTTGGTTGCTGTGCTTTCTGGTTTAGCTGATCCCGGTGCACCTGTGATTGTGGCAGAAACAGATTTATCAATTAAACCCTCGGAAATTAAAACGGAACCTGTCAGTGCTAGTTTGGTAGTTGGTGGTTTTCTGATTGCGGCAACAGTGATTCCGATGGTGACTTACTATTGGTTTCAAAATCAGTCCTAAAAATTAGGTTCAGAGGGATGGATAGATGCTGAATGTTAGCCCTGATCTGGTTGCTCTAGCTCGATCGCAGGTGGTGTTATTAACCCAAACCCTTGGGGCTGCATCCAGTGTCATGTATGTTGCTGAGGATATATCAGGCGAAAGGCAACCAAATTTGATTGAAGTTGTAACCTACCCTGATACGGTGACATTAGCGGATACGGGATTTAGTAATTCTTTACTGATGCTTCCACCTTCTAGTTTAGAGCAGGGAAGTGCGATCGTCCAACAGGGCAGAATTGTGATTCCTTTACTCTATAAGGATGGAATTATGGGTTTCTTGATGACTGGTCGTGATGATCGAGACTGGACAGATCAAGAGCAAATTCAGATTCAACAGGTTGCTAATACTTTGGCGATCGCCTGCGCTTTGGATCGACGTTCCCACTGGCTGAAACAGAGTATTAGAGATATACAAAGGGATGCGGTAATTAGTCAACAGGACTTTACAGCTTCACTTTTTCATCAGTTGCGAAATCCTCTAACCGCTTTAAGAACCTTTGGGCAATTATTAATTCGGCGGATTTTACCCGAGGATCCTAACCATAATTTGGTCATGGGAATTGTTAGAGAAACCAAACATATTCAAGACCTATTAGTTGAGACCGATACTCTGGCTTCCACATCTACTTCTGTTATCCTTCCGAGTGACTCCGACTTCCCACTCTTACTTCCTCCTGTTTTAGAGATAGTTGCTGTTAACCTAGCGGAGATTTTAGAAAATTTATTATTATCTGCTACAGCGATCGCCCAAGAGAAACAACTTCAACTCACTAGTCATATCCCCCATGAACTTCCGTTTGTCCAAGGTAATGCCATCGCTTTAAGGGAAGTCCTGAATAATTTAATTGATAATGCCATCAAGTACACACCTATGACAGGTAAAGTAGATGTAGTGGCCACGTTTAATTCTGAGCATGTGGAAGTGAAAGTTAAAGATACTGGCGTAGGCATTGATGAATTCGATTTATCACATTTATTTGAGCGTAATTTTCGAGGTCGGCAGGCAAAGGGAAATATTACTGGAACTGGTTTAGGTTTAGCGATCGCCCGAGATTTAGTAGAAAAAATGTCTGGAGAAATTAAAGTGGAAAGTAAACTAAATATAGGTACTTGTTTCACTGTAATACTAAAACGTGCAAATAATTAATAGACTGGTTAATAGACGGGTAAGGTAAAGTGAAAGCTACTACCCTGCTTACCGGCACTATCGACCCATATTCTGCCGTAGTGAGCACGAATTATGCGCTGACATACAGCTAAACCGATGCCATAACCCTCCTGTTCATCGTTTTCTTGGACTCGAAATCGATCTTCAAAAATGCGATCGCGCAGTTTCATAGGAATTCCCAAGCCATTATCAGTAACTGTAATTTCAACTTTTTGAGAAGTGCGATGCAAGACAGCAACGGTAATCTCGCCACCTATGGGAGTATATTTAATGGCATTACCGATGAGATTGATTAAAACTTGACGAACTCTTTCAGGATCGGCATAGACCAATGGCAAATCTGTAGGAATATCTGTGACTAAGGCTTGCTGTTTTGCCTGTAAGCGGCTGATTAACGAGTAATCACTAACCACACTCTTGCAAAGTTCCCCAATTTGAATTTTTTGAAGATAAATTTTAAGCTCAGAAGTACTACCCTGGGATGCTTCTAGGATATCTGTAATCATAATATCTAAAGCTTTGGTTTGATTTCGAGCGTGCTTAAAAAGTTGCATTGCTAAATCGGAGGTGAGTTGCTCATGATTTAGTTCTATAGTTTCCAAAGCTAAGGATATAGCTGTAAGGGGACTACGCAGGTCATGGGCAAGGATGGCAATAATGCGCTCCTTAAATCGTAATTCTTCTTCTAAGATTGCCTTTTCTTGGCTCAGGCGAAACATTTCATCGGCAAGCCGAATTAATTCTGAAGAGTAGGGTATGTCTAATTGATCTAGTGGCTTATCCTCATTAGTGATCGCCTGATTTTGCCAATCTTTCCAGCAATCTGCAAGCTGAGAGATTAAATTTTTACCTGCAATTACCTGACGTGGAGATGGGTTAATTTTAAGCAGAGCAGGAGTCATTATTACCTTAAAATGCTCTGCTAAGTATGGTTGGCTGGAGACATTAATTACTTGTAATCTGGATTGATTGGGTAAATTATGGTGTAAAAACTCTTCTAATTCTTTGATTAGATCACGGGTAATCGGGCGATCGTCAATGAAGAGTAATAGTTGCAACATTGACCTACGCAAATTTATAGTTTGTTCCTAAGATTCTTAATTTTTAATTAAGTTTAGCCTAGTTAGATACATTTTATTAGTCACATTTTATAAATGAGCGTCGTAATCGAAATTTTTCACCCTTAACTCTGGTGATGTATGTCTTGCTAATAATTTGATCGCCATCAGGGATAAAACTTAGATCAATAATCCAAGCATCAGTGACATAGAAATAAGATTACCATGCTGCCATGATTGCCCATAATGGCTCAAAAGTTTTAGCACTGTGATCGCCTACAGTCCATCCAAGGATACCTTTGCATTCATTGGGCTACTACTGTCCACAATAATACTTGCATCTTGCATCATAACTGATAGAGTAAAGCTCCGTTCTGAGTGGAAGTGCTTTGTTATACGGTTGATACGCCTTTGTCATGCCACCGAGGGGCGTGGTTTGAATTTCCCCATAACAGGAAGTGAAAGGAAAACGCGTACAACGAGTCCAAACGAAAACGGTTCTTCCCTATTCCAAGGCAACAGATACATCGTTCTTCCTAGGAATTAGTTTCAAGTACCTTTGTATAAATTTGCTTAATAGTTAATAATACCAGCCCGATCGCAATTACGCCAAAAATAATTGTAATTCCACTACCCATGGCTAACAATATAGTTCTGATTGCTGCACCAATGCGATCAGCAAGGGTTTGAGCATTTTGAAACGGACTCAGAGCTAGTTTGCGTGCTACACCTAGGGTGAAGTTATATAATCCATAGGCAAGGATGGCAGAAATTACTGCACCGATAATGCCTGAAATTGGCGAAATATTTTCTTGAGACTGAGAATTTGGGGGGGATTTAGGATTTGGTTCAATCATAAAATTGTGTTAAAAGTACTAACATACTACCTTCCCAATATAAAAAATAGGGCTAATTAAGTTTTCAGAGTTTCCACTAACTCTAATCGGGGCGATCGCTCAAAAGATGTTCTAAGGCAGTTAACATTTCGGTGGTGTTAGTTGTAGTTGTACCAAACTGTCTAACAACAATGCTAGCTGCTAAATTGCCCAAAACTGCTGCTGCCCAAACGGAACCACCATTTGCCAAAGCTAAGGTTAGGGCTGCTACTACTGTATCTCCTGCCCCTGTGACATCAAAGACTTGAGTACGATTAAAGGCGGGAATATGGTCTGCGTTACCATCTTGACCAAATAAGCTCATGCCATTTTCACCTCTGGTAATTAAAATTTGTTTAGCATTGGTTAGTTTTAATAAATCTTGGGATGCGGTTTGGATATTAGTATCAGAAATGCCATAGCCAACTGCTAACTCAGCTTCAGGTAAATTGGGGGTAAAAATTGTTGCCCCTTGATAACGATCTAAATCCTTTTGGGTATCTACAACTACTAATTTATGCTTTAGGGCAGCATCGATCACGATTTCGGTCATTACACCTTCGCCATAGTCAGAGCAGACGATCGCATCAACTTGATCAATATGGGCTTGAATAAACTGTGCTAATTGGGTTTGTAAGGTTTCACTAATTGGTGCATCGGATTTACGATCAATCCTGACAATTTGTTGAGTTACCGACTGGCGGGCATGGGCAGAAATTCGGGTTTTTGTAACTGTGGGGCGATCGCAATCGATAAATATGCCAGATGTATTAATTCCCGCTTCGGTAAAAATGGTTTTCAGAGCTTTACCCTGATCATCATTACCAATAATGCCAACAGCAATTACTTTAGCTCCGAGCTTTGCCAGATTATAGATAGCATTGGCACCTCCACCGGGGACTTGTTTTGTACCTTCATGGCGAATGATTAAGACGGGAGCTTCACGGGAAATGCGTTCTACCTGCCCTGTGAGAAATTCATCAAGAGTTAAATCGCCCACTACTAAAACCTTAGCTTGATCAAATTTTTGAATTAGTTCTATTAGCTGGGAATTAGATTCAGAAAGGATTTTATTAAAATTATCGAGCATATAATCTTTATTCTCTATGGTGTGAAATGCACTCACCTGCCACCATAAACATTGAATGACTATGAAACTCTACCATAAGGTTAGGGGCAGCATTATTAGGAGTTAAATTGCAATTTGGTTTCAGCTATTTAGTGATAATGCTAGTTATTTTTTCTATGGAAATCTGATACCAGCGTTTTTGGTTTTCTAGTTCGGTGCTCAGGGGCTGAGTTGGGGGGAAATTTGCACAATCATATCCAAGTTCTCGCCATGTCGATACAATTACGCAGGGTGCTAGCCATAGCTTTTGTCCTAAATCTAATAAATTAACCTGTAAATTAGCTGACTCAGTACCTGAACCAATATATAGGGATAACTTCTGCTTAAGTTCTGACTGTGTGGGTAAAACTGGAATTTGACTACCTAAATAGATTAAGGCTGGTTTGGTTAAGGCAATTAGCCAGCGCAGATGTGTAATTGAAGGGGGAAGGCTCCAAAGTACTAGAGATTTATAGGTTTTATGGGGAATCGGGCGATCGCTATCTCCAGTAAACTCGGGATGATCATAACCATAAATTAAGGCAGGCTGAGGAATTTCGGCTAGGGCTTTTAAGTTTTGCCATTTAGGAGCGATCGCGATTTTCGGGGCAGGTTTAGATTCTAAAATCGGAGTCCAAGGTGTTCTGATGCCTACTAACTCTAGTTCTACGGAAGTTTTATCCTGCCATTTATTCGCTCTTAATTTATATGCTAAGTCCACATAATCAGGAATCGGATAATATTCTCCCCATCGCCAAGAAATTGCCTTAATTTTGGAGCCATTGCCTCGATCCAGTTCCAGTGCTAGACAAGCTTTATTTTTACCTCTAATTTGCTGTGAAATTACCCGTACATTAGGCGTATAAAACACTGGATCACTATTACCCATGCCACAGGGATGTAATAAATCAATTTGTTCTAAAAGTGTGAGGGAAATATCATGTAAGTCGGCTTTAACATCTACTTGAATTAAGGGCTTGAGGTGATGAGGTTCTAGGTGTTGATGGGCAAATTCGCGCAGGCGATCGCTAAATTTCTGTAAATTCTGACTTGGCATGGAAAACCCACCCGCTGCAGGATGTCCACCATATTTATTTAAAAATTCTCGGCAAAATTCCAAGGACTCAAATACATTAAATTCTGGAATGCTACGCACAGAACCTCGAATTGCCAAATGATCCTGTTCTTCTTCGTAGGTCCCAATAAATACTGGTACTCCATATCGCTCAACTAACCGTGATGCCACGATGCCAATTACGCCATGATGCCAATTGGGTTGAACTACGACTAAAACTCGTTCTTGGCTTAAATCTAAATTTAGAGACTGAATGTAGGCGATCGCTTCCCGTTCAATTTGGCTACATAGTTCTTGGCGGGTACGGTTGGTTTCTTCGCATTTTTGTGCCAGGGTAATCGCTATGCCCATGTCATCGGCGGTTAAAAGCTCAATTACGGTTACAGGGTCACCAATTCTTCCCACAGCGTTAATGCGTGGTCCTAGGCTAAACCCGATCGCCTCTGGCTTTAACCCTATTTTTTGATCATCCGCTATGCCAGAAGCTTGAATTAGGGCTGTAACTCCGGGTAATTGCGATCGTCCCAATAATCTTAAACCTTGCTTCACTAAACGCCGATTAATGCCTGTTAAATGTGCTAGATCAGCGATAGTACCAAGAGTGAAAAGCTCTAGGAGTAAGGATTCTAATGCCTGTCTTTTGCCAAATCGATCAGCCAACTCTAACGCTAACACATACGCCACTCCCACGCCAGCGATCGCATAGTAAGGAGAACTTAGATTAATTAACTTGGGATTTAGAATGGCATTGGCGGGAGGTAATTGTTCGGGCAAGTCATGGTGATCGGTAATAATTACGGCTAAATTTAATTCTCTGGCACGGGCGATCGCTGCGAATGCCGAGATTCCATTATCCACGGTAATAATCAAACCCACACCCCTAGCCTGTAATTCCTCCACCATGCGGATATTAATGCCATAGCCCTCATTCATTCGACTGGGAATTTCATAACTCACCTCAACTTCTAAAAGCCGTAACGTTCTTAGCAGTAAAGCCGTACTAGTCATACCATCGGCATCATAATCCCCACAGATCGCCACTTTCTGATGATTCTTAACTGCTGCTTCTAAAATATCCAGACTGGCAACCAAATCAGGAAATTCTAATTTAGGATCAACTAATACTTCACGATCAGGATCAAGAAAAACCTGCGATCGCTCAGGTGTATTCATATCCCGATTGATCAAAACTTGTGCCAGTAGGGGTGAAAGACCAGTAGAATTAGAAATCTCACTGGCTAACTCTGGCTGAGGAGCCGCAATCTGCCAACGCTGAAGAGGTAAAGTCATATATTTAATTGGTTGAATATGACTTAGTTTTTATACTGCATGCTCCCGATACCAAGCGATCGTATTTTGCAAACCCTGCTTAAAATCCACTTGGGCAGTAAACTTAAAAGCCGCTTTAGCTCTTTCCGTATCCAAACAGCGTCGAGGTTGCCCGTTAGGTTTATCGGTTTGCCAGATAATTTCTCCCTCAAATTCCATGAGGTCGCAGATTAGAGTAATTAAATCTTTAATCGAAATTTCGTAACCCGTGCCTAAATTTACTGGTTCTGGATCATCATAACTTTGAGTACCCATGACAATCCCCCGTGCCGCATCCTCAGAATATAAAAATTCACGGGTAGGGCTACCATCTCCCCACACTGGCAGTTGTTTATCACCTCTAACTTGAGCCTCATGGACTTTACGAATTAAAGCGGGGATCACATGGGAACTCTTTGGATCAAAATTATCCGCAGGACCATACAGGTTCACGGGCAGTAAATAAATACCATTGAAATTGTATTGTTGCCTATAGGCTTGTAGCTGCACTAGTAAGGCTTTTTTAGCCACCCCATAGGGGGCATTAGTCTCTTCGGGATAACCATTCCAAATATCATCTTCTTTAAATGGTACAGGTGTAAACTTGGGATAGGCGCAAATTGTACCCACACAGACAAATTTCTTTACTCCTGCTAAATGGGCAGCATGGATTAGTTGTGTACCCATGATCAAGTTATCGTAGAATAGCTCACCCGGCTTTTCCTGATTTAAGCCAATTCCCCCTACATGGGCAGCCAAATGAATCACAATATCTTGATTATCCACAGCCTTTTGGCAGTTTTCCCACACCCGAATATCTAGATCGCGCGATCGCGGAATGGAAATTAAATCTTTACTAGCACCAGCAGCTAATAATTGGGCAACTACTTGCTGTCCTAAAAATCCTGCTCCGCCCGTAACTAGAATTTTTTGATCTTGAAGTGAAAGTGTCATTTTAAGAATCCTAATGCTTAATGAATAGTGATAAAAATATTGGTTTAATTTTAGCTATTGCAGATTTCAGTTAAATGTGGCAGAAATAAAATACTAAAACCAAGGCGGAGAACCTAGCCCTGCGACCCTTTTTTCTCCGAGCTTGATCGAAAACCTCAATAAGAGTCAGATTTAAAGCTTTACCTAGCTCCAGCTAGAAACAGAATTTTGCCTTAAGGTTGCAATATCCGTAGTTTGATTTGGACTTTTTAATCCTAGTGCTTGCATATCGGCATCAACCATTAAATATACTAATTCCTTGAAGTTAACGCTAGGTTTCCAATTGAGCTTTTGCTTAGCTTTAGTAGGGTCACCTAAAAGTAACTCGACTTCGGCAGGACGAAAATAGCGTGGATCAATTTCCACATAATCTTCCCACTTGAGGTCAACATAGCCAAATGCTACATCTAAAAACTCTCGAATGGAATGGGTTTCCCCAGTCGCTACTACATAATCATCGGGTTGTTCTTGCTGTAGCATTAGCCACATCGCTTCTACATAGTCTTTGGCATAGCCCCAATCCCGTTTAGCATCAAGATTACCAAGATATAATTTCTTTTGCTGTCCCGCCACGATCCGAGCGATCGCCCTGGTAATTTTACGCGTAACAAAGGTTTCTCCCCGTCTTGGTGATTCATGGTTAAACAAAATCCCATTACAAGCAAATAAACCATAGGATTCTCGGTAATTTACCGTCTGCCAATGGGCATAAACCTTGGCACAGGCGTATGGACTACGGGGATAAAATGGTGTGGTTTCACTTTGAGGTACGGCTTGAACTAGCCCAAACATTTCTGATGAACCAGCTTGATAAAACCGAATTTCTTTACCCTTGCGTTGCTGAAAATCTCTTACTGCTTCTAATAGCCGTAAAGTTCCCATTGCTACTGAGTCCACAGTATATTCAGGTGAATCAAAACTCACTCTGACATGGGACTGCGCTCCTAAGTTATACACCTCATGGGGTCTAATTGCTTCCAATAATCTACCTAGGGCTGTGCCATCGGTAAGGTCACCATAGTGCAGAAATAACTTGGTTTCAGGTAAGTGGGGGTCTTGGTACAAATGATCAAGGCGGTCAGTGTTGATTGTGGAACTACGGCGAACAATGCCGTGAACTTGATAGCCTTTTGCCAGTAAAAGTTCAGAGATATAAGACCCATCTTGTCCAGTGATTCCAGTAATTAAAGCTCTTTTTTGGTCGGTCATGTTCTAGTTTTGCTACAGTTTAATAATTTAGATTATGATAGAAAAATTCTCTACTACGACAGGACTGTAATAGTCAATTTATAGTAATCCCATATAGGGCAAAGAATAAACTGATTATTTATAAATAAAGAGTGATTTGGATTACACCTGAATCAGTAAAGTATGCTTAAAAGCGCAAAATTTGATTCCCCTTAACAACACAATAGGCACTAATATAGGCAATTATTAATAAAATATAAAGCTGTTCCGTGTCTCCAATTTTACAAATTTGCTGTTTATTACCGCAAACATCCCACCATAAATTTATTACCCAGTTTTTGGAAGCGGATCGATTTAATGTGACTAGTTTTTATAGTATCGAACAGTTATCAAAAAATCTCATAGAGGAGCAATCCAGTCAAGACTGTCTGATTGCATGGCTTGAGGATGAAGCGATTAAGCATCGCCTTTCTAACTTAGGTATTTGTTTGCCCACGGTTTTAATTATTTCTGCTCATAATTTTCAAGAACAGAATCTTCAAGAACAGAATCTTCAAGAATTAGATCAGCCAGAATTAGATCAGCCAGAATTTATTTACCCCACAGCCGCAGCCGTCAGCCTAGAAGTAGATAACCTGATTGAATTACCCGATGCCATTGATCAGGCGATCGCTTTATTTTTAAAACTCCCCCCTAGATTACCAAATCAATTTAACAACTCTGATAGCCCAGAATCAAATCAAACTAAAATTACCCATCTCGCCACAGCCCAACAGCGACTTTCAGAAAAGCTCCAAGAAAGATTAGGCTATTTGGGGGTTTATTACAAACGAGATGCTAAGCAATTTTGGCGGCGGCTACCAAAAGCAGATCAAGAGCTATACATTCAAAGATTACAAACAATTTATCGTTCTATAATTTTGGAGTATTTCAAAGACAACTCGAAACAACTTAATATTTTGATTGATGAGTTTGCCAGCATGTGCTTTTTTGCAGATATATCCGTATCCCAAGTATTACAAATTCATATGGAACTAATGGATGATTTTGCTAAGCAGTTAAGATTGGAAGGGCGTAATGAAGAGATTTTGCTAGATTATCGTATTACCCTAATCGATGTCATTGCTCACCTGTGCGAGATGTATCGCCGCTCTATTCCTAAGGAGGTACAGAAATGAGTTTTATTCGTAAAAATTATGTACTTAAGCTCTATGTGGCAGGAAATACCCCCAACTCTATTCGAGCCCTCAAGACCTTAAATGACATTCTGGAAAAAGAATTTCAGGGAGTCTATGCCCTAAAAGTCATTGATGTGCTTAAAAATCCCCAACTCGCTGAGGAGGATAAAATTTTAGCAACGCCCACCCTAGCTAAGGTCTTACCACCGCCAGTACGAAAAATTATTGGAGATTTAAGCGATCGCGAAAAAGTTTTAATTGGATTAGATTTATTGTACGAGGAATTAATTGATGAAGCGTGATGGAATCAATGGTGCAGTGGAAAGCCAAGAACTTGGGGTACAGAAACTACGCACAATGATTGAAGGACTAGATGAAATCACCCACGGCGGCTTACCAATGGGGCGATCAACCCTCATCAGTGGTACTTCAGGAACAGGAAAAACTTTATTTGCTGTGCAATTTATTTATAATGGGATTGTTGAACTCGGTGAAAATGGTGTATTTGTAACCTTTGAAGAATCTCCCGCTGACATTATTAAAAATGCCCATAGTTTTAACTGGGATTTACAAAAACTAATTGATGAAGGCAAGCTATTTATCCTTGATGCTTCACCCGATCCAGAGGGGCATGAAGTTGTCGGTGATTTTGATCTTTCTGCCTTAATTGAGAGGATTCAGTACGCGATCTTAAAATACAAAGCCAAGCGTATTTCCATTGATTCAATTACCGCTATTTTTCAACAGTACGAGTCTTTGGGGCTAGTCCGCAGGGAAATTTTTAGGCTGGTGGGCAGGTTAAAGTCTTTGGGTGTGACTACAGTTATGACCACAGAGCGGGTGGAAGAATATGGTCCAGTTGCCAGATTTGGGGTAGAAGAGTTTGTGTCTGACAATGTAATTATTGTTCGTAATGTTTTAGAGGGGGAACGGCGGCATCGCACAGCCGAAATCTTAAAATTGCGGGGTACTACCCACATGAAAGGAGAGTTTCCTTTTACGATGACCAGTAATGGCATTAATATTTTCCCGCTTGGTGCCATGCGATTAACCCAAAAGTCTTCTAATGTTCGAGTTTCATCAGGAATTGATACTTTAGATACCATGTGCGGAGGGGGCTACTTTAAAGACTCAATTATTTTAATTACTGGAGCCACTGGCACAGGTAAAACCCTAATGGTGAGTAAGTTTTTGCAAAATGGCTGCCAAAATGGAGAAAGGGCATTACTATTTGCCTATGAAGAATCCCGTGCCCAATTATCCCGCAATGCTTCTTCATGGGGGACGGATTTTGAAAAACTCGAAGGTATGGGACTACTAAAAATTATCTGTGCCTATCCAGAATCTACGGGGTTAGAGGATCACCTCCAAATGATTAAGTCTGAGATTGATTCTTTTAAGCCCTCTCGAATTGCGATCGATTCTCTTTCAGCATTAGCCCGTGGGGTTAGTAATAATAACTTTCGTCAATTTGTGATTGGTTTAACTGGATTTGTGAAGCAAGAGGAAATTACAGGGTTATTTACAAATACTACCGATCAGTTTATGGGTTCTCATTCTATCACTGAATCTCATATCTCAACGATCACTGATACTATCATTTTGTTGCAATATGTTGAGATTAGAGGAGAGATGGCAAGGGCGGTAAATGTTTTCAAAATGAGAGGTTCGAGACATGATAACAAGATTAGAGAATATATAATCACTGACCAAGGGGCACAAATTCAAGATTCCTTTAAGGGATATGAACAGATTCTTAGTGGTTCTCCCTCCCGTAGTTCTATAGATGAAAAAAGTGAACTATCACGGATTATTAGAGGTGTGCAACCAGAATAATTTATGTTTAGAGATCAGTTTTTACAATATTTTTGTTCTCTATGCACATAATTGCTTTTTATTAAACCAAAAAAGATACAAATAATTTATATCTCGACATACTCAGATCACATCTATTCGTGATTCAGATTACAGAAAAATCCATCTCTTTTATGGTTTTAAAGTTTAATAAGTCTCAATTAGACAATCACTCACGTCAATCATAATTTGTCAATCCCCTAATTATCAATCCTTTTAAGGTATTAGTTTTTCCAATCATTGCAACTTTGACGATGGAAGTCGTGATAGGGTTATTCTGCGTCAGAAATTTCTTCATCTGACTTTAGATAAGTAGAAGCGAGTTCCTCAGAGTCTTCTATTTTTGTTCACTCACATCTCACATGCTTGATTTATGACAAAAAAAACATGGAGATGCCTTTTATTGGCTCTCATTGCAATAAGTTCTCTAGCTGTTGTTCCTTTTAATGATTCAGCTAACGCAGATACGCCTCTGCAATCTAAAGAACCTTCTGATTTCGATTCCTCTGCTCTATCCTCTACCCTAAAAGTTGGAGAGACTCGTTCTGAATCCCTTTCTCGCCCTAATACTGCGATCGCCAAAGTCTTTCCTTATCAAATTCGTAATAAAACCGCAGCTACAGTCTACGTCAATAATCTACCAGTTTTTACCTTTATAGATACTTCAACTCCAACTTCAGAACAGAAAGTTAAGTATCCTACACCTCGATCCTCTGCGAAGCTTCCTTCTAAGAATGGAAATTTGCTTACTTACGTTGATCCTGTGGAGCGTGCCACTGTTATGGCATCTACCTTTAATCAGTTAGCCCGTGATGGGTTTGACGCTAAAAATATTGTTGTAGTTTGGCAGTCTGGCGACTATGTGCTGAAGTTGGGTGACCAAATGAGTCTTAAACTTGATAGTAGTCTGTTAATTCCTGATGCCACTAAGGATAAGGCTAATGATGCTATTGCCACAGCAAATTTACTTAGGCGTTTACTAGGTAAGGCTCAACCATTGACAACTATAGCTGGTATGCCTGCCACGAATATTAGACCATCCTATAGCTTGCCAATTGCGATCGTCAGTCAAGTTATTTCTGGCATGGCTTCTTGGTATGGACCTGGTTTTCATGGTGGATATACTGCTAATGGCGAAAGGTTTGATAAATATACCCTAACCGCTGCCCATCCTACTCTACCTTTTGGTACGCCTGTAAGGGTTACTAATACCTATAACGGTAAGTCTGTAGTTGTGAGAATCAATGATCGCGGACCTTATTCAGGGGGAAGGGTTATAGACTTATCCCAGGGTGCAGCGCAAATGATTGGGTTAATCTCCTCAGGAGTTGCCCCTGTTAAGCTGGAAGTGATGGGCAGATAGTTAAACTCTG
The DNA here is from genome assembly GCF_000317085.1 of Synechococcus sp. PCC 7502. Classification (NCBI taxonomy): domain Bacteria; kingdom Bacillati; phylum Cyanobacteriota; class Cyanophyceae; order Pseudanabaenales; family Pseudanabaenaceae; genus Pseudanabaenococcus; species Pseudanabaenococcus habilitatus. The sequence goes on from NC_019702.1 coordinate 1,121,344, forward strand.
GCTACATAATGACCGTAGTTATCTCAACTATAGAAACTCTAAGAGCCACTCTGGACAAGGCTCTAGACTCTGTAGGGTTAGTCCCAACAATGGGTGCTCTCCACGCAGGTCACCTGAGCTTAATCCAACAAGCTAAGCAAGAAAATGGCTGTGTTGTGGTCAGTATTTTTGTTAACCCTTTACAGTTTGGTCAAGGTGAAGATTATGCCAAGTATCCTCGAAATTTAGCAAGTGATCGCCAAATTTGTGAAGAAGCTGGGGTAGATATTATTTTTGCGCCAGCCGTAGACCAAATCTATGGGATAGGGGAGATAACTCAGGTAATTCCGCCAGAATCCATGACATCAGTACTTTGTGGGCGACTGCGCCTAGGACATTTTACGGGTCTGGCTACGGTCGTGACAAAATTATTAAATATAGTACAACCCCATAGGATTTATTTCGGACAGAAAGATGGACAGCAATTGGCAATAGTGCGACGGTTAATTAGGGATTTAAATTTTGTCACAGAAGTAGTGGCTTGTCCCACAAGGCGATCGCCATCAGGTTTGGCATTAAGTTCCCGTAATCAATATTTAACGCCCGATCAATTAGTAACGGCTGCTAGTTTGTATCAGGCTTTGCAGGTGGCTGAATCTGCATTTAGAGCCGGAGAAGTTGCGGTAAATGCTCTAACTTCCTTAGCCCAAAACTCCTTATCTCCAGATGTGGACTTAGAGTATGTAGAGCTAGTAGATTTGGAAACCTTACAACCTTTAGCTAATGCTAAGAACTTATCAATGTTGGCGATCGCCGCTAGAGTTGGGGGAACCCGATTAATTGATAATATAGTCTTGAATTAAGTATCAACTAAAAAACTTAGAAAAAATTTTGCGTAAGCCAATTATTGCCATTGACGGTCCTGCGGGGGCGGGAAAATCAACGATCGCTCGTTTACTATCCCAGCAATTAAACCTAATCTACTTAGATACTGGGGCAATGTATAGGGCTGTAACTTGGTTAGTATTGCAATCAGGGTTAGTTCTTGATGATGAGCTTGGGATCACTAACTTGGCTAATAGTTGCAAAATTGAACTTACACCCGCCACTTCTGAAGGCTTTACCACCCAAGTTAAAGTAAATGGCGTTGATATTACCCGTGAAATTCGGACTAGTTCGGTCACGGAAAATGTGCCTGCGATCGCTGCCCAAGCAGGAGTAAGACAAGCCTTAGTGGCTCAACAACAGGAACTGGGTAAAGCGGGCGGGATTGTCATGGAAGGTAGAGATATTGGCACAACGGTTTTTCCCGATGCGGAGATAAAAATTTTCTTAACAGCTTCAGTGCAGGAGCGTGCCTATCGTCGTCAGCAGGATTTATTAGCCCAAGGGCAACCCATACCCGATCTTTCTGTGCTTGAAACTGCGATCGCTGAACGAGATCAAGCTGACAGTACTCGCAAAATTTCTCCGTTACGACAGGCGGAAGATGCCATCATACTAAACACAGATGGGTTAACTATTGATATGGTAGTCCAGAGAATTATCGAACTATATAGGGGCATAGATCATGACTAATCATTTAACGAAGCTATATATCGGAGTTGCTCTTGGTATTTCCACAATACTGGGTACAACTGTGACAATGGCACAGCCTGCGAATACGGCATTGACAATTCGGGCAGATATTCAAGAAGCAGATTCTCGAAACGGTATTATTACAGCCCGTGGTAATGTCAAGATGAACTATCCTGCCCGTCAAATTGACGCTACTTCAGCCAAAGCTCAATATTTCTCTAAGGAACGACGTATAGTTTTATCGGGGAATGTGGTAGTAACTCAGAAAGGTAACGTGATTAAAGCGGAAACCATTACCTATTTAATTGATCAAGCTAAATTTGAGGCTTTGCCTGTTACTAATCAGCAGGTGGAATCAGTGTATATAGTTCCCGATCAAAGCTTGCCTCAAAATCCTGCCACAGTGCCAGCTACGGAAATTAAACCCTCATTTAAAAATCGTGTGAGTCCTACGGTACCTAAAACTTAAATGTAAAATCACAGCCTTGAAGATCATTAATAGATCATTTACCAATTAATTTAATTAATTTGCCAATAAGAGAGGTAAAGCTTTATGGATGTTAACCAAGTAATTAAAACTGCTGCCGATCTAATTACCCAAGCAGGATTAAAGATCGTTGCAGCAATTATTTTATGGTTTGTGGGGCGTAAGTTAGTTAGCTTAGCTGTAAAAATTACTTCTACAGCTCTGGCTAAAAGTCGTACCGAGCCTACAATCATTCATTATTTGGGATCAACTATTTCCGTAGTCCTCAATATTATTTTAATTGTTGCTCTTTTAGGCTTTTTTGGGATTGAAACAACTTCCTTTGCGGCTTTATTAGCGGCGGCTGGTGTGGCGATCGGAGCGGCATGGAGTGGGCTTTTATCAAATTTTGCGGCGGGAGCATTTCTAGTTGTGTTTCGCCCATTTAAAGTTGGAGATTTCATATCTGTAGCGGGTTTATCTGGAACGGTTAGGGAAATTGGTATATTTTTTACAATTATAGATACCCCTGATCACGTTCAAACCATCATTGGTAACAACAAAATTCTGTCTGATAATATCCAAAACTATACTAGCAATGCCTATCGTCGGGTTGATTTAACAGCTACTATTGACTACAGCGTTGATCATAACCATGCTATGCAAATTTTGCGGGAAGGTTTAGATCAAATTCCTAATGTACTGCCCACGCCTGCGCCAGATGTGGAAATTTTAGAGTTTAGTCCGTCAGGTGTAGTGTTAGCTATCCGCCCCTATTGCAAACCCACCAGCTATTGGCAAGTCTATTTTGATGCAAACCGCTTAATTCGGGAATCATTTGTAGATGCTGGTTTCCCAGTCCCGCAGCAACATCTGGCAGTTCAGCAAGTAGCTCAAAGTAATTAAGTTGTTAATTAAACATGATTTCTAAATACACATTAGCTTTTGTTGGCGGACTAGTTGCCCTTAGTGCAGTTCCCGCTTTAGCTCAAACTCCAAAAGTAAATATTCAATCCGAAGAATGCGATATTTTAATTGCTGGCGGTGGGTTAGCGGGATCGGCAGCAGCCTATGAGAGCCTATTGGCAGGTAAGACTGTATGTGTAACCGAAATTACCGATTGGGTGGGGGGACAAATTTCTGCCCAAGGTACATCAGCTTTAGATGAACGTAAAACTCAGCGATCGCTATTATTTTTTAATCGTGGGTACTTAGAGTTAAGGGAAAGAATCCAAAAACGCTATGGCATGTTAAATCCTGGTGGTTGCTGGGTAAGTTCCTCGTGCTTTATGCCCAAGGATGGACATGAGTTACTATTTTCCATGCTCCAAGATGCGGCTAAAACTGGAAAAGGTACTTTGAAATGGTATCCAAATACGGTTATTAAGGATTTAGATATTAGCAATGGCATTATTAACAATGCGATCGCCATTAGCCATAAACCCGCCCCCAATGCACCACCCTTAAATACATTACCCCTGTCCCAAACAATTTTAGATGCCTATAGTTACCAAGATTCACCATCATTTACTAAGGCTGTCACAAAGTTTATTCCCAAATCTGGGTCAACTAACCTACCTGCTAACTCAGCACCCAAGTGGTACGTAATAGATGCTACCGAAACTGGTGAATTAATTGGTTTAGCTGATGTACCTTACCGTTTAGGGATTGATCCGCTTTCCTATTTAGAGCCATCCTCTTCTAGTCGTACCGCCGATCCCTACTGCCCCCAAGGATTTACCTATACCTTTGCGATGCAGGCAACAGCCCAAACCCAAACCTATGAAATCCCCAGCTTTTATGCCCGTTATGCTCCTTACTACAGCTATGAGTTGCCCAGCCTAGCTAGTTTTCCCTTTGTCTTTACCTATCGTCGGATTTTTACACCCAATCCTGCTAAGTTTGAAGGTATAGATTTTAGCTTTTACAAAAAAGATGAAGCGGTTGTAGTCGGCGATATTTCTATGCAGAACTGGACTTGGGGTAATGATTATCGACCAGGTACGAGTAATGACAACTTAATTTATAGCCGTGAGCAGCTTCAAGCCTCTGGACAGTTAAAAAAAGGGGGTTGGATGGGTGGACTGAGAGCAAGTACCCTTGAACAGGCAGAGCTATTGGCAAAGGGCTATTTTTACTGGTTGGTGACTGGAACCACCGATTCCCAACTTAAAGATATTCCCAAACTGCCTAATCCCAACTATATTTTTCTGTCAGGTTTAGATTCTCCCATGGGTACACGTCATGGTTTGTCTAAGTATCCCTATATGCGCGAAGGACGCAGAATTATTGGCAGACCAAGTTGGGGCTATCCCACGGGTTTTACGATCTCTGAAATTGATATTTCTCGCCGTAATTACAATGATGACTACTACAAAAAAAATCTCCCTCCCCAAATGTATGCCAATTTAAGAGTGGCTTTAGCTGGATTAGAAAGTGCCGCTGCCATCACCGGTTCTACCCCTAGTAGTGAAATTCCGATTAGAACTCGTTCCACCATCTATCCTGATACCGTGGGCATTGGTCACTATGCCATTGACTTCCATCCTTGCCTGAATCTTAGTCCTGTGGAAACTGTAGGAAATACGGAAAGAGCAGGGGAAAGACGAGGACAGGGACAGGCTTATCCTTTCCAAATTCCCCTACGGGCATTAATTCCGCAAAAAATTGATAATTTGTTAATTGCTGGAAAAAGTATTGCCACTAGTCACATTGCCGCCGCCGCCTATCGAGTGCATTCCTTTGAGTGGTCATCGGGCGTGGCAGCAGGAATTACCGCCAGTTTTGCCCTAGAACAAAAGATTGCACCCTTTGAACTAGTTAATAATTTACCTCGCCCAGAACCTAAATTGGCAGAATTACAAAAACGCATTGAAAAATCTGGTAATCCTATTGCTTTTCCAGATACTTCGATTTTTAATCAAGATTGGAGTAAGTGGGAGTAGAAAACGATGAACTTAAGAAATTGGGCAGCATTTTTAGGCATTTCTATGATCTTGCTCGGTTTACCTACAAAAGTAAATGCTCAAGGGAAGATACAAGCATTAGTTAAAGTTTCTTTAGCACAAATTTTAGCTTCAGATACCAAGGGTTTAGTTGATGATTTATTAGCTAGCGATCGCCCCGCCCTCTTAGCTGCTATTGATCATAGTTTGAAATATATTCGCACACCCACGGCAAGCAAAACCTACCCCATTGGTGCAATTTCGCAGGTACGCATGGAACAGAGTTTGATCAGATTTCGCTACCTAGTTCAAACTTCGCCCACTGCCGTAGATTTAAATAATGCCGTTAAGAAAGAATTTAACTTCTACAAATCCGTAGGATTAGATCGGAAAGGCACGGTACATTTTACTGGCTACTATGAAGCCGTGTATCCCGCTAGTCGCACTCCCACCGATGTATATAAATATCCGATTTATAAGCTGCCAAGTAACTTTCAAGCATGGACTAGTCCCCATCCTACTCGTGCTGACCTAGAAAATGGGGATCAATTAAAGGGATTAGAATTAGCATGGCTTAGCGATCGCCTACAGGCATTTTTAATTCAAGTGCAAGGATCGGCAAGATTACAATTAACTGATGGCACAACTTTAACTGTAGGTTACGCAGGTAAAACCGATCGCCCCTATACTTCCGTGGGTGCTGAACTAGTTAAAGATGGCAAAATTAAGCTAGAAGAATTAACCTTACCCCGCCTAGTCAGTTACTTTGAGACCAATCCCCAAGACCTAAATACCTATCTTCAGCGCAATCCTAGTTTTGTATTTTTTCGGGAAACATTTATGCAGCCAGCTACAGGTAGTATTGGAGTTCCTGTTACCGCCGAGCGATCCATTGCCACTGATAAATCCGTAATGCCACCGGGAGCGATCGCCCTGATCAGTACCACCATCCCAGTTATCGAACAAGGGCAGTTAGTTTCTCGTCCCATTCGGCGATTTGTCTTAGATCAAGATACGGGTGGGGCAATTAAAGGTGCCGGTAGGGTCGATATTTTTATGGGGACAGGACAAATTGCTAAAGATCGGGCAGGATTGCTAAATAATGATGGAGAATTATATTATTTAGTCCTAAAGTAATGTTTGCTACCTTGACAAAACCTAGGCGATAAAATTAACACAACATTAAAACTATGCCCAAAATTATATGTGTGCATTCCTATCGTGGTGGTACGGGTAAGTCCAATCTAACCGCAAATATTGCCACAGCCTTAGCCATGGAAGGGCATCGAGTTGGAGTCGTAGATACAGATATTCAGTCACCGGGGGTACATTTCATCTTTGGGCTAGAAGAAGATGATATGGATAAAACCCTAAATAATTTTCTATGGGGGCAGTGTAATCCTGAAGAAGTTGCCTATGATGTTTCCCCGCAACAGGTAATTGACTTAGGGGGCAAAATATTTCTGTTTCCTGCCAGCATCAAGCCTGAAGATATAACCCGCATCTTAAATGAAGGCTATGATTTTAAGCTACTACACTTTGGCTTTCGGCAATTTGTGAAGCGTTTAGAGCTTGATTACCTAATTGTGGACAGTCACCCAGGCTTAAACCGAGAAACATTGCTGTCCTTTGCGGTTTCTAATCTGTTAATTTTAATTTTGCGTCCTGATCGCCAAGATTTTCAAGGTACCGCCGTCACTGTGGATATCGCGAAAAAACTCAGCGTTAATAAAATGTCGTTGGTGATTAATAAGGCTTTGGACAGCATGGACTTGGTAACTTTGCGGAAAAAAGTAGAAAAAACTTACGATCTAAATGTTCTCGGAGTCCTAACCCTTTCCGAAGATATGTTGAGGTTAGGGAGTAAAGGCATATTTTACCTAGAGTTTCCAGAGCATCCCTTTAGTGATGAAATTCATCGCATTATTAAGCAAATTGAGTAACAACACATAAGAGTTGGAAATTTTATGCCGCAACTAACCCCTGACCAAGAAGCACAGATTCCCTATTATGCAAAAAAGTGGCGTGACATTGCCTATTCCACTGATCCCATCGATCGAGAAAAAGTCACAGAGATTATCAACCGAGCATATTCCCTAATTGGTAAAAAAGCCCCACCGATTATTTTCTGTGGTAGCCCCTTTGACTATATTCAAAAAGTATCAGTTTTTAGTAAAAATTATCAGCCCATAGATTACTCAAGACTTGCAGATAAGCTTAATCAATCTTTTAGTGGCATATTTCAGGGATTAGGAGAGTTATATAAACAGGCTGAGGAAGTTAATAACCAGACTGAGGATCTTGCTCAGGGATTGGAAGGATTAAATCCAAAATTGCAGACTTTAGTTGATGAAGTTTTAAAAACAAGTTTCCCGCAAGTATTCAATTTAGATAATTTGGAACCAAATTTAGAACAATTAGCACAAGAAAGCAAAGCCTCTTCCCAACTGTTCAAACAAGAATTAAAGCAAAGCTTCCCAGAGTTTGAGCTTCCTGAAGAACTTGGGGAAGGCTTAAATACAGACTTACAATGTGGTAATGATTTATTTTTTAAAATCCCCGCTCAGATAACCCATGAATTAGGAAGTTGTATTCGAGGTTTACTTGGAAACGGACGTGAATTCTCTCCAATGAGACTACACAACTTGATTGACAGGTCAATTGACTCTTTTAGGCAAAACTTAATTCCTAGATTACTGGGAAACTGCATCTCTAATATCTCACTTTCTGATAACTATAATTGGTGTGATTTCAGTATTTCTATTCTCAATTGTAAATGCGCTCAAGAGAGGTGGCAGGTTTCCCTTGATATTGTGCAAAATTGTGGATATGTCTATCCATTTGAGAATCTTTGTTATGTTTGCGATCGCCCTACAAAAATCCTATTAGATGAGAATGAACTAGCTCATGCTTTAGGAGAACCTGCGATCAAGTATCCTGACGGATTCAAAATCTATGCCTATCGTGGAACTCTACTCACTGAAAAGTATACTTCTGTTCCCCCCTCTGAATGGCAGGCAGAATGGTATAAAGAAGAATCAGAAAGCCGTTTAAGGGAAGCTTTGATTGAGGTTTTACCTTCTGAGCAATTGCAGGTTAATTGGCTACTAGAAGAAGAAAATACAACTCTCAGAAAGTTTTTGATGGAAAAATTTGGATATGAGCGCATTTCTGCGGAGTTAGATATCAATGACGATTTAAATATCTTGCCGCAAGCTCTTCAAGATACCTATGGTTCAAGCCTATGGGTTGCGCGTGCTATATTACAAAATAGGGTGGAGCCAAAAATTCAACAGGTGATCGAAAGATGGCAAGAATTAGGTGATGATTTTAATCAACTCCGAAGGATGATTTTGATTGATTCTTTAGAACGTATTTTGGATTGGTATAAAAGTAATGTTCCAGATTATCAAGATGATTTCCTGCCAAGATTGACATTTGAAGAAATTGAAGAACAGGTCAAGGGCTTACCATTTAAACTTCCTAAGGAAGTCTATGATCTATACCAATGGCGCAATGGTAGTGAATCTCAGACAGTGAGCTTTGATGGATATTATTTCTCTTCTTTAGAAGTAGCTATAGAAAATAATGAATATATCAATGAAGATTGGAATATAGATATGCGGAAAGAATATAACTACTCTCCCTATCTTTTTCCTGTTTTTCAAGGTGATAAAGGTTCCTACGATATTCAAGTCAATGAGACTAAAGTTGATACAGTCCCCATCTTTGATGATTTTTATCAAGAGCCTGAAATGACAACACTTTTTAATAGCCTAACTACGATGATGATGGCGATCGCCGAAAGCTATGAAACAGGTGTATATGTTTACAATCCCGAATATAACAGTGTGAATTGGGAAGACATGAAAAAATCTGGAGAAATTCGTCTCAAATACAATTTTGGTACCGTAAAACAAATTTATTGCGATGGAGGATGAATAACTATGCAAGTGTTATTAAAACCCTCAAATAAGTCAGATCAAAAGATTACCTTAACAGGAATTAGTTGGGAGCAGTTTAAATTAATTCAATCAGGCTTGGTAGATACAACTGGAACTAGGCTTTTTTATCACCGAGGAGTATTAGAAATTTTGTCCACGTCATTGGATCATGAGCTAATTAAGGGATTACTTGGCGCACTTTTAGAGTTTTTCTTTTTAGAGAAAGATATAGAATTCTTTATTGCAGGCAACTGTAGCCAAGAACAGCCCAAATTAGTCTCCCTTCAAGCTGATGAGTCCTACTGTTTTGGTGAGCTTAAATCTATTCCAGACCTCTCGATTGAGATTATCTTTTCTAGTGGGAATATGGGAAAACTAGAGAAGTATTTAACTTTAGGTACAAAAGAAGTTTGGCTATGGGAAGATGGCACATTGGATATTTATTACTTGCAAGAAGATAAGTATCAGAAACTTAGCCGCAGTCACTTTCTCCCAGATTTAGATATTCAGCTTTTACAGAAATGTTTGCTGATTTCTTCACACCTAGAAGCACTTAAAGAGTTTCGGCAAGGAATACGCTTAAATAATGGCTAAACCTAAATCTCGGTATGTATGTAACCAATGTGGATCAGAATTTGCCCAGATGTTTGGGCGTTGTCCAGATTGCAGTGCTTGGGGTTCTTTGGTTGAAGAAGCGATCGCCCCTGTGGCAGAAATCCACTCCTTAGCTCAGTCTATAACTAAATCTGCTAAAACTAAAAACACCCCTGCTGCTGCCAAGGCATCCCTTACCCTTGCCCAAATTGGTGATGATCATCAAACTAAACTACCTTCGGGCTATGAAGAGCTAGATCGAGTTTTAGGTGGCGGGATTGTACCGGGTTCCTTGGTTTTAATTGGCGGTGAACCGGGCATTGGTAAAAGCACCTTGCTCTTGGGTATGGCTCAACAATTGATGCAACGCTATCCCACGTTATATGTCTGTGCTGAGGAATCTGCCCAGCAGGTTAAATTACGATCGCAGCGTTTAGGCTTAACAGATACTAATTCCAATCAACTTTATCTTTTACCTGAAACTGATCTAGAGACAATTTTGCAGGAACTGCGATCGCTCCGTCCACCTGTGGCGGTAATAGATAGTATTCAGGCTCTCTATTTCGCTAATTTGAATGCTGCTCCAGGGTCGGTTTCCCAAGTACGGGAATGCACTTCGGCGTTAATGCGAGTGGCAAAACGGGATAATATTTCGCTGTTTATAGTTGGTCATGTCACTAAAGATGGGGCGATCGCAGGACCTAAGGTTTTAGAGCATTTAGTAGATACGGTTTTATATTTTGAAGGCGATCGCTATGCTACCCATAGATTATTGCGATCGGTCAAAAATCGGTTTGGAGCTACCCAAGAGATCGGCGTGTTCGAGATGGTAGAGCAAGGACTTTTAGAAGTACGAAATCCTTCAGAATTATTTTTAGGTAATCGAGATGATCCTGCCCCCGGCACTGCCACCATTGTTGCCTGTGAGGGCACTCGCCCGTTGGTGGTGGAATTACAAGCATTAGTTAGTCCCACCAGCTACAGCTCTCCTCGGCGTACAACTACTGGAATTGAAAGTAATCGGTTTTTACAAATTCTTGCTGTCCTCGAAAAACGCATTGGTATTCCCCTATCTAAGCTAGATGCCTATGTTTCGGCGGCAGGGGGCTTAAATGTGGCTGAACCTGCGGTGGATTTGGGGGTGGCGATCGCCCTATGTGCTAGTTTTCGCGATCGCACTGTTGATCCCCGTACGGTAATGATTGGTGAGGTGGGATTAGGTGGTCAAGTACGGGCAGTTTCGCAGTTGGATTTACGCTTAAAAGAGGCAGCAAAATTAGGATTTAAGCGCGCAATTATTCCCAATGGTCAGGTAATTCAAGACTATGGCTTAGAAATAATTCCAGTCACTAAAGTTTTAGAAGCAATTATTGCAGCTTTGCCTGTAACCTCTAAAATAAAGGAAGGCTCCGAAAGTACAAATAATCCTGATGGGGGTCTGGGGCTGCGCCCCAGTTGAGGGCAAAGCCCTCAAACTCCCCTCCCAATATAAGAATAGAGCTAGTTAAATGGGGTGAAACCCATTCTTAGAAAACCTGACCTCTAGATTCAGTAGATCAGTACCCAATATTCAATAGCTCAAATTACCTAAAAATTATCTAAAAATGAAATACAAAGTCCAAATTCATAATCGCCAAAACCAAACCATTTTTGAAACGGAAGTTGATGGCGATCGCTATATCCTCGATGATTTAGAATCTCAAGGTGTGGATTTGCCCTCTGCCTGTATTAGTGGAGCTTGTACCACCTGTGCGGTGCGGGTCAAGTCGGGAACTATCTATCAACCTAATGCGATCGGGCTATCGCAAAAACTTCGCGATCAAGGCTATGCCCTGATTTGCTCTGGCTATGCTGAATCGGATTTAGTGCTAGAAACCCAAGATGAGAATGAGGTGTATTACCTCCAATTTGGACAATATTTTGATAAGCAAGTCCGCCGCCGTTTTTGGTTTAGTTTTCCACCTTTAGATCAGGATTAATCTTGATGATCGGTAGAAGGTACTTAGGTTTTGCATATGCAACAACTACCAATTTTGATTAAAGATAAATTTTTTAAGTACTTAAACGGATCGGAACCCATTACAGAATTTGAGCCTTGGATTTATCAAACTAAGGTTCTGGAAGACATACTCAGTAAGGATGACTACTTATATTTAATTTCCTTAGACTTCTCAAACAAATGGGTGAAATATAAAATTGACAACATTTTAAGGCGATATATCGACCTTGGGGAATATGAAACATGGAAACTAAAGCATCTACTATTCGCATTTATAAATGAAGATGGAAATCCTCAGCAACTGCTAGATGATATCTACGATCTCTACTACGATGGTTATTATTTCCTAGAAAGTCTTGGGCTTGGATATGAATTGTGTTTGGAATCATGGGCAGATTTAAGTAGAAGCCAAGAACTTGATTCCTTTCTCCAAAGAGCTAGAGGGGAAGCTCAAGAAGTATTATCTTGGTTAGAAACAAATAAAATTGTAATTAAAACTGCCCACGATGATAGGAATCATTTCTCAGTTATAGATACCAGAACCGAAAAAGAGAAGAAACCAACTTGGTACAAATTAGCTAAATTTTCAAATAGGCAACAATCCCAACCTTGGTGGAAATTTTGGGGTTAAATTAAATTAATACATCTCTAACGATTTATACTCATTACCACTGATTAGCACTGAGTTATAAATACTGAAATTAATTTACTATCAAGCAAAGCCGATCTATTCAGAAACACCTAGCTCCTTCCACACCGTTTGTAATAGGGTATCTAATCCTTGCTTAGTTGCGGCTGAAATTATTAAAGGAGGTTCAGGAAATTGGGCAGCGATCGCTTTTACTTCCTCTGGACTAAGTACATCACTTTTATTTAAAACTAATATCTGCTTTTTCTGGATTAAATCATGCCCGTATGCCGACATCTCTTCTTGAATTGTCTCGTAATCAGCAAGGGGATTTGCGGAGGCGACATCGACTAAATGGATTAAAATCTTAGTCCGTTCCACATGGCGGAGAAAATCATGCCCCAGACCAATGCCAAGATGAGAACCTTCAATTAATCCCGGAATATCTGCAAATACAATGCCATCGCCATCGGGTTTGGAAACCACCCCTAAATTTGGCACTAAAGTTGTAAACGGGTAATCAGCAACCTTGGGACGAGCCGCAGATAACACAGATATTAAGGTGGATTTTCCCGCATTGGGCATTCCCACAATTCCCACTTGAGCAATTAGCTTTAGTTCCAACCGCAAATGAAACTCTTCGCCTTCTAGTCCGGGTAGAGCATGTTCAGGAGCGCGATTACGATTACTCAAAAAGAACTTATTACCTAGCCCCCCTTTACCACCCTTCGCTGCGAGATAGCGATCGCCTTTTACAGTCAAATCTGCTAAAACCGCTTCCGTAACGGCATTCACAATTACCGTCCCACAGGGAACCTTAATTAAGAGATCGGCACCCTTTGCCCCAGTCATGTTTTTAATTCCACCCCGAACCCCATCCTCAGCCTTAAAAATATGCTGAAAGCGAAAATCTAAGAGTGTTTGTAAATCATCCACAGCCTCAATAATTATAGAGCCGCCATGACCACCGTTACCACCGGCTGGACCTCCTGCGGGAACATACTTTTCCCGTCGAAAAGCCACAATTCCATCTCCACCCTTACCAGCTTTAACTTGGATTTCTGCTTGATCTATAAATTGCATTGCTTAAATTGAACTAATTAAATATCCTAATTCCGAAAAATATTACCCGATCGCACCCAGCCCTTTTCCTGACTACTCTCCACTTGGATATAAACCCATTCCTTATCAGGAGTTTCCTTAAGTACGGATACATCGGCTTTGTATTCTACTCCACCTACACGGTTAGAATTGGGCTTAGGCTCACTTCTTAACACCAATCCCCTAGATACATTTACTTTGCCCTTATATTTTATGTCAGCAGCAATTGGCTTAAATGGTTGGGGCTTTGGCGGTGGGGAAAATTTGACAATGGGCATTGCCAGTCGATCTTTATATAAAGTATCACTCTGATTCTTGAACATTGGTTTACTGGGGCTAACTAAATAGGGAGCTAAAAGACCTTGCCACACCACATGCACACAGGCAAGAATTATCCCGAGTATAAAGGCAAAGACTATAGTGGATTTGATAATACGAGCTAATCTCATCAATTTTGTCAATCAAGCTAATCAATCTTCTGAATTTTGGTGAATATAAACTTATAAATAATTTATTTAGGACTTATGCAAATACAAACCAAAACCTTGATATTAAGTGGGGTGTGGGGCTGCGCCTCACTTGAGGGCAAAGCTCTCAAACTCCCTTCTCGCAATACTTTTAAATTAAACTGCGTAAGTCCTATTATTAAATAACTTATAAATACAGATAGAACTGATATTACTCCAATAACTAGATCAAGTAGAATGTGATATGTCTATGTTTAGTTTAAGGTTTAGTTCAAGCCGCATAAAATCATTACCTATGAATTCCTCTAGTGCCAGTTCTGCCAATTATTTGAGAAATTTATTAGTAGCGATCGCTGCCATAGGTTTAACCATTGCCTTGTTTTTTAGCTTACGGGTGCAAAGTAGTGAGGTTTCCTTAAAAGCAGTTGCCCAGTCTAGTATGCCCTTAGATGTGGCTCTAGCTAATCCCCAGCCTACAGTTATGGAGTTCTACGCTGATTGGTGTAGCAGTTGTCAGTCTATGGCAGCAGATAATTTAAGTTTGCAGCAGCAATACTCAGGCAAGATTAATTTTGTCATGCTCAATGTTGATAATAATAAGTGGCTTCCAGAAATAGATCGGTTTCAGGTGGATGGGATTCCTCATTTTGTATTTTTAGGGGCAGATAATAAAGTTTTAGGTACGGCGATCGGGGCAATTCCTCGCAATATTTTGACTGAAAATCTGGAGTCAATGCTGGCGAGTTTGCCTTTACCACATATCAGATTGAATTCAGGAGAGACTTCACCATTTAGTTCGCCTCGACCCGCCGATACCACTAATCCCCGAGATCACGGTTAAGCTTGACTGTCTTTTATTAAAACTCACTACTAAACCTTATATGTAGCTCCACGCTCTTTCATTCTCTGCTCAGGCTTAATGGAAGCATTTTTAGAAACCTGTTCCCAGTTCGTATCTTCTAAAATGGCATCAAGTACATCTGACAGGTTGCATCTTTGCTCAAAAGCCACCTTTCTCAAAATTTCGTGATGTTCGGGCTTAATATAAACAGGCTTTCTTTGAGTTTGTGCCATATTTTTAAGGTATCAGCAAATCTAAATATACATTAAATAGCTATTTATTTATATTGACATTTAGCTAATTAGCTAATTAAAATGAGAAAAGTTAATCCTCTAAACATTTAAGACTATGTCAAAAAAACTACTATCCCTATTTTCAGGTTGTGGAGGCATGGACTTGGGGTTTGATGGTGGATTTAAGGTACACAAAGATTTAGTAAATTCCTTGATTAATCCTAATTGGATTTTAGAAACACATAATAATCAAGTATTACTATCTAAAAATAATTTTGACTTGGTGTTTGCCAATGACATTGTTAAAGCTGCCAAAAATGCTTGGGTTTCTTACTTCGGACAAAGAGGCATAAGTCCATCTGTTTTTCACCTTGATAGTATTGTAAATTTGGTCAAAGACTCCGAACTTGGAAAATTCTCCTTCCCATCTAATATTGATATTGTGACTGGAGGGTTTCCATGTCAGGATTTTAGCGTCGCAGGGAAAAGGAAAGGATTTAATTCTCATAAAAGTCATAGTGGAGATTTACTGGATAAAAGTGAAATATCGGAAAATCGAGGTCAGTTATATCAATGGATGAAAAAAGTCATTGAAATTACTGCTCCAAAGGTATTTATTGCCGAGAATGTTAAAGGACTTATCTCCCTTGCTAATGCTAAATCAATTATTGAGTCGGATTTTAAATCTATTGGTGAGTATGGTTATATAGTCTTTGCCAAAGTTTTATTTGCTCCCGATTATGGTATCCCCCAACGGCGTGAACGAATTTTTTTTATAGGACTTAACAAACAATATTTACGCCCTGAAGCAGTGATCGCTTTACAGCAAGAATTAATCCCTGCAAGGCTTGATCCATTTCCTCCTAAGACTCATACGGCAACTGCCACTCAAGGCTCATTATTTAGCTCTTTGCTTCCCTTAAAACCATATACTACAGTCCGATCAGTATTAGAATCTTTAAATGAACCTGAACAAGAGAAGCAAGACTTAGCGCAGATGAAATACTCAAAGGCTAAACATTGCGGAAACCATCAAGGACAAATCGAAGTAAATTTAGATGGACTATCTCCGACAATTCGGTCTGAACATCATGGTAATATTGAATATCGAAGACTATCTTTAGAGCATGGTGGACGATATATTGATGAATTAAACAAAGGGCTATCAGAAAGAAGGCTAACTGTCAGGGAATGTGCTAGGATTCAAACTTTTCCTGATGACTATGAATTTGTTCGAGAATCTAAAGATGAATTACAACTAGGGGCAAGTAGTAGCTATAAATTAATTGGTAATGCCGTTCCTCCATTTCTAGCCTATCACTTTGCTAAAAGGCTTGAACTAATATGGGATAAGCTATTTATAACTGATAATCTGATAGTAAATCAACGAAAAGATTTGGTCTTACCTAAGATTTGTCTAACATCAGTAAGTTAGAAATTTTGATCATCATCGTCTGATACTTCAGTATTCAAATCCTCAATGGTAATATTCTCTTGCAGTGCTATTTTGATGATCTCTCGGACTAAATCATCTTGCCAAGAATACTTGATATTATTCTGGTAAATTCGGTTAATAGCTGCTCTAGCGTATTTTTTGATCCAATCTTTATCATTAATCATTAGTTCAAGTTTAGGGCTTTCACTTCCAGATTGAAATTTTCCCCAACTTAATCTAGGGCGTGGGGTTCTATCTTGAAATAAATCAGTCTCTCCTGTTGTGATCCCTAAATAGTAACGACCATACCTAAATTCAAATTTTGAATTATTTGATGATCGGCAACAAAATATGACCCAGATATTAAAGTCAAGTTTGCTAATAGTGGAACCAGGAATAATGCTTGAGTCTTTACAACTTTTAAGTTCAACCTTTCGCTTAAATTGATGATTGCCGTCACTAAAGGTTATTTGAATGTCAGGAGATTTAATTTCTACAATTTCAATATTCTTATGATTGGATAATCTGAATGCCTCTTCAAACTTTTGACAAGCTAATCTCGAATAGTCAGAATCAGTATTTGCTTCGCTATCTGTCCATCTTATCCGTAGAAGTTCATCAATAGCAGATTCTAGTATCTGAGTAGTTTTCTGTACTAATTGCGGAAGTAGCACGAAATCAAGAAAGCTTTGACTATCCATAGGTTTTAAGACTTGGTATTTGGCTTAAGTATGTTTAGTTACCGCACATTCATTGCCGATATTAGCCATTTATTATTGGTTTTAGTCAAGATGTACTCCACATCATAGGTATCCTGCTTGGAGTCTTTTTGATCAAGTTGTCCATTGGTATAGTAATTGCGGACTTCTGAAATATTAGTTAGCACCGATGCTTGGTTTTTATCAATTGACTTAAACTCTTTAACCGTAGCGGATTTGAGAATATATTCAGCATAGGAATTAGTATTTTTAAGTCCCGTAGCCCGCGATCGCCACTGGGTAAGTAGCGGTTCTGCCAAAATTTGCTCTAATCCTTCTAGTTTAAATTGACTGCCAAGGGCATCGGCTTTAGTTTTTTGCCAAGTTGTAATGATTTCCGTTGCCAGTTTTTGATCAATGCTTTCTGCTAGGTTAGGAACTATGGGTGCGATCGGTTTAAGATTAGCAAGGCTAGCAATAATTACAGGCTTTAAGACTGGCTCAGAGCTAATTGCAGGGGCTTTAGTCTTAGTAAAGTAATTCCAACCCATATATCCCAAAATAATAGAACCTCCACCGATCGCAAAAACAGTCAGTAAAAATAGGATCAAACGTTCGGGATGAAATTTATATCTAGCCTTTGGTCTGGGGCGAGAACTAACCCTCGGAGCGACTACCGTAGGCAGAAGGGGATCATTGGTTTGGCTGTTTTTTTGACTTTTCGGAGTATTTTTGGGAAAAATTTCTGTAAATGTAGGACTAGCAGCTACTTGGGGAAAAACTAACGGTTCTGAGATTACGGGACTAGTATTAGGGAGTTCATTGATATATGCCTGAACATGGCGATCGCTAAAATAGGAATCTAAATCTACGGTTTGACCAATTAGGTCTTTAAAGTGAGGGTAAATCTCTGTATTCAGCCATACCTGAGTATATTGATATAGCCCCTTCACGGGATCATTTTCTGGTTTTGCCATTGCATAAATGGTCGTTAATCGCTCAGTTTCATTACTTTGATCTAAAAATTCAGTGGCTTCTGTTAATTGCCCCAACAATAAAGCACAGATTGCAATTTCCAGATAGATATTTTGGGAGGAGCCAATTTTACTCAGGAGATTTTTAGCCTTACGAATTGCATTGGGTTGGGATTGGGATACACCTTTGGCAATCAGGGCATAAACCGATAGGTAACTGGCAACTAAAGATGGACGACGAGATTCTTCTTCAAACAATTGCTCCTGCTCTGCTGTGGTCATATAGGCTCTTATTTCTAAGATAAATTGTAAAAACTTGTCAATGTTTAAGCCCGAATGATCATCTCCTTTCCCGTCAATCCCGCGCCGTTGCTCTAAAATCTCTTTGAGTAAGGCAATACCCTCAGCCTTTGTCTCTGGCGATGCGATTAATTCCAACACTCGATAGGGGCGCAACTGCCATAATCCAGCTTGTAATTCTTGTTTGATTTCCGCAAAAAATTCCGACTTGGCTAAAACCTCATAACCACGCTCATAGTTATAAGAAGCAGCTTGATATTTACCTTGACTCCAAAATTCTCGCCCTAGTTCTAGGTATGCTAAACCCGTTGTGAGCAGGAAATCACGATCGCTAAAATTGGTACTAGTGGTACTCAGCTTAATAATCTGATCGTATTCGCCTAGCTCGTACAATAACAGCATTGCCCCACATAGATCACGATTATCAATTTCAATCGAGAATGTATGTTCATGCTTAGACTGCAATAACTCAGGTAGAATTTGAGCATCGTACAGTTGCCGTTGTGAACTATCTGCTAAGACTGTGTGGGCAACATTTAAGAGCTTTTGACGGGATGAGATTGCTTTTTCAGAATATTCACGGCGAGGCAAGGATTTATTGCGATCGCTGTACGCCTGATTAATCTGCTCAATTTTTGCTTGGGGAGTTAGACCTAAAATGCGATAGTAATCTAGTTGAATCCGCACGGTTTAATCCTTATATTGGCGAAACTAGTAAAAATAATAACTTATATTATATTTTCCAGAAACTAAATCCTCATAACCACTTAAAAACGCATATAGACAAATCTCAGATTTAGGCTTTGCTTGTATTTTTTTATTTAAGCTATAAGCTCCAAAGGACTACCTAAAGGCACAATTCCATTGGGGTTAATTTCAGGAATACCCATGTAGTAAAGCCTTTTAACATGATCAGCATTACAGACTTCCTTTACCCCATCAATCCTATAAAGATGGAGAAGGTACTGCCAAAGGTGAGGATAATCCCGCAATTGCCTCAGATTACACTTGAAAGCTCCATAATAGGCAAGGTCAAATCTAAAGAGGGTTGGAAATAAGCACCAATCAGCTAAGGTTAAGCGATCGCCAACCACATATTTCTGATTTGCTAACACTCCTTCCCAGTAGTCCAGAGCCGCAAATAACTCTACTACAGCACTTGTGTAGGCAGATTGGGATGTGGCAAAGCCAGCACGATAGACTCCGTTATTAATTGGTTGATAGATTTTTGCGATCGCTTCATCAATCTCAGTTTGTAAGTCGGCAGGATAAAAGTCCAGTTCAGGATGACGGGCAAATTCATTAAATTCAGAATTTAGGATTTTAATTATCTGCTGAGATTCATTATTAACAATGGTCTGGGTTTTGCTGTCCCACAGTACAGGCACCGTAACTCGACCTGTGTAGTCAGATTTTGCCTTTACATAAATTTCAGCAAGATACTCGGCTCCATTTAAGCGATCTGGAATACAGCCTTGATAATCGGAAAACTTCCAGCCGCGATCGCTAATCACTGGATCAACAATGGATAGTCCGATCGCATGTTCTAAACCCTTAAGCTTCCAAATAATGGCGGTGCGGTTTGCCCAAGGACATCCTAACGAAACATAGAGATGATAGCGATTTGGCTCTGCTTTAAAAGTTTTTCCATCCTTGGTAATTTGATTATGAAAATAAGTCGGCATTCTCTTGAACTCCCCACTTTCATTATGTTCTGTCCATTCTGTTTGCCATTTGCCATCCACTAATAACCCAAGTGCCATGATTTTTCT
The DNA here is from genome assembly GCF_000317085.1 of Synechococcus sp. PCC 7502. Taxonomy (NCBI): domain Bacteria; kingdom Bacillati; phylum Cyanobacteriota; class Cyanophyceae; order Pseudanabaenales; family Pseudanabaenaceae; genus Pseudanabaenococcus; species Pseudanabaenococcus habilitatus. The sequence continues at coordinate 1,141,298 of NC_019702.1, forward strand.
CCTGTTTTTAGTTTTGAGGTGAGAACTTCGTAAGAATAAGATAATGGAACGATCAAAAAAGCTAACTTCTAAGATAAAACTGATTCAAACCTAAAGGCTGCCATACTTAATATTCCGTGGGTGTAGCTATCGTGGATTTGAGTGGCTTGAGCATCTTTGCCACTGGCTCCCATCACTACGAATAGGGGTAAGAGATGTTCGGGAGTAGGATGGTTCCGTTTAGCATGGGGGGCTAATAGTTTGTAGTTGAAAAGTGCATCTAGGTCAAAATTTATGATCTTATCGCTCAACCAATCAGTAAATTCTCTTACCCAAGCGGGCGGGGATACATATCTACCGATTTCCATGAGGTTATGGGTGGCACTTCCACTACCAATGATCAGAACTCCTTCTGCTACTAGAGGAGCAAGAGCTTGTCCCAAGTGGAAATGATAGGCAGCATCTTTCTCAGGTTGAACTGATAGCTGGGTGATAGGAATATCAGCATTTGGGTAAATTAACATCAGTGGGCTCCAAACCCCGTGATCAAGACCGCGATCGCTAACAATTTCGGTAAAAAATCCGTTTTGATCTAATAGATTTTTGACGCGATTTGTAACTTCTGGAGCGATACTTGCTGGATAATTAAGTTTATAAAGCTCGGAGGGAAATCCCCCAAAATCATGTAATGTCTGTGGTTGAAGCGTAGCATTAACTTGAGGAATTCTAGTATTCCAGTGGGCAGAAATGATCAAAATTGCTTTAGGCTTGGAAATTTTCTGTCCTAGTTGCATCAAAAAGCTTCGAGCTGGGCTGGGTAAAATAGCCATATCAGGGGAGCCGTGGGAGATAAAGATAGCTGGGAGCATAGATGCCTCTTAATCGGGACAAAAGTCTGCATGAAAGGGAGAATTAAATCTCCCCCTGTTTTAGTTAGCACCTTACATTAGGAAGCGTAGTAGAAGCGTTCGTGGATTACTTTGCCATCTTGCCAACGCTGCACTGAAACTTGATCGTGGGTAACTTTGCCCCATTCAGCATGGGTATAGTCCACAAACCATTCGGAAATAATCACATCTTCGCCAAAGGCAACAGCTTTCACCTCTGCGGCTCTAAATTCCGTCACTTTAGAAAAGAAATCTAGTTCGCGATCGCGGTTAGCAGATTTACCCTCAGTGGCAGGATTTTCATTCTCTTGCATGACTACGTTTTCGCCATAGTATTTTTCAAAGGCATCCATTGCTTGCCCAGATAAAACCAGATTTTTAATTTCCTCAAACTTTGCTTGCAGGTCAGTTGTAGTAGCCATAATTTCTCCTATTATGATTTTGGTTTAGGTTTTTTAGAGCTTGTGCTGCTCACTAAATTAATTATGTTTTATGCTATACACTTTGAGAAGATGGCAAAATAGAATATGTATTATTCCTAATAAGAATAAATAAAATGCTGGATCGTCTTTCTTGTATTCAAAGTTTTGTGCGAACAGTGGAAACTGGCAGTTTTTCCGCAGTGGCAAAGGAGCTAAATACAACTCAACCCACAATTAGCAAACAAATTGCTGCCCTTGAAGAATATTTAGATGTGCAGTTACTAGTACGTTCCACCCGCAAAGTCAGTTTGACCGATGAAGGTGATCGATTTTATGAAATTGCCCTCCAACTATTGGCAACATTGACTGAAGCAGAATCTCGGGTGGGAAAACGACAGGAACCGAGTGGACTTTTACGGGTTAATTGTTCGGTAGGGTTTGGGCAGCTTCAGCTTGTGCCTGTTTTGGATAAATTTTTAAGTCGCTATCCCCAAATTAAAATGGATTTAACTATGGCTGATCATTATATTGATCTAGTTGAGGAAGGCATTGATCTAGCAATTCGGATTGGCACTTTTAGCGATCGCAGCCTCATTTCCGAACAAATTGGCGAAACCCGACTGGTAACAGCAGCAGCAACTAGCTATTTTGCCCGATTTCCTGAACCAAAGGTACCTTCAGACTTAATTCACCATAACTGCATAGTTTATACTCGCCAATCCACAGGCAATTTATGGCATTACAAGGGAGCCGAAATTACCGTACAAGGAAACTTGCAGGTGAATAATTCAGGGGCATTAACGGAGCTAGTTTATAAGGGTTTAGGGATTGGCACAGCACCAATGTGGGGATTCAACGCAGGACTGGAAAATAAATCTCTAAAATTAGTGCTAGAGGATTACGAGCCTTCTCCCTTACCCGTAAAAGTTGTCTATCGGCGTGGACGATTTATCTCAGCAAAAATTAAGTGCTTTATTAGTTTTCTGAAGCAGGAATTAAAATTCTAAAGCATCCGATTATTAAGGCAACTCGTTTTTAAGGTAACTTGGGATATTGACGAAAATTAGGCTTACGCTTCTCTAAGAAGGCATTTTTTCCCTCCTGCGCCTCTTCCGTCATATAAAACAACATCGTCGCATTACCCGCTAATTCTTGAATTCCCGCTTGCCCATCACATTCAGCATTAAAAGCAGACTTGAGACAACGGATTGCCAACGGACTTTTATCTAAAATTTCCTCAGCCCAAGCAATTCCCTCTGCCTCTAGTTGCTCAATGGGAACCACCTTATTTACTAATCCCATTTCCAAAGCTTCTTGGGCATTATATTGACGGCATAGGTACCAAATTTCCCTTGCTTTTTTCTGTCCCACGATCCGAGCTAAATAGGAGGCACCAAAACCACCATCAAAACTGCCGACCATAGCCCCCGTTTGCCCAAAAATCGCATTTTCCGCAGCGATCGTTAAATCACAAATGACATGTAAAACATGACCACCCCCGATCGCATAGCCAGCCACGAGAGCAATTACAGGTTTAGGAATAGTTCTAATTATGCGTTGTAAATCAAGGACGTTTAAGCGGGGAATGCCACTTTCAGATATATAACCACCATCGCCGCGAATTTTTTGATCTCCGCCTGCACAGAAAGCATACTTACCATCAGGAGCAGGATTAGCACCTGTTAAAAGCACAACTCCAATCGTAGTATCTTCACGGGCATCATTAAAAGCCTGAATCATTTCGGCGATCGTTTCGGGTCGAAAAGCATTACGCACATGGGGACGATTGATCGTAATCTTGGCTATGCCATCATGCTTGTGATAAAGAATATCTGTAAACTCGCCTACATTCTGCCAATCTTTCATTTAACTGATTTCATTTAACTTAAATATTCCCTATTTAGTTTTCATTTAGTTATCAGTATTAGGTGATGAATTATAAATTGCATCAAGGCGAGATCGGGCATCATCAAAATTTAGCGATCGCATTACTAACAAGGGTTCGTCGGTAATATTGCCGTTTTCATCAATTAATTCAGGGTGAATAGTTGGACGAGGTCTTCTTGCCGCGCGATTGGTAGCCTTGATCTCAGTTTGGGACAGAGCGATCATACTTTTAATTAAATTCGACACAGCAACTAAAGAAAGGAGTGTAAAGGCAACTATGTATAAAATTTGCAGCATGGTTCGGGTTAATTATTTTTAAATCTTTTGGTAAATCTTAAATTCTAAAAAATCGAATATTTCTTTAATTAGTAATACTCTTAATATACAGCATTCACCATAGTAGGCTCGCCCACAGCTTAAAAAGCCAGCAATTCTAATTAATTATGCGAATTTTGCATCAAATTTATTGGTATTATTGAGAATAATCGCAATACCGAACCTTGAAAAGCCTATATCTTCGTCAGAAATTTGTAAGCTGGAGTAGCTTATAGGCAAGTTAAAAGTCAAAATGAGAATGGTTGTTCTTGCATTCAGGATTTCTATTGTCTATATCTATTGTCTGAGCGTCTAAAGCAAGCTAATCTAGGAATAGCTAATCTAGGAGCAAATGATTGACCCAAACCCAGCCGTAACAGTTGATAGCTCATCGCAAAATTCTTTAATGTCAGCAGATGAGGAGCTATTTCATCCTGACCCAGAGGAAATGTTGGTACTTTTAAGCTCTGAAAATGTATTAGAAAGAATGCAGGCAGCAAGGGCATTTTGTGAGATTCAAGATCATAGAGCAATTCCTAAACTGATTTTGCTACTAGAAGATACCTGTACATTGGTGAGGGTTAGTGCCGCCTACGCTTTAGGACGTAATCCAGTTTTATCTCTAGATTTTTTAACTCAATTTCTGCCCGAACTTTCCGATCATTTTTCCATAGTTGATTATCTAATTGCTAAGCTCAGTAATGAGTGGAATGGCTATGTGCGTAAAGGGATTGTTTGGACATTAGGCAATTATAAGGATGTTAAAGCTCTCAATCCACTGGTCTCAGCCTTAAAATATGATATTGCGGCGGTTAGGCTTTGGGCTGCTAGTGCTTTGGGGCAGTTAGGACAACCACAGGCAGTAGATGCGTTAACATCAGCTTTGATTAGTGATCATGTTGCTGGAGTGAGGAGTAATTGTGCATGGGCTTTAGGTAAGCTATTGATAAAAGTAAGCGATCGCTCACCCCAAAATGATACCTATCAATCTGCCATAGATGCTTTAGTTAATGCCATAGATGACATAGACTTGGGTGTGCAGAGTGATGCCAAAGTAACACTACGCAGACTTGGAGACCCTAGAGGACTAAAGGTTTTAGAAAAAATAGATTACGAGCAGGGATACTGTGACTACCCAATTTAGGAGAATTTAAGCAAAGTTTAATTGAAAAATTTTAAGATAGATTTTGACTTTTATATCTATGACAGTATGCTATATAGAACTTATTGGTTAAATTTATTAAATTTGAATAAGTAAAAAATCAGTGATTACCCTACATCTTTTACACCCCACCGAAAAAACTCCTATGCAAAAATGGAGCTTTGAATCGGAGCCAGTAATTCGCATCGGTCGAGTAGAAGATAACCATGTCATCCTCTATAGTTCTGTGGTTTCTAGACATCATGCTGAACTCCGCCGACAGCCTCGTTATTGGGAAATAGTAGGACTGGGAGCAAATGGCACTTTTATTAATGGAGAAAAGATAAGTCAAGCCAAGATCACCAGTGGTACCATTATTAGACTAGCTAACTCTGGTCCCAGAATTCAGATTTTCCTCGATGCTAGTGAAAATGAAGTGGTAAACGATGAAAATGTACTAGAGAGCCAATCCTTACCCTCTGAACGCAAAAATGACCCAGCCAAAGAACGTAGGACTTTTTTAGCCCCTCGACTAGATCGGTAGAGAGAAATTAGCTAAAAATCCTATTACCAGCGCAATAAATTAAACTGCTCCATATCAACTGTGTCACGACTACGGTAAATAGATAGAATGATTGCCAAACCAACAGCAGCTTCAGCAGCAGCGATCGCAATCACAAAAGTAGCAAATACCTGTCCTCGAATATTGCCAGAATCTAAAAAATTAGAAAATGCTAACAAATTCAAATTCACGGCATTTAGCATTAGTTCCACAGACATTAATACCCGTACAGCATTACGACTGGTAATTAGCCCATAGATGCCAATACAAAACAAAGCTGCTGCAATCAGTAAAAATGGTTCTAGAGACATAATTTTTATTATTTATAGAAAATACTCGGATAAATTTAAGGCTTGGTACTAACTAACTGTTCCCGTGGTTTCTCCAGTAGAGATAAGGAATCATCTTCAGAGATACTAGATTTTATGGTTTCGGGAATAAACTCACGGCGCGCCAACACAATTGCTCCAATTAAAGCTACTAATAGCAGTACAGATGCCAACTCAAAGGGTAACAAGTAGTCGTAGAAGAAATGTTTAGCGATCGTGACTAAAGTTGAAGTTAAAACAAAGGTAGCAGGCTGGACTGTCCAGTTAGTTGAGGTTAAAGTCACAGCTAACAAGGTAAATAGAGCAATGGAAACTAGAGCGGTAATTGTATTTCTCAAACCACTTAGCTTAAATACAGGATAGTCTTGACGCTTATTTACAAGCATAATTGCAAATAAAATCAACACATTGACAGCCCCAACATAAATTAAAACTTGAGCAGCTGCCACAAAGTCGGCATTGAGTAACAGATAAAGACCAGCTACACTCACAAATACGCCACCCAATAAAAAGGCTGAATAGACGATGTTAGGTAATAAAACAACACCCATAGCTGCGGCTACTATCATCGCTGACAGGATCACTAGTGAAACAGATTGAACTCCATCACTTAAATTCATAGTTCTAATTCCTAATTTGTATTGGCTTCGATGATTTCTTCGGGTCTTTGTCCCGCCCTACGCTCGGTATAGGAGACTTCATGCCCATCCATTACCCCTTTAGGCAAGTATCCCAGTTCACGAATGGGGGTAACTAGAGGGTCTTCGGTAACCTTGGAGGGTAGTCGTCCTAGAGCCACATTATCAAAATTTAGTTCGTGGCGATCGTAGGTAGATAAATCATATTCCTCGGTCATGGATAGACAATTGGTAGGGCAGTACTCCACACAGTTACCGCAAAATATACACACGCCGAAGTCAATGCTATAACTTTTTAGTTCTTTTTTCTTAATTTGGGGGTTAAACTCCCAGTCAACCACGGGTAAGTTTATGGGGCATACTCGAACACAAACCTCACAGGAAATACATTTATCAAACTCAAAGTGAATACGCCCACGGAAGCGTTCGGAAGGAATCAGCTTTTCGTAAGGATACTGCACAGTAATCGGGCGACGGCGCATGTGATCGAAGGTTACAGATAAACCCTGACCAATATATTTAGCTGCTTGTACTGCTTCTTTGGCATAGTCACCGACCTTATTCAAAAATTTCATTTTAGTATTTTCTTGATTAGGCTATTTGGTTAATAAGTTGGCATAAAATGTGAGCGTACTGTTCTAGTGGTTGTATTGAACCTATTAGACTGGCTCTTAAGTGACATTAATACATTAATATATTACAGCGATCTGAATTTCTATGGTTTTTTACTTTAGACTACAAACAATAGTTAATTATCTATAGATTCAAAGCAGATTCACCGCTATTCTTTGCTAAATAACTGACTAATTGACGGAACTTAGTTTTTTACGGTATTTCTTAAGTTAAATTTTCCACATAGTTGTTTATGATCGACCAGACTGAAGCTAACCTTAGAGCAGAGCAAATAATTGAGACTGAGGGTGTTAAATTAATCGATAACCTTTTGGCGATCGGTAATGCTTTATCCACAAGGACAGACCTTCAGGATATTCTCAATCTGATTTTGCTTAAAGCCCGTGAGATTACTTATAGCGATGCGGGAAGTTTTTACTTGATTGATCATCGCTTACCCCATCCCGCTATTTGTTTTGAGGTTTCTCAGAATTCTTCCCAGCCTGAACGGTCTTTAGTTGATTTTGCTGTACCAATGACGAAGCAAACCTTAGTTGGATATGTGGCAATTACGGGAGAGGTCTTAAATATTCCCAATGTCTATGAAATTCCTACGGATGCTCCCTATCACCATCATCACGCCTTTGATGAAGATATTAGTTATAGGGCATGTTCGGTGGTAGTTTTACCGATGAAAAATGCTGAAGGTTTGGTGTTTGGAGTAATGCAGCTAATTAATCGCAAACTTAGTCCAGATATTATTCTTACTCCAGATAATGCCTTGGCAATGACCCAGCCTTACTCGATTTGGGAAGAAAAAATCCTGAGATCGCTCGTCAGTCAGGCTACTTTATTTGTTGAGCATTATCGCTTATTAAATCCTGAGTCTTCAATACATTAACTGATAGCTGCCATAGGGTGAGTTTATAGTTCATCTTGACTTTAGCTGACACTTCACCTGAGGGACACACAAACTCCAAAAGAAATAATGATCCCAGTAGGTGCTGAACACAGCCCCCATGAGTAATACCAAATCGTTAAATACGAGCTACAGATAAAGCCTCTAAAATATAATCCCACCCAACAATCGAAGCAATTACCTCCTGAGTCATAACTTCTAACCTTTCCCGCATTAATGCACGCAACTGGTCAAGATCTTTTGGCAGTTTCCACCTCAACCCTAATTTGAAATGCTGCCACACTCTTTCAATGGGATTAGTCTCAGGTGCATGGGCAGGCTGAAATAGCAAAATAATATTTTTAGGAATCTTTAACCGTTTTGCTCTGTGTGCTCCTGCTTGATCCACTTGCATAACGATGATGTCACCTTGAAAATATGCGCTTACTAAGTTCAGAAATACTTGGAAGCATTCACTATTAAGGTGAGTAAATTCATAGAAAAAGCTTTCCCCTGTTGATGGTTCTACAATTCGATAGAGGTAAGTTGCCTTAAACTGCCACTGAACTTTACCTTTGGGTTTGACTCCTCTTGCTGTGATCTTCCTTCCACTAATTGTCTTTAACCCAATTCGTGTTTCATCTTGACAAAAGAATCTCACTTTGCCATTTAGTCCGATTATATTAATGCCGAACCAGGCAATCATGCTTATAATACTGGCAAGGTTTTTTATATGCTTCTACTTGCTCTTCTGACTTTCCTGCGCTGACTGGACGTGTCACTTTCGGTCTGGCTTTCAGCCGATATCGGACTAGATGATGCACAGTTTTATAGTTTGATTTGATTCCTAATTGGTTCTCTAACCATTGGCAGATCTGCCCATAACTTTCAAAGCCTTCTGCTTCTTCCAGCTTTTTTATCAATGCTTTCTGCGCCCATTGTGGAATACTCTGTTTTCGCCCTGTTCTAGGTTTATGTCCTAATAGTCCTACTATTCCCCCTTTGCGATAATTCCCTAACCAATCTTGCAATGTAACTCGATGCCGTCCCAGTATTGTCGATGCTGTCTGGATTGTGCTTGCTTGTTTTGTTTTTAACAGATACAGCATCTGAATTCTTTCTTTATCTGATGCGGTCTTTTGCACTCTCAGCATATGTTTTAGCTCTTCTTCACTTTCTTTGATCTCTAATTTGTATACTCCTGCCATTTTTTTCTTTGAACTCGGTTTATATATTTATACCATCTGTAGCCTATACTCTTCGATTTGGTATAACATCAAAATTGGATTCATGATTAGTTTATAAATCCTTTAATGGAAAATTACAGGTTAATCGCAATAGCTTGATAGCGGATAAATTGTCCTAAGCTAAGGCGGGAATTTTAGTGGCTGTATATAAGTTTGGATAAAGCGGAAAGTGATCGCACAGAGTAGCTACCCTTTGTTTACATTTTGCTTCGATATTTTGATCTTCAGGATTGAGTAGGCGATCGGCAATAATATCGGCAACTTCCCTAAAGTCTTCTACCCCTAATCCCCGTGTGGTCATTGCTGGCGCACCTAAACGCAAGCCACTGGTAACAAAAGGTGAAGCAGTATCAAAGGGAACTGTATTTTTATTGGCAGTAATATTGACATCACTAACTAGCTGGTCAGCCACCTTACCAGTCATATTAATCGATCGCAAATCTACCAAAATCAAATGATTATCCGTACCATTGGAAACCAGCTTAAAGCCTCGTTCCTGTAAGCGTTCTCCCAGAGCTTTAGCATTAGCAATTACTTGCCCAGAGTAAGTTTTAAATTCTGGTTGTAAAGCCTCACCAAAAGCCACAGCCTTGGCAGCAATTACATGTTCTAAGGGTCCACCTTGGGTGCCGGGGAACACAGCCTTATCAAACTTTTTACCCAATTCCAGATCACGGGTTAAAATCAAACCACCACGAGGTCCACGCAGGGTTTTGTGAGTTGTAGTCGTAACCACATCACAGTAAGGAATGGGGCTAGGGTGATGTCCGGTGGCAACCAGTCCCGCAATATGAGCAATATCTGCCATTAGGTATGCCCCAATTTCATCGGCGATCGCTCTGAATTTATCAAAGTAAATTGTCCGAGGATAGGCAGAATAACCGCAAATTAAGAGCTTAGGTTTATGCAAAAGAGCCTGTTCACGAATTAAGTCATAGTCAAGCTGCTCAGTTGTGGGACTAACACCATAGCTTGCTACCTTAAACCATTTACCTGATACATTTACTGGAGAGCCGTGGGTGAGATGTCCACCGTGGGACAAGTCCATTCCCATGATTGTATCGCCCGGTTCTAGTAGGGATAGGAAGACAGCAAAGTTAGCCTGCGCTCCCGAATGGGGTTGAACATTGGCATGGGCTGCCCCAAATAATTCCTTTGCCCGATCAATGGCGATCGCTTCAATTTCATCAACAAATTCACAACCACCATAGTAACGCTTGCTGGGTAAACCTTCAGCGTACTTATTGGTTAAAACTGATCCCTGTGCTGCCATCACTGCGGGCGAGGCAAAGTTTTCACTGGCAATCAATTCAATATTATTACGTTGTCTATGTAATTCCTTGCCAATAATTAAAGCGATGGTAGGGTCGGTATTACTCAAAAGTCCTAAATCTGACACAGTTGTCTCCTAATTCTTTAAAAAATTTCCCCAAAACCTTGACATGATTCTAACCTAGGCGATCACCACGGGTTTTTCCGCAGAGCGTCCTACTACCTTTGCCATCACATTGATCTCTTTCATTAATTGATCGAATTGCTCAGGAGTCAAAGATTGAGGTCCATCGGATAGAGCTTTTTTAGGGTTAGGGTGAACTTCAATCATCAAGGAGTCTGTCCCTGCGGCGATCGAAGCTAAACACATGGAAGGTACATAATCTGACCACCCAGTACCGTGACTAGGATCAATCATGATCGGTAAGTGCGTAAGCTTGCGTAAAACTGGAATACAGGAAATATCAAGGGTATTACGGGTATATTGGCGATCGTAGGTGCGAATGCCTCGTTCACAGAGAATGACATTAGGATTACCTGCTGCCAAAATATATTCTGCTGCCATTAACCAATCCTCAATGGTTGCTGACATACCCCGTTTCAGTAACACGGGCTTGTTTTGCTTGCCAATTTGTTTAAGTAGGGAAAAGTTTTGCATATTGCGCGCCCCAACTTGAAGAACATCGGCGACTTCAGCAATTTTATCAATGTCTGGGGTATCCATAACTTCGGTGATAATTCCTAGACCTGAGGCTTTTCTGGCTGCAGCTAATAAAGACAATGCACTTTCACCATGTCCTTGGAAGGCGTAGGGAGAAGTACGGGGCTTGTAAGCTCCACCTCTAAGGAAATGTGCGCCTGCAGCTTTAACTCGTAGGGCAACGTTAACAATCATTTCTTCGTTTTCGACAGAGCAGGGTCCAGCCGTAATTACTAAAGGATGAGCTTCACCGAAATAGATATCACCGTTTGGGGTTGGGACTTTAATTTCACTTGCCTCGTTTTGGCGGTAGGCACGGCTGGCACGCTTAAAGGGTTGTTCTACTCTTAAGACTGACTCAATCCAAGGGCTAACTTCTTCAATACGATAGGGATCAAGTTCGGCAGTTTCTCCAACTAAACCCAAAACCACTTTATGTTTGCCTACGATTTTCTCTGGAGTCAATCCCCAAGTCTCTAGCTCAGAGCAGACACGGTTAACTTCAACTTCAGGCGTACCGATCTTCATTACTACAATCATGCCAATACCTCAAATGGTTTTTAAAGATTTCTATCAAGATTCATAAGTGAATTCTAATCAGGTTTTTGGGAAGATAGCTTTTCTGCTCTTTGTGCTTTCCAAGCTTCACGTAAGTAACCAAAATTTTGCTTAAACTCTTGCCAGCCCCACCAATGTCCTTCACGATTTTCGTCCCAAGAGGCAGAGAGGGCTCCATAGCTTAATCCCAACACTCCTATACCTAAAAACAGCATACTTACTAAGACTACGGCAGAATTAGGTAGGTCTGCCCATTTCTTCACAACAATAATATAACTAGCTATAAATGTCAGAAACCCCAAGGAGGTAGGAATTCCACAAAAGAGGGCAGCTCTTCTAACTAAGCGACGATTAACCTCTGGGGGAATGGAGTTGGCAGCAGCAGGTTGTTCTGGCTTTTGACTAGATTTGATTACAGGCGATCGCCCTTGAATCTTATTATTTTTAGGTTTTTTACCCGAATTTGGTTCAAAGGGAATCTCTGACCTGCTCACTTTGTTTAACCCCGTACTCCTAGGCGTTGAATTAATTCTTTATAATCAGTCTGACTACCTTGCTTGATGTAAGCCAAGAGCCTTTTTCTTTGTCCAATGAGTTTTAACAAACTGCGGCGGGAGGAAAAGTCCTTAGAGTGGGCTTTAAGGTGAGTACTTAACTGATTAATTCGTTCTGTTAACATCGCTACTTGAACCTGAGAAGAGCCAGTATCAGTAGGATGAATTTGGTAGGAGCTTAGCAGCTCTTGTTTACGCTCTTGTAGCAATGCCATCTTAATATATTCTAGGTAGTACTTAAAAGTTTAGAGTAGACTAGCTTATCATATTTTGCCAAAAAGCTGGTACAGCCAATCCAAACATTTGTGCAGAGTTTATAGAGTTGGTCTAATGGGCAGAGCCATTACCGTGATACTTATCAGAATCATAGAAACCGTTACGGGTACCAAAAAATAAGCAAGCGATAGAGAAGACTACAGTTAAACCGATTAAAAGTAATTTGAAATCCATGATTATTATTTAGTTATTCAGATTATCTTAATTTTAATTATCTACCTAATATGAATCGTAGCATTTGATATCTGGGGGCAATTATTTAATTCTGCTTAAGTTTTTACCTAAATTCTTAAGAATTACCATAAACCCTACCTCGCCACTGTTTAGGCTTAGTTAAAGCCGATAGCCATATTCTGAGAACGGCAACAGGATCCGCGAAGGGAGACAGCCAAAACATAAATCCCAACTCGGTATAACTACTACGAATTCCACCAACTAACAAGAATCTGATCAAAACTAAAAATCCATTGAGCCATAGCAAAGACTGGGTAAAGATATTTAATTCCAGATCGAAATAGACTAAGCCTAATATTAAACCTAAAAATAATGGGATCGGTAGGCACTGGACGGCAAATAGTAATAAACAATCTCCTAGGGTTTGAATTGAGGTAGTTGCATCTTTTAAGTCTAGCGATCGCCCCCATTCCGTCCATGTTTCTGCCATTGAGGTGTACATCCTAACTTGAATTAAATTAGCACCATCTAAAAATCCCACCTTTGCACCCTGCTGGGCTGCCGATCGCACAAGGGTGACATCATCACAAAAAGAGGATTTAGCTAATTCATAGCCTTGAATTTTTTCCAGAATTGCTCGCCGTGATAAAAAGCATTGACCATTTGCCATGATCCGCTCTTGACTAAATTGTTGGCGATCGCCAGTGGCACCAAACCGAAAAATTAAGGTTACAAGTAAAGCAGGTTGTAGCCATTGTTCGCCAATAGTTTTCAGAATAAATTTGGGTGAAAGGGATACCATGTCATAGTTTTCAGCGATCGCTTTTTGGACTAAACTTTGGACTAAACCCACTTGAGGCTGAGTATCCGCATCTATACCCAATATCCATTCACTGTCAGGATCGGAATTTAAGAAGCCCGTATGTAATGCCCAAGGTCTGCCTACCCAACCCTGGGGTAACGGATCATCGGTAATTAAGCGTAGTTTAATTGGATAGTTCTCTTGGATTTCTTTGACATATTCAGGCGTACCATCTTGGGATCGACTATCGACAATAATAATTTCATGAACTCCTTGCTGCGATCGCAAACCTTCCAAACAATAGGGCAGTCGCAGTCTTTCATTTAAGGTGGGGATTACAATAGTAACTTTTGCACTACTAATACTTCCATCTTCAACTGGGACTAACGCAGGAATCCGACTAGGGGCTGTACTTAAACGACGGAGCAGAATTAACACAAAAGGAACTTGGAAAACTAAAACCGATAACCACAAAAAATTCATGTTTGGTAAATAATGCTACTAGCTTGCTATGCCGAATCTAAACCTATCACATCAGGCTGACAACATAATCATCACAAGAGCCTAAGCATCATAATTCTGTGTACCCAAATATGTAGTGTCATGATTACCCGAAATACCGACTTCAAATAACGGGGATTAGAGCTATGGGAAAGGTCGTAATATTTGCCAAACTAAATAGATGAAAACCCCAATATTTCTAATTGGTCTTGGGTAGAGTAAAAACTACTAATACTAAAAGTCCTGTTACCAAATCTCAGGCGGCGTTAAGCACAAAGTTTGATGGTAATACAGCCTGTTTCATGACTGAGGGATACGTTGAGATGTGGGGCGCAGCCTTTACTTGGTAAATTTGAGTGCGTAAATCCTAATTCGTTGACTAAGATACTAACCAACACAACCCTTGACTAATATGCCTAGCAAAAACCCTAAGCCACTAAATCTCACAATTTGCCAAAAAGGTTCCTTAAAGCTACTCCAAGTAATTAACTGGGCAGCGATCGCTGTATCAATATCTTCTAATTTGGTTTGAATGATACTGAGTTCAGTTTTTAATGCTTGGCGTTGGTGTAGATTTGGTTTAGTTTTATCTTGATTTTTAAGCCGAGTTTCTAATTCTGCCTGCTGTGTTTGTAGATCACTGCGATCGCTATCCAGAGTTTGAGCATCAGCAAATTTTTGTTTGATTGCCTGCAATTGTGCCTCAGTCTCTTGAATTTGCAACTCGATTTCCTGCCAGTGATTAAGAGAACTATCAGGCTTCATAAAAAAATCTAAAATAATAAAACAACAATAACCTAACACCGATCATGGTTCTCAAAAAAGCTCAATTTTCCCCAGATCATGGTAATCGCTCCATGGGTAAGGACTTACAAGCCCCTATCCTTTTGGCGATCGCAGCTTTACTATTGGGCTTAATTGGCGCAAGGCTGGCGTATATTCAAATTGTAGAGGGCGATCGGAATCGGCAGTTAGCGGAAAATAATCGCATTCGACTCATTGCCAAGGCTCCTGAACGAGGACGCATCCTAGATCGCTACGGCAAAATTATGGCAACTAATCGCCTCTCCCACGCTATTTACCTGTGGCCCGTTGCCCAATCTAAGGAAAAATGGCAAGACACGATCGCAAAGTTATCCGAAATTATTAAAATTCCTGCATCGGAAATTACACGCAAACTAGAACAAGAAGGCTACAACTCTCCTAATAAGGTACGGATTTCCGCAGCAATCAGCCCAAAACTAGCTATAGAACTTGGTGAACGTTTTAATGAACTCAAAGGAGTAGAAGTCGATCCTGAACCAGTGCGCTACTATCCTAATGGCGATGTGGCTGCCCATGTCCTTGGCTATACGGGAGAATTAACAGAAACGGAGCTAAATCAACTTAAAGCTAAGGGTTATCGACTGGGAGATGTAATTGGTAAGGCAGGAGTAGAGTATGCCTTTGAAGATAAGTTTCGGGGCGTATGGGGTGGGCAACAGGTAGAAGTTGATGCTGCTGGTAAAGTTATTAGAATTTTAGGACAAAAACCTCCGAAAGCGGGTAATACCGTAAATCTAACCATTGACTTGGAACTACAAAAAGTCGCAGAAAAGGCTTTGGGCAATCTCCAAGGTGGCATAATCGCCATGAATCCTCAAAATGGAGAGGTTTTGGCTATGGCAAGCTATCCTAACTTTGATCCCAATTTATTTTCAGGGCGCATTTCTAATGACGCTTGGCAAAGGTTAACAGCTAAGGATCACCCCTTTGTTAATCGTACTCTGCAAGGATTTCCCCCCGCCAGCACCTATAAGATTATTACAACGACTGCTGGTTTGGAATCAGGTAAATTTTCTCCTAATTCCTATCTGGATACTTTTCCCTATTTGGAAGTTGGCGGCATTCAATTTTGGGATCATAATAATGCGGGATTTGGCACCATTGGCTTTGCTGATGCGATCGCTTTTAGTAGTGATACTTTCTTTTATCAAGTGGGTAGAACTATTGGGGTTGATACTTTAGTGGCATGGACAAAAAAATTCGGTTTTGGTAAGCACACAGGCATTGAATTAAAAGATGAAGAATCCCCGGGATTAGTACCCGATCCAGAGTGGAAGCAAAAGGTCTTAAAAGAACAGTGGTATGTGGGTAATACAATTAATATGTCTATTGGGCAGGGAGACCTTCAAGCAAACCTGTTGCAAGTGGGAATGATGGCAGCAGTGGCAGCAAATGGTGGGTATTTGATTCAGCCTCATCTACTTTATGAAAATACTGATGCTAAGTTATGGCGAAAATCCCTAAACCTTGCCCCTAGCACGATCGCAGTTTTAAGAGAAGGACTTAGACGGGTAGTTACTAGTGGTACAGCCCAGGCATTAAATGTCGGTACCGTGGCGATCGCTGGTAAATCTGGAACTGCTGAAGATCATCCAAGACAAGCTCATACTTGGTTTGTAGGCTATGCTCCCTTTGATAAACCAGAAATTGTCGTAGTTGCCTTTGGAGAAAACTCTGGCGGTGGTGGTGGTTCTGTGGCAGGACCAAAGGTACTAAAGGTGATTGAGGCATACATGAACTTAAAAAAGTCCCGCAAATCTTAAGTATCTAAAAATTCTCTCTAAAAATTCTTTAAAGCCACTTTAAGCACTGCTGCATAGAATAAGCCATAGTTTCAGGATCAGAATGATACCGCCGCCCATGTCCCGGTAGCACCCACTCAAATTTATAGCTAGATAACCTGTGCATTGAATTTATTAACTCTGTCCAGGAGTACCAGCAGGCATTACGAAAAGCGAATAAATGTCCTAACTGCTCAGACCAAGCCAAATGATCACCCGAAAACAGAAACCTATTTTTGTATAACAAAACCGTATGTCCCTTAGTATGACCGGGTACTGGAATAATTAATAACTCATCACCCAAGGCGCGCGCATCGTTGCCACTAATCGGCATTTCCACGTCCTTGGTATCTAGGGAAATATCATCTTGATGTAAAATCCGTACTGCGCCAAAATGTTGATGAAACTTGGCATGATCAGCCACATCATCACGGTGAGTTAGATATAAATAGCGCACGCCGCCCATCTGCTCTAATTTCTGAACTAGGGGTGGAGAAAACCGAGGGGAATCAATCAGAATATTACCCTCTGGTAGCTGAATTAAATAACTAGCGGCTCCATAGGAGGACTGGGAGTGATAACCGCAGTGATAGACATTTTCGGCAATTAAAATGGGAAAACTTTGTTGAACCTGCCCTATATCCTTGGGCTTTGCCACAGTACCAATGGAAGCAGTGGGACAAGCTAATAATGCCTGTAATGCCTTTAGTCTTTCCGCCTCATTAGCGGGTTGATGATATACCGCCGATCGCTCATCTACTTCTATAAAAATCTCTGGAGCCATCCACCGACAGGTATCACAATCAATACAAGAGTGATCTACATAAAAATCACCACTGACATTTTGCGATCGCCTTTGACTAATCTGAGCCATGATCTTACGGGATAAGGAATACCAACTCTGAAAATCATTGAAACTATCCTAACAGAATCTATAATTCCCCAGTGCATTTCCTAGTGGGCAGCCTAAAGTTTGTAATAATATTTTTTATATCAACATCAAGGCAATGCAGGATATTTTGTGAATTTGACTATTACATTAGGTGTTGGGCAAGTTCATGATGCTATTGTAAAACCCTATAACTGAGTGAATTAGCAGTTGGGTAAGCCAAAACTAATGTAATGAAAGTAGTAACTCCTAATAATCTTGTTTGTCCCATTGATGGTAAAGAACTAACTCCTCGTAACCAGAGTTTGATTTGCTCTAAAGGACATAATTTTGATATTGCCCGTCAAGGCTACTTTAATCTCCTCATGGTTCAACACAAGGCATCTCGTGACCCAGGAGATACTAAGGAAATGGTGGCTGCCCGTAGTCGATTTTTACAGACTGGCTGTTATGAGGCGATCGCTCAGACAATTGCTAACTTAACTGAAAAGCATGTATCTAATCTATCCGATCTCAATTCCATAACGATCCTAGATGCAGGCTGTGGCGAAGGTTATTATTTAAATTGGCTACTGACTATGGCGCAAAAGTGGAAATACCCCGAAGTTGGAATCTTAATTGGCATGGATATTTCTAAATGGGCAGTGCAATCGGCAGCAAAGCGAAATCGGGAAATTACATGGATAGTTGGCAGTAACGCACGTCCGCCATTTTCACCAAACTCAATTAACTTAATTCTGTGTGCCTTTGGCTTTCCCAGTTTTGACGTGTTTAGAAGGGTTTTGAAACCTCTAGGTAAGATCATTATGGTTGATCCTGCCCCCAATCATCTTATGGAGTTGCGTCAATTAATTTATCCTGAACTAAAATCTAAGACCTCAACTGTGCAAACTCTTCCGAGCAAGGGATTTAATGGATTTAATTTAGTGGAGAGTTACCATCTCACATATAAAGCAAAAGTCGAGAATTCCCAGGCAGTTCAAGATTTATTTTTAATGACTCCCCATTATTTCCGCAGTCCGCCCACAGCTAAAACTACCATTGCTGCTCTGCAAGAACTGGAATTCACAGTGGATGTTAATTTTCAGGTGTTGGCTAAAGCCTGATTTTACAGATTTACAGAAATTTCTCCAAAGTCTCGGATTCTAAGTTAACTAAATCAGCTGTACTTGAGGAGAAAACTAGAGTAAAAACCTAGTCGTCATAATAAACTGTAGTAATGAGCAAAAATGACGAAAAAATAAACTTTAAGCCGCCCAGTGGTTTTGATATTGAATTTCTACCTGCGGAAAAACGCCTAGAGCAGTTTCTGATCGATACAATGCGCCGAGTGTTTGAACAGTATGGCTTTACCCCGATTGAGACTCCTGCTGTAGAAAGATTAGAGGTGTTGCAAGCCAAAGGGAATCAAGGTGACAATATTATCTATAGTATTAATCCAATTGTGGCTGAGGATGGGGATAAAGATAGCGATCGCCGAGGGTTAAAATTTGACCAGACCGTACCTTTAGCTGCTTATATTGCCCGTCATCTGAATGATTTGACCTTTCCTTTTGCTAGATACCAAATGGATATGGTATTTCGGGGTGAACGGGCTAAAAAAGGACGTTATCGGCAGTTTCGCCAGTGTGATATTGATGTCGTGGGAAGAGGGAAATTAAGTCTGCTCTACGATGCCCAAATTCCTGCCATTATTGCCCAGATTTTTGATGATATTAAGATCGGCAAGTTTTTAATTCGGATTAATAATCGTAAGGTTTTAACAGGATTTTTCCAAGCGATCGCCATTACTCCCGATCAAATTCGTACCTGTTTAAAGGTTGTGGATATGTTGGATAAAATTGGCGAAGCTAAAGTCAAACTAGAACTAGAAAAGCAAGGTATTTCCGCAACTCAAGCACAGGAAATTATTGGCTTTACTCAAATTAAGGGTGATACTGATTCCATTCTCGATCAACTGGCACAAACATCTCAGGCATTAGGCAATCCCACGGATTTTGAGCAGGGAATTTCTGAACTAAAAACTGTTATAGCAGGAGTAATTGCTTTAGGAGTTGCTGCGGATAAATTTTGTATTGATTTAGCGATCGCCCGTGGCTTGGAATATTACACAGGCACAGTTTATGAAACTACGCTGATTGGTTACGAAAGTTTAGGCAGTATTTGTTCGGGTGGTAGGTACGAAGAATTGGTGGGAATGTTTGTGGGTGAGAAGATGCCGGGTGTGGGAATTTCCATTGGTTTAACGAGGTTGCTACGACAATTAATGGATGCCAAAGTGCTTAAACCCCTTGCTCCTTCACCTGCTCAAGTTATGGTCTTAAATCTGCAACCAGAATTAATTGATACCTATCTGCAAGTATCCCAAACTTTGCGTCAAGCGGGAATTAATGTGTTCACAGGGTTTGAATCTCGTCCCATTGGTAAGCAATTTCAACTGGCTGATAAATTGGGGATTCCCCTCTGTGTAATTATTGGAGAGGCAGAGATTGCTAATAAAACCTGTGGTCTTAAAAATTTGCAAACAGGCACCCAAATAGCGATCGCTCTGGATGATTTAGTGACTGAACTACTGGCAGAAATTGCTATAAAGCATTAATTCAAAATAACCAAATCCCAAATATATGAAGACTTCCCAATCGCCAATTAAAAATTTTTTGTTTCTAAGTTTAGTTTTGCTTTATCCTACTGGTGCTGCTATGGCAGTGGAAACACGATGTGGTTGGTTGGATAATCCTACTCCCGCAAATTGGTGGATCACCGATAGTCAAGCTACATGGATAATCTCCGTTCAGGGTGGTTTTAGAGCCAAAGGAATGGACAATATTGAAGAACCTAAGGAATTTGTCAAAACCAATGGTAGCTATGGATATTCCTGTGCTTGTATGGATGTAGTATCCAATTCTAAGCAAAAAAGAATTCTCTCTATTCAAAGCGTTGAGCAATTACCCTTAAAAAATTGCCAAACTGATCAATCTTTGCTCCGTCGTAAATAGTTTTGTAAACTAACCCATAAATTCGAGGGCTT
The DNA here is from genome assembly GCF_000317085.1 of Synechococcus sp. PCC 7502. NCBI lineage: Bacteria > Bacillati > Cyanobacteriota > Cyanophyceae > Pseudanabaenales > Pseudanabaenaceae > Pseudanabaenococcus > Pseudanabaenococcus habilitatus. Next base: position 1,161,575 of record NC_019702.1, read on the forward strand.
TTGGTAGCCTTGAGAATGGTCACTCAAGGGATAAAATAAATCCGAACCTAAGGGCGATCGCTTAAATAATGGCTAAACCAAAACCTCCTTCAGAATGCAATCAGGCTTGATTGGCACACCCAAAACGATCAAATCCAAAAGTATAAATTAGGGGTAATTACACCTAAATCCTTGAAAACCAGTAGATCTTGTTTTTTAAGCCTAATTATTAGGAATAGGATTAATATTTCTCAAGACTCCATTAATAAACCGATAACCATCTTGGCTACTGTAACGCTTTGCCAGCTCTACCGCTTCATTCACAGCTATAGCCTTAGGAACCTGTAGATAGGCAATCTCCGCCGTGGCAATTCTGAGAATATGCTGATCAACTTGGGATAGTCGATTTAACTGCCAATCTACTAAAGCTCCAGTAATTAATTTATCGATATGCGATCGCTGCTCATAGATAGTTTGGAGAATTTGAATGACATAGGCTCTCACCTCTTGTTGGCGGGCAGTTTGAATTAATTCAGGAAATTCTAAAGCTAATCCTGCGCGATTAATGGCAGTTTGAGTTAAGGCGATCGCATCTTTGACCATCACTTGGGCAGTAGCTAAATCCGCAGCACGGGTTTCACTGGAAAACAGCATATCCTGTCCCCTTTGCAGTTCATCACTGGCGGTCATGATTAGTTCTTTAACTTCCTCAGTTAGCGATCGCACAGCCGCAATTACCATGTCATCAATCGTTTTGGTAATTAGGTTTTCAGGTTTAACAGGCAGTTGGCTGATACTTAAGAGGACGAGTTCACGGGCAATATGACGGGCTTGCATAAAACGGGAGTAATAAAGCTAAAATAGCTTGTTGATCCTACCAGCAAAATCACCTTCTATGACTCAGACCTTTACCGCTAAACTTCATCACCAAGGTCAAATTTTTACAGTTAACCTACCCGAAGATCAAACCATCCTCGAAGCTGCCACCGATCAGGGCATAGATTTACCTTGCTCCTGTTACACGGGTGTATGTACCACCTGTGCCGCACAGTTAATCTCTGGAGAAGTTGATCAAAGTCAGGGTATGGGCGTTGGGGGCATGGGTGCCGAACTGGATGCCAAAGGCTACGTTTTACTTTGTGTGTCTTATCCTAAGTCAGATGTGGAAATAGTTACAGAAAAAGAGTCCGAAGTTTATGAATTAAGATTTGGTAGGGGGTCAGCCTAATCTAATTTGTAAATCAAGATATTAGTTGGGTATATCTATAGCGTCTCAGCCTTGTATTTTTAACCTCAACTCTAGTTATCTGGGCTTTGTTAAATAACTTAGTACCGTTTTTAGGATTTAGGCTCAGTTAATGAATACTGTTAAGTTTAGATTAAGAATAGATTATCCTTAGTGAGTTGCAAATGTTTATCCACCAGCCCAAGATATTAGGTGTGACTTAATTTCCAGAGGGATAAGGATATGGCTGAGCTACAAAAACGAGTATTGTTGACCCAGCTATCAGAGGAGCAGCAGAGGTTTTGGCAGACAGCATTAGTAGCACAGGGAATAGAAGTTTCAACGGAACCTGCTAGTAGCGATCTAGTGGAAGTGCTTGAGCAGCTTGGTAAAAATCAACAACAACTCCCAGACCTATTACTCATGGATATAGGCATTACTACGGCTAACTCCACGTCTCTTCAAGCTAGGGCTGTCTGTCGTTGGTGTGCAGATAATAATCCAGATACCAAAGTCATTCTCACTAATCCTAGGGAAGATCAGGTTAAAAGTGTGGGATTAAGGTGGGCAATTAGACAGGGAGCGATCGATTTACTGCCCCGTCTCCATAGTCAAACTGCAGTGGAATGTATGACTAAGGTTTTGGAAGTACTAGGAATTCAGCCCCATGCCGAAAAACTAGAGCAGTTAGCCAGTGCTTTGGATAGTCAGGAAGTGCAAGCAACTGAGCCTGAAGGAGTAAGCATTAGAGAAACTGCTACCGCCGATCTAGTACGTCGCATGGCAATGATTCCTATGATTGTAATGGCTACGGCTGAAACAGAAGAAACCCAAGCATCTGATAGTCCTAATGTTTCCCTTGCTTCAACTTTGGATGAATTGAGCTTATATGATTTGGCGATCGAGTTAGATAGTTTGGGAATCAATGCCAGTAATGCTTTTAAGGACAATCCACTTTTACCCGGTGTCATTCTGACTGAGAATGGCAATTATATGGGGATGATTTCACGGCAGAGATTTTTGGAATATATGAGTCGCCCCTACTCCCTGGAGCTATTTTCTAAGCGTCCTCTGAGAATTCTCTATGAAACCGCCCAATCTGAGATTATGGTTTTAGATGGCAAAAGTCTAGTAGTTGCTTCAGCGCAGCAATGCTTAGGGCGATCGCCAGAGCTAATTTATGAACCAATTGTAGTTTTATCCAACGGTACCTATAAATTACTTGATGTCCATGATCTATTTGTGGCTCAGTCTCAAATCCATGAATTGGCAACAAGGTTAATTAGGGAGCAAACCCAAGATCGGATGGTGCAAACTGAAAAAATGGCAACCCTTGGCGAAATTGTTTCCGAAGTTTCCCATGACATCGGCACTCCAGTGGAAACCATATACAGTAATTTAACGTATCTCACCGACTATACCCATAGCCTGATTGATGTGCTTAAAGCCTATGAAAATCAAAGGGTTAGCTCTAGCCAATTGACAGATCAAATTAATGATCAAATCACAGAGATTAAAGACGCGGTCAATATTGACTTTGTGTTAGAGGACTTGCCCAAGGTTATTAATGGCATTGTGGCGGGAACGACTCAACTCAAAAAAATTGTAGCGGGACTAAAGACTTTTTCCAAAATGGAAGAAACCATGTCCAACGATATAGATATTAATGAGTGTATAGAAAACAGCTTGGCAATTCTCAACACCCGACTAAAGCAAAATGTGGAGATCTCCAAGAATTATGCAACTTTACCCCATATCGTTGGCTTCCCCAGTCAACTTGTGCAGGTATTTATGAACTTGATTGGTAATGCCCTTGATGCTTTGGCAGCGATCGCCAACTTCCCCCAAGAAGCCGATTGGCAACCTAGAGTGGAAATTACCACAAGTACCTATACTGCGGAAGGTAAAAATTGGGTAGTGATTAAAGTTGCTGATAATGGTTCAGGTATTCCTGAGGAAATTCAATCGAAGATTTTTGAAAACTTTTTTGCGACCAAAGACACAGGTAAAGGCAAGGGACTAGGCTTAGCTATTTCCCATCAAATTGTCAGTCAAAATCATAAAGGTAAAATTTCCCTGCGATCGCCTTGGCTGGAGGATGGCACGGGTACAGAATTTCAAGTTTTACTACCCATTTCTAGTACTTGATCTAGGACTTGATTAAGCTTGCCACTGCGGAAGCCTTCTAGGTCTAGGGTCACAGTCTGGAAACCAAATTGTTTGAAAGATAATACCAGTTGGGAAAAGTCAATTTCAGCCACAAAACTAGGAATTACCTCGACAGGGATTTCAATCTGGGCAGTGTCACCATAGGAACGTACCCGCAGATCGATTTCGTTACCCATTAAGGTACGGAGATGTTGCTCCGCATTTCCTACCCTTTGCAGCTTGGAGATCGTGATACTTTCCCCGTAGGGAAATCTTGAACTTAGGCAGGGTTGAGATGGTTTATTCCACCAAGGTAAATGCAAATACTTAGATAGCATCCGCACTTCTAGCTTAGTAATTCCTACTTCTGCTAAGGGCGATCGCACCCCTCTTTCCTTTGCGGCGGCAATACCAGGACGATAGTCCTTAAGATCATCAGCATTTAAGCCATCAATGACATAATCGTAACCCAGTTCTTGAGCAAGGGGTTTAAGGCGATCGTGCAATTCGCTTTTACAAAAATAGCAACGATTGACAGGGTTAGAAGTGTAATTGGGATTTTCCATCTCCGCCGTTGTAATCACTTGATGGGTTATGCCAATTTCTACGGCTTGGGTGATGGCGGACTCTAAATCAGTTGGTAAGAGAGAAGGAGAATTTGCAGTTACGGCGATCGCTTGATCTCCTAAAACATCAAAGGCAACTTTTGCCACCAAGGTACTATCAATTCCCCCCGAATAGGCAACTAAAACTCGTTCACATTCTTTAAATATCTGATGCAAGTGCGCTAGTTTTGCGGTTAAGTGAGAATCCAACATACTGAAGTTTGAGAATATTTGAGAATTATACGAGGCTCAGGGATGCCTTGCTCGCCGATTAATTGAGCTAATTTAGAATCCACATTAATGGTCATAGCCTCATTTTCGCCTTAACTGAATACTATAAAATCCTAATAATCCTAAGTTCAGACCAACAATTAACAGACAATTATAGTTGCCTAAGATGCAGACTATTCTTGAGGGCTTACAATACTATTCTAAGCCAAGACCCTAAGCTATGTTAAAAAGTAGAACGCATGAATGCAACCGAAAAGGCTAATAGTATTGAAGTAGCCACCAAAATTGCGGCGATCGCCTCATTATTTAAGCACCAATTTCCCATTGCTAAGGCAGATTTAAGTCCTTGGGCAGATGATTCCTGTACCCGCGAGCTTGTTGATCCTGACTCCATTGATATTAGCTTTAACTTCCCGGGCGTAAATAAAAATATTACCAGTCGTAGTGTGTTATTACAGATCAGGTTTTATGAAGGTAAGCTAATTGGTATTGAATCTTCAGGCTTTGGTTATCAGGGCAAGCAGTGGAGTCTTTCTACAGTTGAAAATTGGGAATTTGTTGGAGACTTTCCCCCTAATGAGGTATTTGCTAATAAGCTGAGGCGGGTTTATCGAGATATATTTGAGCTATTTCAGGCTAATTAATTTACTTTAATTCCTTGCTGATTGTTTATATGCCCGACGGTTAATGCTAGAGTAGTTACTGATCCGAATCTATGCGATCGCAACACCCGAACCGTGTCAGGAATGAAACAGCAGCACTAAGGGATGCTTGAGATAGGCGTAGCGTTCGGGTCTTTTTTTTAGAGTAATCTTTAATTAGTTTTTAATTTTAAAGTAATTCAGTTCTCTAATCCCACACCATAAAGACTAAAAAAGTAAGTATGAAAAAATTAGCCAGTTTTGTCCTAGCAGCCCTAATTACTTTGCTTGTAGTAGCTGGGGGAAATCAATTTAATGCTTTTAATGCGGCTAATGCTCAGAATATTCCGCAAATAAATGTTAATGCTGGTCTAGCTAAAGCAGGACTTAAACTACAAGAACTTGGTTCTGGGATATACGGCTTAATCGCTAGTGTTGATCTCCCTCCCGCCAGTAGTGACTTAGCAATTTGTAATGGTGGCATAGTGATTGGTAGTGATAGTGTGCTTGTCATTGATCCTTTTCACACCCCAGCTTTAGCAAATTTACTGTTTGCAACTGTAAAAACCCTGACCGATAAACCAATCAAGTATGTATTGAATACCCATTACCATAATGATCACACAGGTGGAAATATTGCCGCAAGGTCTCTAGGTATTCCCATTGTCGGACGAGGTACCATTCGTGAGTATATGCTCAATCGGAGGGGTCCAAATGCCCAAGATTCTAACCCAATCCCGCCCGATCTTATTGTTAATAGTGAAACTAATTTGTGGCTAGGCGATCGCCAAGTCAAAATCGAAAGGGCTGAAGGACATTCTAGTGGTACTGATATTACTGCTTATGTTCCTGATGCTAAGGTTTTATTTAGCGGAGATATTTTATTTAATGGTCGTATACCCTTTGTTGGTGATGGAGATATCAGGGCTTGGCAGGGCAGTTTGTATCGATTAATTTCTACCTATCCAGAGGCAAAAATTGTACCCGGTCATGGTGAGGTTGGCGATCGCTCTTCCCTTCAACAGCTACAAGCCTATTTTAATGATTTGGAAAAACTAGCACTAAGTTGGAAAGCAAGAGGTTTATCTAAAGAGCAGGCGATCGCTGAATCCAGTAAAATCCCTGATACCTATAAAGACTACAAATTCAAACCTCTGTATGCGGCGGAAATTCCTAATTTGCCTAGTAATTTAGTGACTGCCTACGACCAATTCACCCGCAGCACGCCAATTCCTTTGATCCCTTAGCGAAATTTATAATTTTTTACGGAACTAAAAAAATTTTTGATTAATCGAACCAAAAAGTATGCGATACTTACAAAGCTGAGGTTAGTCAAAACAAATTGCCCTCATGGCTCAGGGGTAGAGCATCTCCTTGGTAAGGAGAAGGTCATGGGTTCAAATCCCATTGAGGGCTTACCTTTCAGGAAATTGGTAAAAATATCCTACCAGCTTCCTACCGTTTCTTTCTCCCAGCAATCTTGTCTTGATTGTCTGGCTGTAAATTTAAATACGCTTCGATCGCTCTTTGGTAAGCAGGAGCATCATTGCGGTATTGCATCCAAATTAGTAACACCTCAGAGTTATACCTTAAAGATGTACGACCGAGCCTAACATAATGTAAGCCTTCAATAAACTCACCTACGCTGCGCTTCTGCTTCAAAGTATGCTCACTTAGGCTGATTAACTCAGATGCTTTATGTTTATCTAAAAATTTAGGTGTCATTTGTCTATCCAAGATTCTAAAAATAAAACTCTTTTCAAAGCGATCGCCGCCACAGTAGGCACAACCGAATTACCTAACACTGCAAGTCTGTCTAATCTTTTGGATAACCCATGAGCCACTCCACAAACTGGGGATTCAACACTTGACCACTGGGCAGATAAGCCTTTACCCGCTTGGGAAAGTCCCCGCCTTGAGAAGCTGTCGGTGTAGGTAACAGCCTTAATTTCCGATCTAACTTGGTTTGATCAGGACGGCGTTTTCCTGAATAACTCATAGGCGTAGGCAACCACAAAAACCCTTTCCCGCAGATGCGGCGCACCGATTTCCGCAGCCGATAGGATCTCCACATCAAACAAATAGCCAATTCTACTGAGTCCTCGCAAGACTTCGGTAAGTCCGCCTGTGTAGATTGCCCCCTTGACGTTTTCCCAGACCACGAACTTGGGTCTTGCCTCATTGATGACTCGGAGCATTTCAAACCAGAGAGAAGATCTCTCTCCCGTGATTCCAGTTCTGGCTCCAGCAAGGCTGAGGTCTTGGCATGGAGATCCGCCAGTGATGAGGTCATATTGATTGGGTTCGGCATGGAAGGTATGGATGTCTTGGTGAATGGGGATATTGGGGAAGTTTTTAGTAAGGACATGGCAGCAATAATCCTGAATTTCGACAAATTGGATTGTTTCTATGCCAAGGGCTTGAGCCGCCAGAGTAAAGCCGCCAATGCCAGAGAACAGATCGAGATGTTTCATACTCAAAAAGCCTCCCATTCAAACAAAGGTTGATCTGGATTTTCAACACGGGAAAGCCTAATTCCTTGCTTATCAACAATCAGCCCTAGTTTGTTAGCCTCAGAGATCGCCGACTCCCTATATCTTGGATGATGCGTAATCAACCATTGAGCCTGAAGCCTTGCCACCTCACCGCCAATAGTCCGAATTACCTCATGTTCAGGAGGAGGCTGAAATAGCTTGTAACAATCACCATTTTCATGGGCTAAATTTCTGAGTCGATGATTTTCAGCAAGTCAATTATCTTTGGTATGCGTTCCGCATTTCCCAAAGTCAACAACCCCGATCATGGATAAAATCCCTAGGCGTTTAAATCATAAATTCAAAAATTCTTGATACTATATTTTTAACTCAAGCGTTCTCATGAAGCCAGTTATCAAAGGTACTTCTTTGATCATTATATAAGATTCTTTGATACTTACTTTTATCAGATAAATAACAAAGATGTCTTATCTCCGTGTACGGATTAAAAGGATGCCTGATCCCGTCACTAATATAGGCTTTATACTTATCAACTAAATCAAATCCTTTCTCAATTATCTCTTGCTTGAATTTACTTGGGGTAAGATTTTCTTCAAACGTTAAAACTTCAGTAACAAATCCATCAACTTTATAAGGTTGGAAATTATAGTGGGGAAATTTCTCTTGAACTATGCTAAGAAATGAAAACGCATTTAGCTTGTCTGTCTCTGAGGGATTTAGAGACTTTTGCTTCTCTTCTTCTTCAGGTTTTCTTGTAGCTTCTCTAATATAGGACTTACGCAAGAATCATAGAAATAGAAGGATTTATGAGTTGAGATTTTAAGTAATCAGATAAAAGTCCAAACTTGATTTGGTAGATAGTCTTACCTGCTTGAAAAGCCAAACGCTTGAGGTGATTCCACACTAGCATGGCACAAGCAATATGATTACGCTGAATTCTAGACTTACGGCATTGGCAAGCTTCAACACCAGTCAGTTGTTTGAGTTCACGATGAAATTCCTCAATCTTCCACCTTATGGAGCAAATAGCTAGTACTTCAGGGGTGTAGTCTTGAGTTAAGTCGTTGGTCACGACAAATTCTGTCCTGCTTGGAGAAACAGTGACCCAGAATAGGTTCCCCTTCTTATCTTTGGGGAATTTATTGATTTTGACCAATTTTCCCTGCAACAGTTCCTGTTCAGACCAAGTTAACTGGTCAATGCGTTTATATTTTTCCACTCCACCACTATCATCAACTAGGCGATTGGACTTGAGTGGACAGTAATAAATCTTGCCGAAGTTATCAATTTCTGCCATCAGTCGTTGTGTGGCATACCAACTATCCATCAGCACCGTCTGAAATGGTAATTGTTTGATATTGATCAACCCTTTAAGCATATCGGACACATGATCTAATTTACTCTTGCCATCACCATTTGGGTCATAAACCCGATAGTCTACTACCCAAAATTCTTGCCGTTTGACATTTACATACACACAGTTGACCACCCCTATACCTTGCACAATTCCATGTTCGTTGCCACTGTATTGTCTTTTGGCATGGCGTTTATCTAATACTGTGTCGTCAAACAGCACGTACATATACTCGGCTTCATCTGACACAATTGTTGATTTCACATTCTGCCATAGCAATCTCGGTGTTAATCTCTGGGATGCCAAATATCGGTTGATCTTGTCATGGCTATGTCCTTCTATATGTTCTGCTAAATTCGTGATTGTGTAGTTTATTTGACTACTTAGCAAGTACTGACAATAATCTAGGGTAGTAAACTTTTTTGACATTGCTCTCCCTCAAATCATTCTTCTGCGTAAGTCCTATATTTAAAATCATTGATTTCTATCCTCCCAATCGATCTCTTCCTGTTTTCTCTGGGCAAACAGTTCGCTACTGGTCTGAACATGAGCATACTTACCACGAAGGGAACGAATAATCTCTGCTTTCTTGTCTTGAGAAGGTGCTGTTTTTTGTTGGGTACTGATAGACCTAAGCGATCGGATCACATCAAGAGCTTTCGCAAGCTCTAAGTCTGACATTGCATCAATTTCATTGATTAGTAATTCTTTGACAGTCATAACCTATGTAACTCCTTTTAAGAATTTTCCTGACGCTTGCGGATATCAGCCAAAATATCATCCATACTCATCTGATCTAGCCATTGATGACGCTCCGCAGTATAGTCACCACTACCTTGATCAAATAATCTCAGAAACCTGACAGCATCGACATAGCCAAGTGTATCAACCAACGCTTTAAAGCCTTTTCTTGTGAGTTCAACTGCGGTCATTATTTTATTCTCCTTCTTGTATTGCAATATTCATTAACCAAATGACAGGATTAGCTACGCTGACTTTAAGTGTTTTTTCATAGGCTATTGCCTTCTTCAGCAAGCGATCGTCAGTTGTCAGAAAAATATCAACATTTCCGCTTTCAGCACAAGCAATATGCAAAGCATCAAACTGTTTAAAGCCCAATTGGATTAGCTCCATAGCCCTACTGACAATTGATTCTGTAACTAATATTCTATCTTGGGCGATCGACAAAGCCTCCATAACCTGTTCAGCGATATTGGGCTTTCGATTTTGAGCAATTTCGGATTCAAGTGCTGTACTTCTAATCAAAACAAATTCTCCTGATACACATCGCTCCGTAAGCTCATCAATTGCTTCTGTTTCAAGTTTAATCCGTTGTTGTGATTGGTCATCAAAAGGACGATTTAGACAGCAAACATCCATGTAAATTCGGTATTTCATGGATTTACCTCCTTTGCCATCATACAAACTGCCACGCCCTGCTGAATATCAAACACATTTTCATCCTTTGTGCCATCGATCGCCGTCTCCTTCTTTTTAGAATTACCATGCAAATCCAAAATCCTTATCCAATTAAAGCTCTTCGCCAAACTCTGACGCATTCCCCGAAAAGTAGGATTATCCAAATAACCGTGATTAGTCACAAAAGACAAAATCCCTTTCCCCGTCTTATCAATTCGCCACTGTGAAAAGCGAATAAACTTCACATAGTCATCCTGCAACCATTTTGGATTTTTCTCTCCCAAAGGCAACCCATCTACAAAATAATAATCCTTCACCAAACTCCCAACCCACTCGCTCTTATTTTCCGAATGTCCCGAATAAGGAGGATTGCCAATCACCACCATGACAGGAATATCTAGCTTGACCCCAGCCGCTTCGTTGGATTCTTCAGCAATAAACTCCTTAAATAAACTTTCCGATTGCCGTTTAGCGTCATCAAGCGTATTCGTCAGATAAACCCCTAACCTTTGATCGCTATCAAACGCATAACCCGACTCCTCCAAAAACAAACCCAACTTCAAATGACAAATCGCATAGGGAGCCATCAACAACTCAAACCCAAATACACGGGGCAATAAATTATCCTTCACATAGTTTGACCATGAAATATTACCAAGCTTTTGTTTAATTAGCGATCGCGCCTCACCATCATTTTTAAAACGCTCCTCAATCAACTTAAAAATCCATAACAAAAACGTCCCCGTCCCACAAGCAGGATCGAGAATCATCACCTCTGGATCGGCTAAACCTAGGGGCTTATTAAACTTCTCCTTTAGCAAAATATCTACACAGCGCACCATGTATGACACTACAGGCTCAGGCGTATAATAAACTCCTCGCCCCTCACGCATCTTCGGCTTATACGCCGCCAAGAAATCCTCATAAAACCGAATGACAATATCTTCTCGATTCATCTTCTGCCGAAAATCCGAGAGAATTGCATCCATCTTTGCCGCTCGGAGGATACCAAACACCTCAGCAATACTCTCAACCAGCTCATCCCCCAATTCTTCGAGAGACCTTTCAGACACATCCTGAAATAGCTTTCTTAAAAAAGGGTTAGTCTCTGGCAATTGCTGCCATGCACCCTGACGGTTAAAATCGGCTTTAGGATCATGCACATGACTGAATACTCTAGCTGTAAAAAGTCCATAGGCGATCGTCTGGGCATAAATATCAGCAAAGCTATAATCCTTCTCGTTCTCAGCCTTAAGCTTCAAATTAGGCAACAACTCACGCTGAAAACTCTCTAGCAGATTATGTAAATAACCATCTACACCCTCCGCCTCATAAGCTAAAGGTAACGCCTGTTCCATCCGCCTTGTCACCTCTGCCAAAAGTTGAGCCAGTTCTTTTGCCGTGTGGGCAGCTTCATAAAATACCCACTCCACCAATGGTATCGATACTAAAGCTCTAGCGGCGATCGGTAATTGCCCCTGTTGCAAACGGCTCAACCGTCCTAATAATTCCTGCTTATCCCACCCAAAACTCTCAACTTGACGCTGACGGATACCACCCTCAATCGGCAATACAAAAGTTACCCGCCCCATCTGCTCACCTTCAGGCAATAGCAAATACATTACAGGCTGCTGCGCCGCTATTTGATTGGTGTAATGCCCATAGGTTTCTTGTTGCTGGACTTGATCAGTAAAAAAAGCTTTAATTTCACTCTTACTTAAGCGATCGCACTCAGCATAAAACCCCACTGCGATCGGGCAAGTATCCTCAGCTTCCGCACTATTAACCCCTGGACGCAAGTACCAATATTTTGAACCACTAACATCACGCTCTTTGATTGGATACCCTAAGAGCGATCGCAATGCCTCTACCCGTTCTGCTTGAGTACCCTTAGAAATTGCTAGTAAACTGCGTAAATCCATTAATTATCCCAGATGTAGATGCCTTTAGAATGCCATATTAACTTTACTACAGGCGAACTGATCTAGGATTAACAAAGCAATCGCCCAAGCTTGAATAATTGTTCTACTCAATTCTTTGGAGTAAATTAATTTTATCCTCAGAGGTTTCAACCTCATTAATAAACTCGCTAAAAATCTGAGAGAGAGTTTTGTTCTCACTGACAGCTTTTAAGATAATTCGTTCATTTCTTTGCTCAAACAAATCTATTAGCTTTCTAGCATGAATAAAATCTTCTGATCTTTTATGTAAGAATTTTTGGTTTACACCTCTAAAACTAAAAAGATAAATAAGTGCTAGTAAAGAATTTTGTTTGTACTGATAGTTTCTCTCTTGTTCATCTCTTTGAGATCTAAGAATAAGCGTTCTACTAATAAAGAAAGGCATAGACATTAGCCTCGAAATAATTGCTTTAGTATGTGCTTGATAATCATTGTATTGTCCATAATTATAATTTGAATACCAAAGGAGTATGCGACTATAGCCCCACATATATACATCTAACAAATATGCTTGATCGTTGCCAAATTGATCGAAGAATAATTGAAAGTAAGCTAACTGTAGTCTTGGTGTAGTTGCTACTCTTGCTAAGAATCTTAAATACTCATCTTTAAGTTTTATAAAATTATTATTATCCTCAACATGATTTGAAACTTTAGTCAAGAGATTCCTATCATAAAATTTTAATAATTCGGTTTCTGGGACCTGTTGCGTAAACATATACAGCTTTCCAACAAACATTAATGCCTGCTTAAGTATTTCAATATCAGATGAAATAAAGCTATGACTATTTAGTAAATTAATCATAAACCTTACTAATTCAATCAATTCCAACTTTTGAAAGAGACGTGTTAGACATAACTCAGAATTAGGCATGATGTTAATAAGAGCATCTGTTCCATCTCACATACTCCGATGAATTAATCTTTTAGAATCATCAATTATCTTTCGTAATTTATTATTTCTTAACCTTAAAGATTCTCTTAGATTTATTAATAGCTCTTCTAATTTACTAATATCTAAATTATAAAGTAATTCAATTTTATTCCTGGATTTATATTGACGGCTTTCAATAATTTCAGACACAGTTAGATAGCCTTTGATGGAAACTTCACTTCTGTCTAAAAACTCAGAATCCAGCTTACGTGCTTGCTCATCTTTAACTATTAGAATAGGTGGATTGCCTAAACTTACAAAAAAAATCTGTACATTATTACTGAAGTTAGAATCCTGTGCACTAATACTTGTGTCTGTTATCTGATAAGCTTGCTCCTTTGAATTCTTAAATATATTTTTATCATTAACCCTTATGGGTAGCTGAACAGATCGACCAGCCATACTAAATTTATCTATGATACGACTACCTTTTTGATACTTAGCAACAAATTCTCGACTTTTTGATTATCCCTCGTAAGAAATTGGATTAACTTTAATATCCATTTCACTGGGCACATCTATCCAATCTTCATCAGAACTACCGACTTCAAAAGAGATTTTATCTAAATATTGTCCAAAAAGAGGAAAGTTAGTTACCTTCTTCTCTTACCAAACTCGATCAAATTCAGCTTTATTTAAATTTGGCAAACAAAAGCCTAAAGAAAGAGAATTACAAAACTTAGGTAAAAAGTTATATTGGCTAATTAAAACAATCTTATAGTTTGAATTTGTACGAGCATAATCTAATAAAGCTCCACAATTTATTGTTTCAGTTACTATCTTATCAATCTGGTCAATTTCTAATTCAGCCTTAGTATAGTAGTCCTGATTATTATGAAAAAACTTTATTAGAAAACTAATATTTCTGGAATTGTTACTTAAAATAGGCTTTACGGCTTGGAAGAAATTGCTTGACTGAGTGTTGGTTGCCAAGTATTCTTCTAAGATGGTGAAGAAATTAATCTCCTGTAAATATTTTGAGATAGAGTTTAGAGCAGTAGAAGCGATCGCTGAATTTTTATTAATTATTTCTTGGGCTAAGTGATCGCATATTTTTTTATATACTGTCTTTGGATCGAAAGGCAGGTTTAGTCTGTCATAGGTTCCGATTTTTCAAGTATCTAGAATTGGAATTAACTTAGATGTGCGATCGCTCTTCCTAAATTCAATGGGAATCCTTGCAGCAGGAGTAAAAGCATCTAAATCAATAAGCACTACTTGATATTTTTGTAAATCTACAGACTCAGAAATTTGGGATACATAATTCCAATAATGGTAGGCACTTGTATAAAGATACTGTTGTCTAAGTTGACGTAAGGATAAAATACTACTATCCCTGACGATTAGTAGCTTGTTACTGCTGCTATCATTAACATCATGACCAATATAATTATTTACAGCTTTTTTGGAAGTATTGAGATCAGGAGCTAATTCTGAAGCTTTAACAGAATGGTTGATATAGAGCCTGTTTCATATCTCATGAGTAGCAATTGTTTTTAGCATCAAGCGAATAAAGCAAAGATTGAGTTTAGCTGTAGCATTAACGAGAGTTCTCTCAAAGTTCTTAACTAAGATTTTGCATCTTTCAACCCAAGTATCCACCTTGTCGGCACAACTACAAACCCAGACAGACCTTTTTCTGCCTTCTGTTGCTTTGATACCTTAGGAGAAATTTCAAACCTAATCTTAGTCATAATCTCAGGATAAACCTTCTGTAAATCAGTCGTCAATTTTTCGATATGATAACCACTATCCAGCAATATCGTAGTTAGGGTAATGTCATCTGGCTTCGATTTGAAGTAATCAATGTTAAACGTTAACATCTCAATCAGTCCTTGGTCATCTGATACATTTGCTCTTGTTAAATAGGTAAAGAAAGGAAATCCCAGTATGTCAACGGCTAAATGTCTTTTGATCCCGTTAGTTGCTTTGTAGGAGCAGAAGCCCTTGGATTCTATACTTGCATTATACCAAATCGTTAAATACGAGCTACAGATAAAGCCTCTAAAATATAATCCCACCCAACAATCGAAGCAATTACCTCCTGAGTCATAACTTCTAACCTTTCCCGCATTAATGCACGCAACTGGTCAAGATCTTTTGGCAGTTTCCACCTCAACCCTAATTTGAAATGCTGCCACACTCTTTCAATGGGATTAGTCTCAGGTGCATGGGCAGGCTGAAATAGCAAAATAATATTTTTAGGAATCTTTAACCGTTTTGCTCTGTGTGCTCCTGCTTGATCCACTTGCATAACGATGATGTCACCTTGAAAATATGTGCTTACTAAGTTCAGAAATACTTGGAAGCATTCACTATTAAGGTGAGTAAATTCATAGAAAAAGCTTTCCCCTGTTGATGGTTCTACAATTCGATAGAGGTAAGTTGCCTTAAACTGCCACTGAACTTTACCTTTGGGTTTGACTCCTCTTGCTGTGATCTTCCTTCCACTAATTGTCTTTAACCCAATTCGTGTTTCATCTTGACAAAAGAATCTCACTTTGCCATTTAGTCCGATTATATTAATGCCGAACCATGCAATCATGCTTATATTACTGGCAAGGTTTTTTTATATGCTTCTACTTGCTCTTCTGACTTTCCTGCACTGACTGGACGTGTCACTTTCGGTCTGGCTTTCAGCCGATATCGGACTAGATGATGCACAGTTTTATAGTTTGATTTGATTCCTAATTGGTTCTCTAACCATTGGCAGATCTGCCCATAACTTTCAAAGCCTTCTGCTTCTTCCAGCTTTTTTATCAATGCTTTCTGCGCCCATTGTGGAATACTCTGTTTTCGCCCTGTTCTAGGTTTATGTCCTAATAGTCCTACTATTCCCCCTTTGCGATAATTCCCTAACCAATCTTGCAATGTAACTCGATGCCGTCCCAGTATTGTCGATGCTGTCTGGATTGTGCTTGCTTGTTTTGTTTTTAACAGATACAGCATCTGAATTCTTTCTTTATCTGATGCGGTCTTTTGCACTCTCAGCATATGTTTTAGCTCTTCTTCACTTTCGCTGATCTCTAATTTGTATAGAGCCTGTTTCATATCTATTATGAGCAAGATGTATGATACTTAGAAAATGCTAAATCCATACTCAAGTAGCCTAACAGATAAAGAATGGGAAATTATAGAACCATTGCTCCCAAAGAAAAAGCAAACTAGACCGCCAACTTGGACAAAAAGACAAATTTTAGACGGCATACTCTACCAACTCAAAAACGGTTGTAATTGGCGAGATATGCCCCGAGACTTACCACCATTCTCTACAGTGTATCGATACTACAAGGAGTGGAAAGATACAGGTACATTTACTGCGATTATGGAAGCTTTGCATTCAACAGCCCGTGAACAGTCAAAAAAAATCAAAATGGACAACTTTAATCATCATTGACTCACAAGCAGTGAAAAATACTTGTAATGCAAGTATAGAATCCAAGGGCTTCTGCTCCTACAAAGCAACTAACGGGATCAAAAGACATTTAGCAGTTGACATACTGGGATTTCCTTTTTTCACGTATTTAACAAGAGCAAATGTATCAGATGACCAAGGACTGATTGAGATGTTAACGTTTAACATTGATTACTTCAAATCGAAGCCAGATGACATTACGCTAACTACGATATTGCTGGATAGTGGTTATCATATCGAAAAATTGACGACTGATTTACAGAAGGTTTATCCTGAGATTATGACTAAGATTAGGTTTGAAATTTCTCCTAAGGTATCAAAGCAAAAGCAGGCAGAAAAAGGTCTGTCTGGGTTTGTAGTTGTGCCGACAAGGTGGGTAATTGGGTTGAAAGATGCAAAATCTTAGTTAAGAACTTTGAGAGAACTCTCGTTAATGCTACAGCTAAACTCAATCTTTGCTTTATTCGCTTGATGCTAAAAAGAATTGCTACTCATGAGATATGAAACAGGCTCTATAGCCTCTTTATCAAATAACTGTTTTGCCTTCTCAGCATTATCTGTACCTTGAGCTTGAGGGAAAAATTGTTTGATTACGCATTTGGGTTTTGATGGCTTTTGCTCATCGACTGCTAGAAAAGTTCCGCCAAATCCTCCACTACCAATAATTTTACTTGCTAAATAGCGATCACCTAATAGCAATTTATGTCCGCACTTCACGCAGAACTTTATACTAAACTGATTTTGGCTTAGACACTCAGGGTTAAGACATTGACTAATTGGGCTACTCATAACCCTACTTCAGATTTGACAATGCTTTAATTTAGCATTACTCCAAGGGGAAAGTACTGAATAAATCATGTCTGGATTCTCAATTATTTTAGCGATCGCTCATTAATAATTTTCATAATGAGGATTGCTTTAGTAATCTTTAATCTTGGTGATCTGATGACTAAAGAGTAAGCTTAGAGCTTTTAAGGAATGAGCCATGACTTGGAGATATACTTATTAAGCTAAGAATTATAAACTTTTTAAATGACCTTCGACTTTCTGACGCTTGAACATGTGAAAGACCTAGTCCAGAATTATGGATATGGAGTAATATTTCTGGGAATCATGCTAGAAAATGCGGGAATTCCGATCCCCGGTGAGACTATTACCTTAGTAGGGGGATTTTTAGCAGGTAGTGGGGAATTAAAATATCCCTTTGTGCTGGGTGCCGCAGTCAGTGGAGCTATTATTGGCGATAGTGCAGGCTATTGGCTTGGACGATGGGGTGGGATGAACTTAGTGGAATCTGTGGCTAAGATATTTAAAATTGAGGCTGAGGAAGTAGTCAAAGCCAGAGAAAAATTTACTGCTAATTCAGATCGGGCTGTATTTTTTGGTAGATTTATTGCGCTGCTAAGAATTTTTGCTGGTCCTATGGCTGGACTAACTGGTATGCCCTATCGGCGGTTTTTATTTTTTAATGCTCTAGGTGCGATCTCCTGGGGAACAATTATGACTGCTCTTGCTTATTTTACGGGCAGCTTTATTCCCTTAGATAAGTTAATAGATTGGGTTTTAAGATTTGGAATATTTGCTTTAATTGCTTTAATAGTTTGGGTCTGTGTAGTCCGTTTACAAAAGACTTTAGCTCAAGGTATGGATTTAGAAAAATAGCTGTCTAGTTTCAAAATAGTGTGTAAAAGCACATTGGCACCTTGGATACAAAGCTCTGGGGAGGTAAACTCAGTTTCAGAATGACTTACGCCATTTTGACTTGGCACAAAAATCATTCCCATTGCTGTCAGCTTCGCCATTTCTTGAGCATCATGTCCCGCCCGACTCGGTAAATGTAGATAGGTTAGCCCTAAATCTTCACAGGTTTCAGCGATCGCAGATTGAATTACGGAATTGCATAGCGCAGGTTGGTTTTGCATATACGGGTGCAAACTAATTTCTGTTTTGGTTGCTGTGGCGATCGCTTTAAGATCGGCAGTTAATATTTCCAATAAATGATCTAGGTGCCGATCGGATAAATCCCGAATATCCAAAGACATTTCCACAAAATCAGGAATTGTATTAGGGGCATTGGGTTTAACTATCACTCTGCCTACGGTTGCCACTTGTTGTCCGGGTAGATTTGCTAAGTGATTTATACTTAATACTACCTGTGCGGCGGCAACGAGGGCATCTTGACGCATGGACATGGGTGTAGTTCCTGCATGACTAGCACTACCTTTAACAATAATTTTAAAACGCCGTTGCCCTACGATTCCTTCCACAACTCCAATTTGGACTTCAGCACTTTCTAATACTGGACCTTGTTCAATATGCAGTTCTACAAAAGCAGCCAGTTCTGATCGGTGGCGTTTTGCCTGCATAATTTGCTCCCAGTTTCCACCAATTCTACTTAAACAGGACTGAATGTCTAGTCCACCGTAATTTTGCAGATCTGGAATCAGGCTCCCAGCCATTGCTTTACAGCCGATCATGCTTCCTTCTTCATCGGTAAAGACAATTACTTCTAAGGGATGGTTGAGTTGTACAGAACTTTCTTGGAGCGATCGCACCACTTCTATAGCTGCTAAGACCCCGTATGCCCCATCATAAAGCCCCCCATTAGGCACAGTATCAAGATGGGAACCCGTAGCGATTGCAGGCAGGTCTGGATTTTTGCCATTTGAATTTTTACTACTATAGCGACCGATGATATTACCAGCAGTATCAACTCTAACCTGCATTCCAGTTTCAGCCATCCATTGCTGTACTAAGTCACGAGCTTTAACATCGGCGGGACTAAAAGCTATACGTTGAACACCTCCATTAGCCAACTGACCAATTGTTCCTAACTTTGCAATAGTATTTAAGAGGCGATCGCTATTGATTGAGACCTTGGTTAAAATTGAGGATGACATAAAAAAACTTGCAAAGTAAAGGCACTTACTATGTATACTGTATACATCAAAACCATGCAAGATAATAAGGAACTTATACCTTGAGTTTGTCCACGATCCAAA
Source organism: Synechococcus sp. PCC 7502 (assembly GCF_000317085.1). Classification (NCBI taxonomy): domain Bacteria; kingdom Bacillati; phylum Cyanobacteriota; class Cyanophyceae; order Pseudanabaenales; family Pseudanabaenaceae; genus Pseudanabaenococcus; species Pseudanabaenococcus habilitatus. Next base: position 1,180,984 of record NC_019702.1, read on the forward strand.
GAAGCCAATCTTTATACGAACAGACCTATCAAGTCCTACGCACAAATATCTTTTCGGGAATGCTGGCACCTAATGAACGTCTGGTTGAAACTCAGTTGGCTGAGCGTTTACAGGTTAGTCGCACTCCAATCCGTGAAGCTATTCGTAAATTGCAGCAAGAAGGTTTGGTTACCTCCGATACCAGTGGGGGAATGCGAGTAACAACCCTTTCCATTGAGGATGTGATTCAGCTTTATGACTGTCGGATTGCCCTAGAACAACTTTCTGTAACCGGAGCCTGTGATCACGCCAGTGCCGTTGAGATTGAGCAGCTAGAAGAATACGTGATTTCTGCCGAAAAGATCGCCCATGCTAAATCTACAAATCCTGCCAAACTTTTAGAACTAGATTATCAATTTCATCACCTGATTGCGGAAAGTTCGGGGAATAAGTGGTTAGTCTCCTTACTGGAGCAGGTATTTGATAAGATGTTTCTCCTGCGATTGCGGACAACTAATCAGAACCCAGAAGTATTGGAAATTCGGTTAGAACACCGCCAAATTTTTACAGCGATCGCCAAGAGAAATTCTAATTTAGCAAAGGAAGAGATTTATAGTCATCTCACCAATAGCAAAACCAGAGTTGTTAGTGCCGTGGAAATTCTTCAGACAGGTATAAATTCCAAAGATTAATTTTGAAAATCCTTAAATAAAAATCATGACTGACTTAACAACCCCAATCGAACAACTAAATACGGAAGATACAGCAACAAAAAAAATATTCATTTGTGGTTCTGCCCTCAAAGGTCAACCCGATCATCAAAACCTGCAATCTGCTAAGTTTATAAAAACAGCTAAAACCAAACCTCTCTATCGTCTTCATGCGGCTGAAAACGGATGGCATCCTGCAATTTATGAAGTAGAAAATGGAGGGATTAGTATCCCAGGGGAAATATATGAGTTAACGATCGCCCAATATGAGTATCTACTAGCAAATGAACCGCCTCACATGTATCCCAGTGATGTAATTTCCGAAGACGGCGAAATTCTCACAGCAATGCTTTACCCACGGGAACTGGTGGAAAAACACCAATGGCTAGATATTTCAGATTTAGGCGGATGGGCAAATTATAAGACAATGAACACTGCGCCAGATTAAGCAGCATCTTGATATTCAACATATAATCAAGAAAAACTATCTTCATTTCACTTGTTAAATTTTTTAATTTTTAAATTTGCGATCTGAACTATGGCTAAGCAACTCTTGACTACAGAAGAACTCAAGTCTTTAAATGTCCGCTCCAATACTCAAGGTTTGATCCGCTTGGCTTTTCATTTAGGCGTGATGGGGGTTAGCGGTTATCTGTGGGCAACGAATTTGAGTGGTGATCGCTGGTATATTGCCGTTCCTGCTTTAGTTCTATACGGGTTTAGTTTTGCCATCATGTTCGCACCTCTGCATGAAAGTTCCCATCGTACTGCCTTTGCCAATAATCAGTTGAGTGATGCGATCGCTTGGTTCGCTGGATTACTATCTTTTTATAACAGCACTTTTTATCGGCAATATCACAAATGGCATCACCGTTATACGCAAATTCCCGATCAAGACCCTGAACTCAGTGATCCAAAACCGACAAACTTACAAGAATATTTGCTAGAAATTAGTGGCTTACCTTGGTGGATTGGCAAAATTAAAACCCACTTGCGGGTGGCATCAGGTCTGGTAGATGACTATATTTTTATCCCTGAAGCGCAAAGGAAAGCGGTAATTAGTTCAACTCGATGGCAATTATTAGTGTATGGTTTGGCGATCGCTATTTCCATTGGGTTTAGACAACCTTGGTTTCTCTTATATTGGCTATTACCTTTAGCAGTGGGGCAGCCTTTTTTGCGCTTTATTTTACTTACCGAGCATACAGGTTGCACCAATGATGACAATGGGCTGACTAATACAAGAACTACTCTCACCCTGCCAATTTTACGTTACCTAATGTGGAATATTCCTTTCCATACTGAACATCATCTTTATCCTTCCATTCCCTTTTACTTACTTCCCACTGCCCATGAGAAGTTAAGTAGTCACTTTGCTCACATTGGAGATGGGTATGTGAATGTTAATTTGGAAATAATCAATAATATCAGTGGTCGTGAGATCGCAGTATGAATCTGTTTGTAATTCAAAACTTTGAACTGCAATGTGGAATCGTCCTCCCAGAGGCAAAGCTTGGGTATCAAACCCATGGAGAACTAAATAGCGATCGCTCCAATGTCATTCTGTATCCCACTTCCTACGGCGCACAACACCCCGATATTGAATGGTTAATTGCCAAGGAGGGAATTCTCGATCCAAGTCAATGGTTTATTATCATTCCGAATATGTTTGGGAATGGACTTTCTAGTTCTCCCAGTAATTGTGCAGAATGTGGCTTAGCAGAACAGGGATTTTGGTTTAGCCATTGGGATAATGTGCGTGCCCAAGAACAACTATTACGAAAAGTTTTTGGTATCGAGCGTCTGGCTCTGATCTATGGCTGGTCAATGGGGGCGCAGCAGGCATATCATTGGGGTAGTTTGTATCCAGATCGGGTTGAGAGAATTGCGGCTCTATGCGGTACTGCCCAGACTACCGATCATAATCGAATTTTTTTGGAAAGTTTGCGATCGGCTTTAACCTCTGATCCCACTTGGAATGGTAGCGGCTTTGATGGGTTTCCAGATCGGGGCTTACATACCTTTGCTCTGATCTATGCCAGTTGGGCAGCTTCCCCTGCTTTTTACCAAGCGGGACTGTATTATCAATTTGGCTATAGTTCTTTAGCAGATTATTTAGAACGAGGTTGGGAAGCCAATTATCGTAAACGCGATCCCCGTAATCTGATTGCAATGATCGATACGTGGTTAAGATGTGATGTCAGTGATAATCCCATATATAAGGGTGATTACGCCTTGGCGTTAGCCTCTATTCAAGCCGAAACTCTGGTAATGCCCAGTGCCAGCGATCTTTACTTTACTCCCGCCGATTGCCAAAGGGAAGCAAATATGATTCCTAAAGCTAAGTACCAAGTTATTGCCTCAATTTGGGGACATAGGGCAGGCAATCCCTATCAAAACCCCGAAGACGCTAACTTTATCCGTCAAGCGATCGCTTTATTAATTGCTCCAGTTTAGATATTTGTAGAGAAGCGTAAAAGTTCAGACATCAATCAAAGTACCAATCTTTACTGGTTATTGTCGTAATTTACAAATATTCCTTGGAACAAAATTATGGCTTTAAGAGACATTTATAACTATTGAAGGCAACTTAAAATTACTAAGAAAATTACTGAAAATCATTAAAAGAAATATAAACTTTTAGTCTTTTTTGATTAAAGAACAAGTCAATTAATAGTACTGCTCTTCAAATTCACCAAGGATTTTATCTAGGAATTTACCAATGAATAAATTATTGAAAGCTCTTACTTTCGGAGCGGTTTTATTTGCAGTGACTACTAGTCAAGCATCAGCCGAAAATACAGTAACAATCAAAGGGGCAGGTTATGGCGGTAACGGTTGCCCAAATGACTCAGCCAGCGTTACAGTCAGTCCCGATGGACAGGTGTTAACTATTCTATTTGATAAGTATATTGCCGATGCCAGCAAACCATCTACTGCTAGAAAAAGCTGCAATCTTAGCATCCCTATTTTCATTCCTAATGGGTTCCAAATTTCGCTTTATGATGCCGAATATCGTGGTTATGTAGCTCCTAATACTAGAGGAACTTTACGCTCGGAATATTTCTTTGCGGGCGGTCGAGGTCCAGTATTTCAATCTACCTTCAATGGTGAGACTAACTATGATAAGCAAGATAGTTTAGCAACAGTGGCAAATGTTTGGTCTTCCTGCGGTGCCAGCGTGAATATGCGCGTGAATACTTCTTTGCGGGCTAGTGGTGAAGGCATAGCTACAGTTGACTCCTTTGACTTAACTCATCGAGGTTTGGTTTATCACATCAAGTATCGTAACTGTCAATAGCTATTAGACTTTACCGTAGATCAAAATAATTGTTAAAGCAAAGTGCCAGTGCAGTTGATAAAAACTCTAAAGTTAAGACCTTCTGGATTGGCACCTTATTAATTTTTAGATATTTCCTAGATTACTTTCTCTACGGCTCTTTGTTCTTTCTGTTTTTGTACTAACTTTTTTCTGAGAAAACGTACTCCTATTAATAATGGTACTGATACTATCACTCCTTCCGCAGAGTTGAAATTGAAGGGAACGGCTGTAGAATCGATAGAAGCAATGTAGTTAGCATTTTTACCACTTACTACATTGAAGTCTCCATTTCTAAAAGCAAAGGTATCATTCTCAGTTATAGTGTAGTTATTCAGAGCAGCAATTTCCAGATTACCCCCTAGGTATGTAGGGAAATCAGTTGGATCAAAGTTGCCATAGTTAGATAAGGAAATTACGCCACTGATGGCTAGATTCAATGTACTAGGGTTTAGGTTGTTATTAGTAAAGCTTACGCCGCCATTATACTTAATAGATAAAATACTACTCCCAGCGTTATATGACGTGATCGTAGCCTTAAACGATCCTGTACCGCCTGTGAATCGGAGAGTAGCAAAATAATTCAGGGCATCTTGTAAATTTGCGGGTGGGGTAATAGAACTGTTGATCGTAACGAATTTGATGCCAACATTGGTTATGTCCAATACATAGTTAGTATCTGTGACTTTTGTATAAGAAATTAATGATGGGTCGATGGTAAAGGAAGGATTTATATTTTTATAGGCACCTAAATTAACTGAATTAACGAAAACATTTCCCCCAGTACTTACGCCTGTGAAATTCAAAGGAACCGCCCTCGCACTAGCTACTTGAGACATCATACTCAAGCCAGCTAACCCTAATGCCGAAATAATAGTTTTGAGCTTCATACGATTAATCTATTTGCTTAGTGACTTTGCATATTTAAATTTTAGATTAGGAAATCTTAATATGTCTATAGATCTCGTAACAAAAATAAGTTTTAGAAACGGGCTTCATATTCTACAGATACGCTGTTATTGCCCTTAAGATCAGTATTCGTCAACAGTAAAGTGTTGGGATTGGCACGGTAACGAAATGTATAGTTAGTAACTTGACTGGGATCGTTAAGTACTGATCGCACAGCTATGGAAAAACTGGGGCTGATGGAAATTGCTGCTTCTGCTGCTAGTCCGATGGAGCTTAAGTTTCCACCACTGGCAGAGGTGGTTGTGGGGCTGAGATTAAACTCACTTAGGTTTAAAGCATCGCCAATTAGGTCTTGAAGAAAACCAATAATCGTACCGCCCGCCAGGTTAGCTAAAACTGCTGTGGGATCGCTGCCTCCCTGTTGTAATAAACCACCGCCTAAAAGGGTTAAGATTTCCGACTGGCTGCGAGGTGGGCTACTGCGTAATTCAATATTGGGACTTTGGACAGAACCTGTGACGCTGGCTTGAATCTGGATCGTGCGTTGCGCGCCTAAATTGCTCACGGGAATATTGGTGGGATTAAAGGAATTGATTAAACTATCATCAACACGGGTACGGGTTACCTCTGGGATCGTTCCTAAAACTCTGACATTCAGATTAGGGTTAAGCCCTTGGGAAGGGACAAAATCCGCATAGTTTTCAAAATCCCGATCTAGCCGTAGCCTTGTGGAAATCGTATTAATCTGCCCGCGCTCAATATTGACTCTACCACTAGGACGAATATCCCGTAAGGAACCATTAACCGTTAGCTCTCCGTTTGCCAGTAAGTTCAGCAATGGAAACCTTGTGACTTGAATATTCTTGCCAAGGCTAACTAGCAGATTATTAAAGCCGATATTGAATTGATCTCGTTCGAGACTACGACCATCGGCGGGAGCTTCTTCACCAATAATTACCCGTCCATCCGAGATAGCAACCTTACCCGATACTTCAGGGAATAAAAGAGACCCACGGACTGTTAAAACCCCGTTAGCAAGACCTGTATAAAGATTTTTAAGATCGAGATTTAGTTTGTCAGCAATGATTGTGAGAGGATTATCGTAACTGGAGTCGGTAGGTGTAATTAAGTTGGGATTAGCGATCGCCATCACCCCATTAGCTGAAAAGTTACCCTGACTGAACTTACCGCTTAAGCTGGCTTTAAAGCGATCGAGATTAAAATTAATTTTGCCCTGTACCTGTGTAACATCACTAGGTAATCCTGCCACTTGAAATGCAGCTTGATCTAGGGTAACGCTCCCCCGCACTTTAGGATCATCTAGCGTCCCACCAATGGTAATCATGCCCGTACCCTGTCCATCTAACCAACGCACGGGGGCATTGAGAATATTGATAAATGCTAGTCCTCCATTCTTAACACTAATGTCAATATTTAAGGATTTGCTGAGGGATGTACTGGCAGAGCCGACTAGATCACACAAAAGCCTTAGGGAACTTCCATCAGGAATGGGGCAGAACTGATAGGGAACATCAGCCTTAATTTGAATAGGTTCAGATTGGGCATTGATGGTTACAACTTTGCCATTAAATTTGAAGCGTCCGTTGGCATAGTCAAAATCTCCACCTACTTCATCAAGGGCTTGACGGTTAATCGTGGCATTATCGAGGCTAATTTTACCCATTGCCTTGGGGTTGAATAGCCCCCCACTCAGGTTTGCAAATCCATTGGCAAGTCCAGTGATATCGACGGGCAAGCTATTAAAGAACGGAATAGGACGTAGGGACTCCACGGGAAAGTTGGCTAGATCGACTCTGCCAATTAATGACTTTAGGGTAATGCGGGTGTTGGTAATTTGCCCAAAGCGATCGCCTGATTGGAGTTTAACCGTATCTAAAACTAGAACATCTTTATTAAAACTACCCTTGAGCTTGACATCATCCACCGCAAATTTGCCATAGTCCCAGCCTGTCCCCATTAAATCAAAGCCTAATTTCAGCCCTTGGTTGGGTAAAAGCGCAAACTTAATCTCTCCTGCTAAGCTGCCTTTAAATTCGGAAAGACTAGGAAAGCTACCCGTGGCTTCAGAAAGTTCCTGTTGATCTTTGCGGGCTTTAATTTGGGAAAAGTATTGGAGTTGCTGATAAAAAGATTGACTCTTGTCAACTTTGGGTAGGGATGCCAAAGTCGAGGCTTTACCATATTGAGGTGGACTGAGGACATTGGTAATATCACTAAACTCTTCTAGTTTTAGAAAGTTAAAGAGTTCAGCTACTGATCCAGACTCAATCTTAATTTTGCCCTGTAGTGTGGTGGATGGGGTTGAACTATATGCCAGCTCAAACTTGTATTTGGATGCTTGGTTGGGAGAGATTTGCAGCAGTCCATTCCTAATTCCTAGATTGCCTTTATTAAAGTTAACTTTCGCCGCCAGTCTATTAGCCTGCACTTGTCCAAATCTGGGCTTGGTAATCTCTATATCTCCGATCGCTTGGATTTGATTATTGAGGTTAACTACTAACTCGCTGGATAGGCTGCCATCAATTAGGTCTGGTTGTCCTGCGATCGCCCCGATTAAGGATAAAGATAAATCTGTTACTTTGATTGCTAGGTCTTGATTTTTGAGGCGATTTCCCACAACTGAGGTTGAGGCTAACTTGATATTAAAATCTATAGGTTGGAATGTAGGGTCTAAACGGACTGCGAGGCGATCAGTTTTTCCTTGTAAATTTGTGGTTAAGCCCGTTTGAGAATTAAATTCTAAAAATCCTGTAATTAGCGGATCAAACTTTCTTGCGCCTAAACCTAAATTCACAAGCTTGACTATACCTTTAACTTGTGGATTAAATTGTGGATTAACTCGAGAGGATGCTGCATTAACAACTCCACTCACTTCGCCAGTAAAAGCTACTTTACCTTGGGGTAAAAAGCTAGGGTTAATGTTCCTGCCTAAAGCAACTAATTCGGGAAGATCAAATTCCTGTAAACTAATCTTGGCAAGTAATTTGATTTGATTTAAAGTCCCGCTAATCTTGGCATTGAAGTCTATGGTGCCATTAGTAACTTGGAGAATAGGGGGTAAAAATGCTTGAAACTTTTGAATTTGCTGCCGTGAGAGCGATCGCAGATTGAAATCAACATTGGTAATCGCTAAATCCCGATCCAGACTGATCACGCCATTGCCGCCCACATAGTTGCCTAACTGTAATTGTGGTACTTTGAGGTTCCTCCCATTCCAATTAATCGTTGCTGTAATCAAGTCTGGAAGTTGCGTTATTTGTAAATCCAGATTGCCATTGGCATTAATGTCCTTGGGGGCAAAACTGCCTTCGGGACTGCTTAGTTTCAGTAACCCAAATAAATTGCCTGTGTTTAGTGCCTTAGGTAAGAGATTACTGGGAAATACAGATAAAGGTGTACCATTGCTGGATAGCTCTAGTTGCCATGGGCGTTTACCATCTAAAGAAATTGCCCCACTTAAACCCAGATTACCTGTGGGAAACTGCACCCTAGTATTGCGTAGAGTTGCGATATTATCGACAATTTCCACTTCCCCATTAGTGGGATAAAGAGCCTGTGGAGCTTGAAAGTTAGCACGAATTGTCGGATTATTAACCTCCCCATTAATTTGCACCTGGGCAGTAACCGCACCAATGGGAATCGGCAGTTTAGTATTGTAAAGGGCAGCGATCGCCTCGCTATTAATATTTTCCAAGCCTAAGTTAAACTGAAGTCCTATGCTATTCGGTTTTGGCTGTTTCCCAATTTCCTGTGGTTGTCCCAAAGAAAGAATACCGTTACCAACTAGATTCCCAATGGCATTGGATTTAGCTTTAATTTGCCTAAAAATTAGCGATCGCTCATCCTTATTTTCAATCTGCCCCTGTACTTGGCTAACCACAAACCGATCAACGGTAATTGACTTCGTAGAACTAAAAGTAGCAGTAATTTGGGGCTTTTTACCAAAAATCTTGCCATTAAGCTTAATTTCCCCTGTTATGGGCAGTGAGGGTTTTAAGTCAAGGCTAGCCAATGCCTTAGCAATATCCGTCGGTTCTAGAGCTATATCTAAATTGAGTCCCGATAGATTGACAGTACCATTCACTTTTCCCACAAGGCTGCCATAGTTACCTGAAATGCCTCGGAGAGTTGCGATTTTACCATCAAAGGCGATCGCCCCGGAGATATTTTTAACTGGCTTGGGTAAGTCTGGGATTTTTATACTTACATCATGAATTTTAATATTGCCATCAATATCAGCTTGATTATTTCCTGCTTTAAGCCTAAAGCCGACAGTCCCATCCGCTTTACCTTGGAGAGGTGTAATTGGCAAATTAGGAAAAAAGCCATCAATTACCGAGATGCCTATATCTTGTGATCGCAACTGTAAATTGCCTGAACCATTGGTCAGATTAAATTCAGCTTTGGTAATACTAAGGGTACCATTGGGGTTTTGGGCGGCGATCGCTTTCCTTAGTGCGGTTGGGGTAGGAATATTAGCATTTAAAAACCTTATCCCCAGAACTTGCCCCGCACCCTGAAACTGCACCCCTTGACGAGTTGGATCAATTATCTGCCAGTTACTGCTTAGGTTTAGCTTAGTTAAAGTAATCGCCTTTTGGGAATTTAGGGGCTGGAGGGTAAGGTCAGCATCCTCAATTTTAACTGAGCGCAAATCAATGGTTCCCACCTCTGTGCTAGTGGATGGTTTAATCAGTTGAGGCAAGTACTGTCCATTGGCAAAATCCTGCCTTAGAAAGACATGGGGTTTAACTACGGTGACATCTAAACCAAGTTGGCGAGTCTGGATATAGTTCCACAGATCAACCTGCACATCGATCGCTTCCGACACAAGAAAATTTGGCTCTGAGTCGGTTGTAGGGATTTCAGTTTGACCAAATCTCACCCCATTCCAACTAAAGCGATCCACTCCCCCCAAATTTACGGGTCGATTTAATAACTTAGATAGCTCAGTTTGAACTAATGGCGACAATTGCTGTTCGAGGAAATATTTACCATAGAAAAATGCAGCTAAACATGAACCAGATAATCCCAAGGCAGCGATCGCTAGCAACTGGTTACGTCTTTTTTTTGGTTGTGGTAGTTGTTCCACAAGTTTTCCCCCCACACTTTCCATTCCCAAATGTTATACCACTTATCCCGAAATTAGAATTCCAAAATTAAAGTTCTAAAATTAGAGTCTTAAATCAGAAAGAGATATTCATTTGGGGAAATTCGTTAAATCTGACAGGCAATCCCAATTTTTTCACCTAATGTCAATAGCTGTGATCGGTCTGCGGCTATTAAATCCTGATCTTCTTCAGTGGTAACTTTAGTCAAATAGCTAAGATATAATTCCTGAGAGCGATCAAGATTTAATGGGATTTTTAAGTCTTGAGCTAGCTGTAGTACCTGCCCAACCTGGTTAACACTATAGGAAATACTTTGATCGTCTCCACTATAAACTAGATGCCAGAGATGATTAAGAATTACTCGTTCGAGGATTTTTGCGGATTCAATTTGATCTAGACTACAACCTAAATGATTCGCCTCCTTAACTACAGCGTCTAATTGGGTAATGGGAAGTTTTTCTCCTGCTTCAAGGCGTTTTAAGTCGGCAAGTAACCGATGATTTAAGGTAATCTCCGCTGCCACCTGGAGTTCTTTGGGTACTGGCAAACCATCGCGGCGAAAGGAAGCAAGAATACCGTAATTATCTCGATAGACTTGGGCATAGAGTTGATCTAAGCGCAGTAAGGTTTCGCCTGAAAGTAAGTGCAGAATCCGATGCCTTTCCTCGGCAAATAGATGTTGCAGGCTAAAGTATTCATTCCCAAATGCCCTAGCTATGGACAAGATTATGCCCGCCGCACTAGCATGTTTGAGTGCCGCAAAGCAGTCCAGCTTAATCTCTTCGTAATCCTTTCTGCCACTAAATTGCTTGATACCGCAGTGAAAGTCATAGCCTCCAAGATGAACAACGGCAAATATATATTCCACAGACTCTTGGGTAATGCTGGAAATAATATGAATATGCCCGATCGCCAAAGCCATCGATCCAATCCGTTCCAGTTGATAATCCAGTTGATTAATAGCGTAGCAATATAGCTGCTGAGCATCTTCCCGTAAATAGTTAGTAAATAGGGAGCTAACAGCATAGTCGGCTGCCACCTGTTTCATGGTGATCTTAAAAGGATTAACAAGCTGACGATAGACCTCAGCCCCATTGCCAAAATCCTCGACATTACTAGGACATTGAGCTAACCTCTGCACAAATTCTGACTCTAGGAGAATGCCAGTTACATCGGCTGCTAGTTCGATCGCTCGGGCAGCATAACGTAAAATTTGTACCCCTTCAGGACGAGATAGTTCCTCAAAAAACCAACCACAGCTAGTAAACATTAATAGAGCATGACGCTGCATTTCCAAAAGTCTAAGGGCATCAACTTGTAAATGAGTGGATTTTGATGGTGCCGAAATTATGCCTGCTTTACCATAGGTACTAAAAAAATCATCTAGGGTATTTTGGCTATTGATAGTGCCATGCCGTAAAGAATCCCTGAGGACATGAATATAGCCATCCCTTGCTGCCCAAGGATCATTAAAATATTTAGCACCTGCTTCACCGAAAATTACTTCTAGGCGATCGCGTAACCAATTTAAAGCTTGGCGTAGGGGCTTCCGCCATTTGCCAAAACCGACATCGGCACCACAACCACAGTCATCTTGCCATCGATCTACACCGTGGGCGCAACTCCAAGCCGTAACTGGTTTAATTTCTACTTCCCAAGTGGGCGGAAATAAGCTGAGATAGTGGGCATAATTAGTTACCTGCCAACCCCGTCGTGGAAATTCTTCGGTAAAGGCGTAGGCGATCGCTTTTTCCGTAAAGTGCTTATGATGTCCAAAGGTTTCACCATCGGTTGCCACAGAAATTAACTGAGAGGAACGATGATCTCCCCGTACAGCCCGTCCTAATCTTGCCGCTAGATTATGGGAGCTATTAAGTAAATCGCTAAAACCCATATCACGGGAAATGGGACCATCATAAAAGAAAATATCTATGTATGCCGAGTTAGGATCGGAAGAATCTAAGTAGCAACGATAGGGACGGTTGGGATCGATTTGCCCACCATTTACCTCTGTCCAAACTTCTTTCCAAGACTGGCGATCGCTAGAACCAAGAGGACGACAACGCTGAGCCTGAGACGGAGCTAGGACAATAAATTTAATCCCTTCGGCAATCAAAGCTTCTAGGGTTGGATAATCCACAGCCGTTTCTGCCAACCACATGCCTTCGGTATCTCGCCCAAATCGGGCTTTAAAGTCAGCTTTGCCCCAACGAATTTGCGTCAGCTTATCCCTAGGGTTAGCTAAGGGCATAATAATATGATTGTAAACTTGGGCGATCGCGTTACCATGTCCGTCTAGTCGTTCAGCCGAGGCTTTATCCCCATCAATAATACGCTGATAGACTTCGGGATCATACTGTTCTAGCCAAGACAATAACGTGGCACCAATGTTAAAACTCAGGTATTCAAAGTTATTAACTATTCTTAAAATCTTGCCATTACTATTCAGAATGCGGGCAAAGGCATTGGGACGATAGCACTCGTGGTGAATCCGTTGGTTCCAGTCATGAAAGGGAAAAGCTCCCTCTTGAGTTTCGATCGCATTCAAGTAGGGATTCTCACGGGGAGGCTGATAAAAATGCCCATGCATGGTGATATAAACTCCCGAATCAACCAAGGAGTTAGCAGTCTGTGTAGCAATGGGAGAAGATGAAGCAATAGTCACGATGATTGCCCTATGGGGTGAATATTTAATTTAATGACTTAATTTAATGATTTAAATAACTGACAAAACGTTCTGCAAATTTTAAATAACCTACAACGTTAAAGCAAGAAACTCCTGACATACAATGTTTTCTTAATAGTTCTCTTAACAACTGTCACAAGTGAGGTAATCGGGTGATGGGGAGCTATCAGCCAGAAGTCAGTAATAGCAATTAAAGCATTAGATAAGTCGATTTCGCTCTCTGCTGCTATACCAGTTAGTTCTGAAAAGTGCTGTATATTACATTGATACTACTGCTCGCTTATACATTCTTAATAATTTATAATTTGATTCGCAGCAGCTTATATTTATCCATTACTAATGGCGATCGCTCTATCTTTGTCTCCTGAAGAGGCTTTAGGTTATCTGGCACGGATTCATAGCATCATTGTAATTACTCATGCCACACCACCATTGGCAGTGATTAATCAAAGAATCTACATTCATACCCTTGGGTTTCCTGATCACCCTGAATTAATGCAAGGATGTTTTGAGATTTTAGAAGAATTTGGATTTACGCCAGAAACATTTCCTGCCTTCACGATCCAAGGATATGCAACTGTTGGGGAAGTGTTTAGGTATGAAGCTCGAAAATTTAGTCAGGATCGCCATGCTCACGGACATTCTGAAAGTTTAACGGAATATAGGTCAAGGTTAGATCTGCGATCGCCAGTTTGGGGAGTGCGATTTATTGATACTTACATTTTAGAGGAGCCAATTACGGATATTTTACCTCCCGTTGGGATTGAGAGTAATAGGTTTTGGCACTTTGGCGAATAACTCTACCTTTTTGAGTCAAGAGCCTTGTTGAGCCAAAAAAATGCGTGGAAAGCTAGAAATTTTAGATGTAAAAATCCTAGAGTTTATCCCTATTGTTCCTTCTGGGATATGATCCAAGAAATTTAAAATTTATAAGTGCGGCATTGCCAAGTAGTTCATGAATAGTGATTCTCCGATATTGACAGTTAAAGATGTGATCGCAGGCTATGTAGCTGGGGTAGATATTTTACAGGGCATTAACATAGTGGTGCATACAGGGGAATTAGTAACTGTAATTGGTGCCAATGGTGCGGGGAAATCTACTCTGGCGAAAATGATTTTTGGTTTAGTCCCTGTGCGATCGGGAGAAGTGATATTTAACGGGAAAAGAATTGATGGGTTGTTACCTAATCAGATCGTATTGGAAGGTATGGGTTATGTACCACAGGTTGCTAATGTGTTCCCATCCTTGAGTATTTCCGAAAATCTTGATATGGGGGGATATACAACTGGCACCAACATTCAAGCCCAAAAACAAAAAATCTATGATATTTTTCCTGCTTTAGCAAAAAGACAACGACAGAGGGCAGGTACTCTTTCGGGGGGAGAACGCCAAATGTTGGCAATGGGTAGAGCTTTGATGGTGTCGCCAAAATTGTTAATTTTAGATGAGCCGACGGCTGCACTTTCACCGATTTTAGTCCAGGATGTATTTAATTTAATTCAGTATGTTAATCGTCTGGGGACTACGATTATTTTAGTAGAACAAAATGCCCGTAAGGCTCTAGCGATCGCCCATCGAGGTTACGTTTTAGATGCAGGAAAAGATCGCTTTGAGGGTAAAGGTAGTGACTTACTTAATGATCCTAAAATTGGAGAGTTATATTTGGGCATTAGTCACGGGCAAGGACAAGATTGAGTGTTATTCTGCAATAAATTAAAACTCTATTCAATTTAGATTTAAACCCTATAAACTGCTAAAAAAATTGCTAAAAGCATGAATAATTTAGGTATCTGGTTTGTTAAAGTCCTTCAGACCTTTTTGCTGGCAGGACAGGTAGTATGGCACCTTCTAGTAAAAAGAAAATTACATTGGCGTAATACCCTAGAGCAAATGTCAGCAGTTGGTACAGAGTCTTTATTAATTACTCTAGTGACAGCTAGTTTTGTGGGCGGAGTATTTACAATTCAAGTAGCTAAGGAATTTATTAATTTTGGAGCGCAGCAAGCGATTGGAGGAGTTTTAGCGATCGCCCTGACCAGAGAACTATCACCAGTATTAACGGCTGTAATTATTGCGGGACGAGTGGGATCGGCATTTGCGGCAGAAATCGGTACCATGCAGGTTACGGAACAAATCGATGCTCTGTATATGCTGCGAACTGATCCTATCGATTATTTGATTACACCTAGGGTAATTGCCTGTATTTTAATGCTGCCGATTCTCACAACCCTATCGCTATTAACGGGGATGACAGGAGGCATTTTAATTTCCCAGAGTCTTTATAATATCCCCCAAGCTGTGTTTCTAAACTCAGTCTTAAATTTCTTAAAAACGTGGGACTTAATTAGTGCCGTGATCAAATCCATTGTGTTTGGTGGACTGATCGCTCTGATTGGTGCAAATTGGGGAATTACTACTACTGGCGGCGCAAAGGGGGTAGGACAATCAACTACTACGGCAGTGGTAACAGCGTTACTGGCAATATTTATATCTAATTTTCTACTGACTTGGTTACTATTTGGGGATGTGGGTAAAAATTTAGCTGGGTCTTTTTAATTGATTAAATTAAATTGATTGAATAATTTGATCCTAAGATTTCCTATTGGTTAAGTACTCCTCTAACCTAGTTATTTGTAAATATTTCTGATAATTCCAGTACAAAATTTGGCAGGATGTTCTCACCAGAGACACTGATCGGAGATTGCAAGATTTGTACCACTTGGTTAGGACGATAGATTTCTACAGTTCTCTGCTTGGGATCAATGAGCCATCCCATTTGGCAGTCGTTATCTATGTATTCCTGCATTTTAACTTGAAGTGGTTTGAGGCTATCTGTGGGCGATCGCAACTCCACCACAAAATCAGGACATAGGGGGAGAAATTTTTGACGTTGTTCTAGTGTAAATGCGGCTAATCTTTCTAGTTTTAACCACGAAGCATCGGGCGATCGCTCTGCCCCATTAGGCAAAATAAAACCCGTTGATGAATCACATACCTTCCCTAATTTGTACTGACGATTCCAAGCTTGAAGTTGATAGATCAGATCGCTGTTACGATTACCAGTTTCAAATCCAGTGGGAGGCATAATCACTAGTTCTCCATTACTACTCCGTTCGATTCTTACATCTCGGTTTTGTTGGCAAACTTCAAATAACTGATCAGGGGTTAGATCAATTGTGGGCTTGAGATTTAAAGTGATAGATTCCATAGCACACTACCTAATTCATGATTGGCTTGATTGGTTTGATTTTATCTTAGCTAATGCCCAATCCACGACGGAGAGTAATTATATGGCTATATATTTAGGGATAATTTCAAGATATAGGGGAAATCTTTGCAGATAGAAGGTTGCCAGATGCCAAAGACTTGAGTTTAATAGTATTTATACTAAGCATGGAAAAAAACAGTGACTAAACCAAGTGCGATCGCTAATATCACGGCACAGGAAATCCTAGATTCACGGGGAAGACCAACCATTGAGGCAACAGTCCAGCTTGAATCTGGAGTAATAGGATTGGCTCAAGTCCCCAGTGGTGCTTCTACGGGTAGTTTTGAGGCTCATGAATTGCGGGATGGCGATAAAAGTCGATATGGCGGGAAAGGTGTATTAACTGCCGTACGGAATGTCACCGAGAAGATTTTGCCAGTATTAAAAGGTTTAGATGCCCTTGATCAAGAAACCTGCGATCGCACCATGCTGAAACGAGATGGATCGCAAAATAAATCTAATCTGGGCGCAAATGCAATTTTAGCGGTGTCCTTGGCAACTTCTAAGGCGGCAGCAAATTACTTACAACTGCCTCTATATCGTTATTTGGGCAGCAGTATCTCCAACGTTCTGCCCGTCCCCCTAATGAATGTGATTAATGGTGGTTCCCATGCGGATAACAACGTAGATATTCAGGAATTTATGATTGTGCCAGTGGGCGCACCGAGCTTTAAGGAAGCTTTGCGCTATGGGGCAGAGGTGTTTGCCAAATTGCAATCGGTTCTCCATGCCAAAGGTCTAGCCACAGGGGTGGGAGATGAAGGTGGATTTGCACCTAATTTGGAGTCTAATCAAGCAGCTTTAGAATTATTAATTCAAGCCATTAGTCAAGCGGGATATACCCCCGGCAAAGACATTGCCCTAGCCCTAGATGTGGCTTCTAATGAGCTTTATAAAGATGGCTTATATTATTTTGATGGCAAAGGTCACACCGCATCCGAAGCGATCGCCTATTACGAAGGTTTAATTTCTCAGTATCCAATTATTTCCATTGAAGATGGGTTACAGGAAGAAGACTGGGCAAACTGGCAGCTTATGACCAAGCAATTAACTAATACTCAGCTTGTGGGCGATGATTTATTTGTCACGAATCAAACTCGCCTAGAAAGGGGAATTAAAGAAGGTTGTGCCAATGCTATTCTTATTAAGCTAAATCAAATTGGTAGCCTCACCGAAACCCTTGAAACCATTGCTACCGCAGATAAAAATGGTTATCGCTCTGTAATTAGTCATCGTTCGGGTGAAACAGAAGATACTACAATCGCTGATTTGGCTGTGGCAACAAGGGCGGGACAAATTAAAACTGGTTCTTTGTGTAGAAGCGAAAGAATTGCTAAATATAACCGTTTACTACGAATTGAGGCAGAACTTGGCGATCGGGCAGTTTATGCTGGGACAGTTGGCTTAGCGGTTTAATGTTTATTGATTCAGAAAGCTTAAATCTTCAATAAAGCCTTGAGGCGAACTGATGGCAGTACTTTGGGCTGTTTGGCGATCCCTTTGCGCTAGATTGGTATTGCCCAATCCCAGATAAGCAGCAGCACGAGCTTCGTAGGCATAACTGATATTTGGGTTAATAGCGATCGCCTCATTTAGTATAGTCAGAGCCTGTTGGTAATTCTGGGTGGCAATTAGTAGCTGCCCTAAAAGCACCCGACTGCCGGCAGATTGAGGATTAATTTGTAAAGCTTTCTCCACAAATGAAAATGCCTTTGGTAAATTACGCCTCAAGGCATACAGTAATCCAAGGTTGTAGTAAGCATAATAGGAGTTGGGATCGAGGTCGATTGCTTGCTCTAGATCGGTTTGGGCAGAATCCGAGTCTTGAAGATTGGCATTGACTAATCCCCGCACGTTGTAGGCGATCGATAGTTTTGGGTCTAGTTTAATCGCGCGATCGCAGAAACCTAATGCCTGTTGCCATTGATGCAATTCGTTTAACAGAAAACATTTCCCCGCATAACCAGTAGCATAATTGGGAGCGATCGCAATTACACTTTCCATATCAGCTAAGCCTTTACCAATTTGATTGAGCATATAGTTAGCCGCACCCCTAGCAGTATAAGCACGCAGGTATTTAGGATTAAGTTGAATTGCCCGATCCATCATGGCAATAGCTTCTGCCCATTTACCTCGACGAAAGCGATCGACACCCTGCAAGAAAAAGTCGTCGGACTTCGGAGCAGCAACCACAGGCGAAGAGCCAAGTGCCACTTCTGAAAACTTTAATCCTAATCCATTTGAGAGCTTTAGGACTGTGGATATAGTAATTCCAAGATTAAAGCCAGTTTTAATCCTAACATTCTCATTAATCTCGGAAGGTTTACTACTTTCTTGAAAATCTCCCCGTCCATGAATAGCAATTAACTCGCCATCGGCATTAAAAACAGGTCCACCGCTCATTCCTGGTAAAGTATTGTTGCTATAAACCAGAGAATATCCGTAGGACAGAGGACGGGCAGCATTAGCGGTAACTTTACCTTCCGTAAAATTGTAGATAGTTTTGGTAATGACTTGAGTTACCGATGGGAAGCCAGATACATAGACCGTTGCACCTTCCGAAGATTTATTAGCATCCCCCAACTTGGCAACTTGCAGACTCGTTTTACTCGTGAATTTAACTGTGGCTAAGTCAGCATCTGGAGTGATTGTCGTGCCAGTAATTGCATATTTCTGCCCATTTGGAGTGATAATTTCTAAGGATTTGGGTCGATCCTTCACCACATGGGCGGCGGTCAAAACCGTGTAAGTATCTCCATCCTTGGTAATCAAAACCCCAGAACCATTAGATTCATCCGTCGTAATCATGACCGTAACCGCTTTAGCAACTTTCCCCACCTCTGTCGCCGACATGCCCCAAGCCGATCGGAGAAAAGATGTGAAGGTAATTCCGTGGAGAAGTATGAGCGTACATAGGTAGGGTTTAATTCGCATGATCGCACTAATAAACTCAAGTTCATTTTAATGCTATGTTCTTTAATCACTATAGTATCTTGGGGATTAGCGGTGACCAACTAGTGTAAGCATCATACCAATAACCATTGCTGGTGTAGATTCTAGCAGGCTCTAAGTTGTTTTTAGCCGCACAGCCCCTATGGGTAATGAGTTAGACTAAAAGCCAAGCTAAATTTAAATTCCCCATGAGTACAGTTGATATTCTTGATTTACGCAATTTACCAAATTTACCAAATTTAAAAGAATCACTGCATAATCAAGTCAAAAAGCTAAACATCGATAAAATTCAAAAGCATTTATTTCTTTGCGCTGATCAAACTAAGCCATTATGCTGTTCTAAGCAGATTAGTTTGGATAGCTGGGATTACTTAAAGCGGCGGCTGAAAGAACTAAATTTAGAGACTTATATATTTCGGACTAAGGCAAATTGTTTAAGGGTATGTGGGCATGGTCCAATTTTAGTAGTTTATCCAGATCGTATTTGGTACCACTCCGTAACTATCCCTGTAGTTGAAAGAATTATCCAAGAACATATTATTGGTGGTCAAGTCGTTGAAGAGTTTAGTTTTTATGGCGTTATAGATAGTGAATCAAAATGATGTAGCACAGACGAAATAGATAGAGCATTAAGTCTGAACTTTTACAGCTAGGATAAACTGGCTCTAACCACATTGAAGTAAGGTTGCTAGAAGTTAATTTGTCGAATCTCATCTAAGGGCGATCGCTTTGCGTAAGGATGCTTATACGGAGGTTGTATCAAGCGATCGGAGAGTTGGTTCCTGTTGTAAAAGTTGAAAGATAGATTCTACTTGAGTCTGTAAGTCTTGGCACTGGGCGGGAAGGGAGATTAAAGACATGGAAGACCTTTGAAATAGTTGTTAAACAAAAGTATATCCCAGAGGATTGCCAGCTTCAATGCAGAAACTAAAGGTTAACCATAACTAAACTGATTAAAAAAACTTTAGCTAAGTCCAAATAATTAAAATGCAATAATACTATTATCGTGAATAAGTCACGCAATTTAACCTTAAAGTAACATATTATGCTTTTAGATTTCACAGTAGAGAACTTTCGCTCAATTAAAGGGGCTGAAACTCTGAGTGCTGTGGCACAGAAGAAAAGAGCAGGTGGCGGAACTAGTGATAATCGGAGACGAGTTAAATCTGATGATGAAATTGCCCCTCCCTATCATATTGAAGGTTGGGATATAGATGTTTTACCAGTTTTAGCCATTTTTGGGGCTAATGCTTCAGGTAAAAGTAATATCTTAAAGGCTCTTGATTATCTGCTCAAATTTATGTTTGCTGGCAACTTCGATCATGGATCACAGCTAATCCCTTTTAAGCTAGATAAGCAAAGCATAGGAAGTCCAACTCAGTTTATCCTCCGTACCGCATTTAATGAAACTATATATACTTACTCACTGGTTCTAAATAGTAGACAGATATTTTCAGAAAGGCTTGAATATGCCTTAGCATCTACAAAACGAGATCGCCTTTTATACAGTCGAACTTGGAATGATGAAGAAAAAATATTTGATTGGAAAAACGGCTCGGATTTCTCTGGAGCGCACAATCAGCTTGAAAAAAGTTTGCAAATACGTGAATCTTTTATAAGTCTTCTCTTTAAACTTGAGGTTAAGCCAGTTCAGCCACTTCTTGATTGGATTATTAACCAACTTGGCATAGGCATCAGTCTGGAACATGATAAATTTGCTGTTAAGGTTATTAAAGAATTATCAACTTTGAAGCCTCTAACATTTTCTCAATTATTAGAAAGCTCCAAAAATCTATTGCGTAGATTTGATACAGGTTTATACGATCTAGAGATCAGGAAGAATGGCGAAGACTCTCAAATATATGCTTTACATGAAACATTAGATGGAGAAACTATGTCTTGGGAGTTTGAAGAAGAGTCCACAGGAACTCAATATTTATTTGGCTTGATATTCAATATCCAAACTTATATTGGGCGAAGTTCACTATTCGTATCTGACGAACTAGGATCGAATATACATCCAAATATCATTTGTGAGATAGTGCGCCTATTCCAAAATCCTAAAACCAATCCGAAACGTACCCAACTAATCTTTACTAGCCATGACAATACATTACAAAGAAATAATCTGCTAAGAAGAGATCAGATATGGTTTACAAAGAAGCGTTCCGATCAGAGTACAGAGCTATATTCCCTTAGTGATTTCAAAGTGCGTAATGATCTAGCTATAGATAAGGCATACTTAGATGGGCGATTTGGAGCAGTACCATTTATTCCTGATGATGAAGACTTGGTTTCTACGATGCATAAGGATAATGGCTAAATCTTTCAAAAGAAATGATCCGACTATACCAGTTGGGAAAAAGATTTTGATTGCCTGTGAAGGAAAATATACAGAACCAAGATACTTCTATGCTATTAGAGAAGACCTTCGTTTAAATAAAGAGCTAATTAAAGTAGTTCCCCATGATGGCACCGATCCGCTAAGTATTGTCAATGCGTTAGTGGAAGCAAGACAAGATGCAAAAAGTGAAAGAAGATGGAGTAGTGGAGATTCAGCTTGGGCAGTTATGGATGGAGATGAGCATATTACAAATAATCCCGCTAACTGGTATCAAGCTATTCAAAGAGCAAAAAGTCAAAAAATCAATCTTGCTATCACAAATCCTAGTATTGAGTTTTGGTATCTTATCCATTTTCAAGATCACTTTGCAAATATTCAGAGGGATAAAGCTACGGAACTTCTAAAGCAACATATTCCCGCCTACGATAAATCGGTATGCTATTACTTTAATCTTCTCAAACCAAATACTCCAAATGCGATCGCACGAGCTAATAAGCTTACAAATTTATCTAAAGGCAACAATCTATCTGAATATTCAAACCCATGCTGTAGTGGAATATCACGGTTAGTTCAGAGTTTATTTAGCTTAGGGAATTAATTTTTTAACGATAAATAATCCAGAAGAATATTTTGATGATATTTCCCCATAGGACAGACCTTTCCCGCTTTTTCAGAATAGCGATCGCCTCTCTGAATATCCTCAATCGTAAATAATCCTAAATCCCACCCTTCCAGTAAATTTAATGTTTGTACTTCCACAACTAAAGGAACAGCAAAAACATGACGGACTATACCTTCACTGTTGAAATTCCCAAAGAATGTCGCTTCAGGAACAACATAATCAATTTCTTCTAGAAGTTCTCTTCTCAAAGCTATTTCTGGGGTTTCCCCATCATCTAAATGTCCACCAAAAAATGCCCAATGCCCAGGATAAAGAATATTCGGAATATCATCCCGTAGTTGTAATAAAAACTTATCCCCTTGATATAGAATTGCGATCGCCACTTCAGTCATGATGATTCAACCCAATATATCACCGTTTTTTAGCCATTGATTCCCATTCAGAAATTCCTTAGCTGACTGCGATCGCTTGCCTGCGGGTTGAACTTCCTTAATTAGTAATAATCCATCGCCAGTGCATACGGTAAAACCGATATTTTTTTCAATGTAGTAGATTGTTCCCGGAGGATTGGGAATGTTATACATGCTGCTTACTTGCGTAGTCATAATTTTAAGCCGTTGATTCCGCAGGGTGGTATAACAATTGGGATAAAACCCCCGAATTTGGTTATGGATAGCGATCGCTGATTTTGACCAGTCTATTTGCCATAGTTCCTTAGAGATAGTGGGAGCATAGGTAAATTGGCTATGATCTTGAGGAGTGGGAGTAATTTGTTCTAAATTTTGTAAAGTCTCAATTAGTAAATCGGCTCCTAAAACTGCTAACTTTTGGCTTACACTTTCTGCTTGATCTTCAAGGGCAACTTCTAGACTAGCTTTAAGCAGCATATCACCAGTATCTATCCCCGCATCCATTTGCATTGTCGTAATACCAACGGTGGTTTCTCCATTAGCGATCGCCCATTGAATTGGAGCAGCACCTCGATATTTAGGTAAAAGTGAACCATGCACATTAATACAACCTTGCTTGGGCATATCCAAAATTGCCTGAGAGAGAATTTGTCCATAGGCAACTACCACAAACACATCAGCCTGAGAATTAGCTAAAGTCGCTAGGGTTTCAGTATCTTTTTTAATCCGTTCTGGTGTCCAAATTGGGATATTAGGATTATGGGCGAGGGCGATCGCTTTTACGGGCGATGGAGTCGTCTGATTCCCTCTTCCTCTTTTCGCATCAGGTTGAGTAACCACACCGATTACTTCAAAATCTGGAGAGTTTAAAAGTCTCTGTAAAGTGGGGACAGCAAAATCTGGTGTGCCAAAAAAAACTACGCGCATATTCTCTCTAGTGGAATTTGTATAACTATCATTTTTGGGTTACTCATTCACTGGCTAAAATCAATCCCATTGCTTGATCTAAAATTACAGTCCGATCAATCATATTAGCGATCGCTTCCGTTTCATACCTACCCTCAAAAGCTTCTAATGCTGCTTGCCGCACAGCTAAATCATAGGCATCTACTAGGGTTTCCATTAATTCATCTACCGTAAGATAAGTTCCACCTGCTTTGCGACGTTTATTGGAGCGTTGAATCTGCTTGACGGCATTGAAAATAGATATTTCCCACGATCTAGTGGAGCGTTTTTCGGCGGATTGCTTAATCAAATGAATTAGTAAAACAACACTGAAACTATAAATTCGATTCAGTTTATCCTCTTTGCTCATTTCTGTCATCTCCTCCACCAATAGCAAAGCCTCTGGGATATGCCCACTTACTAATAAATCTTTGAGTTCTGATAACTCTTCCATTGTGTATCTCTCCTGAGCTAGGCTGCCCAAATCTATTTCTAGCAGTGAAATGTATAGATAAATAAAAAGAGCCAGTAAAAAGCCTGACTCTCTCAATATACTTCCTAAATATAACTAAATCACTAAATTAATAAGCTAGATCAACCGCATAGGATTAACCTAGAACCTTACGCGCTGTAGCAATAATATTATCAACGGTAAAGCCAAACTTTTCATAAACAACTGGACCTGGGGCTGAAGCACCAAAGGTATCCATCCCAATCACTGCGCCTTCGGAGCCAACATATTTATGCCAGCCAAAGGTACTACCAGCTTCCACACTGACCCGTTTTTTCACAGAAGCTGGAAGGACGGATTCTTTATATTCATCGGATTGCTCGTTGTAGAGTTCTTGAGAAGGCATAGACACAACCCGCACAGCTTTACCTTCGCTAGTCAAAATTGCCGCTGCTTTAACAGCCAACTCAACTTCTGAACCAGTAGCAATAAAGATTAATTCAGGATTAGGGGCGTCAACAACAATATAGCCACCTTTTTTGGTTCCTTCAATGGAAGTGCCAGGTAGATTTTTTACGTTTTGACGAGTGAATGCTAACGCACTAGGACGCTTACGGTTAGCGATCGCTACCTGATAGACTCCAACGGTTTCCTTAGCATCAGCGGGACGTAAAACCAATAAATTAGGAATCACACGCAAAGAAGCGAGGGTTTCCACTGGTTGGTGGGTCGGACCGTCTTCACCTAGCATTACAGAGTCGTGGGTCAAAATATATAACACACCTACTTCTGATAGGGCAGACAGACGAATAGCACCACGCATATAGTCTGCGAATACGAGGAAGGTAGCACCGTAGGGAATTGTCCCGCCATGCAGGATCATGCCATTCAGGATGGCACCCATACCATGTTCACGCACACCAAAGCGGAAATTACGACCTTCATAGGAACCGGGTTGGAAGTCGGGCAAGCCTTTCACATAGGTCATATTGGAGTGAGCTAAGTCTGCTGAACCACCCAGAAACTCTGGAAGGATAGGAGATAGCGCATTTAAACAAGCTTCAGACAGTAAACGGGTAGAGGTTTCTTTTTGAGCTACGGGTTCTAGTGCTTTTTCCCAGCCTTCGGGCAACTCACCAGCCATGATCCGCTTGTATTCGGTAGCTTCGGCAGGATAGGCTTTTTCGTAGGCAGCAAAACGCTCATTCCATTCTGCTTCAGCCTCTGCTCCTTTGGCGATCGCTTTATGAAAACGAGTATAGGCATCTTCAGGCACTACAAACGGTTCGTACTCCCAACCTAAATTGGCACGGGTAGCAGCTACTTCATCAGTTCCAAGCATGGCACCGTGGACACCAGCAGTTCCAGCTTTTTTAGGAGAGCCATAACCAATGGTGGTTGTGACCACAATTAAACTAGGTTTATCCTTAACCGATTTAGATTCTTCAAGTGCCTTAGCGATCGCATCCAAATCATTATTACCATCAGTCACATAGGTAACGTGCCAGCCGTATGCCTCATAACGTTTGCCCACATCTTCGGTAAAGGCTAGGTCAGTGCTACCATCAATGGAAATACTGTTACTGTCATAGAGCATGATCAGTTTACCTAGTTTGAGGTGTCCACCCAAGGAAGCTGCTTCAGAGGCAATACCTTCCATGTTGCAGCCATCACCAAGAATGACATAGGTATAGTGATCAACAATATTGTGACCAGGCTTGTTAAAACGTGCTGCCAAATGAGCTTCAGCGATCGCTAAACCAACAGCATTACCAACACCTTGACCAAGAGGACCTGTAGTAACTTCTACCCCAGCAGTTTCAAAATTTTCGGGGTGACCGGGGGTAGGACTGCCCCACTGACGAAATTGCTTAATATCATCTATGGATACACTGTCATAGCCTGTGAGGTGGAGGAGGGCATATTGCAGCATACAGCCATGTCCAGCAGATAAGACGAAGCGATCGCGATCGACCCATTTAGGATTTTTGGGATTAAATTTTAAAAATTGATCAAACAGAACAAAAGCCATTGGAGCCGCACCCATTGGTAATCCAGGATGTCCAGACTTAGCCTTTTCTACAGCGTCTATAGCCAGAAATCGAATTGAGTTAATGCAAAGTTGTTCTAAAGATTGGGTCACAACAGCCATGATTATTTACCGTTTGTTTAACTTATTAATGCTTTTATCTATATTCTCATCTTGCCGTCACTCCAACAAAACCATTTTTCAATTTTTCTGCTGTGATTGCCATATTACGAATTGGCTACTAAATCTCTAGTTTTATCTAGTCCAATTATCGAAGTATTGGGCGTATCTATAGTGCGATAGGTTAGTGGTTTAATCAAAAAGTCTGGATGAAGATTCCAACTAAATAGTCCTGATAGCCCCATAATTAGACCTAGAACAGTGGGAACCATTGCCACACCGTATAACCAGCGTTTTTGGGTAAGAGAAGTTACAGCTAGAATTGAGATGGCGATCGCTAAGCTAGCATCAGAAAGATCAAATTGATCATCATGAAAGTTAAGTTGATCATAATCTGCTTGAGCTTTTTTAGCAGCCTCTAATTGCTCTTGTTTCTTTTTACTTTGATCGTTGGCTAGTTTTTCATAAGTAGCGATTGCCTTCTGATATTCTGACTGCAGTTTAACTGGCTGATTAATGGCTTGCAGTTTTAACTGAGTAATAGTGCTTTTATCTATTTCTTCACGAATATTACGAGCCTGATAGAAGTTATATTGATCTACTTTATCAGCTTGAGCCTGTTGCATAGCTTGAACAATATTATCATCCTTGACTTTACAGATACCTATAAATGTGGCTAACAGGGCTATAGTAATGGCAATGTAGGTATTTAGACGATCTTTGCGATCCTCCTTTTTTTGTTCTTCTTCAGCTTTAGATTGGATTATTTCTGTAACTTCGTCCATAGCTATCTTATCCTACCGTAATTGACATACTTCCAATAATATAGAACCTATCTATCACTGAATTCAAATTTATCATAGTGCTATGCCTAAAAAGGATGATAGTTCAAGTATTAGTAAAAAATAGGTTCTATAATTTATAGGGTTTTATAGGGTTTCTATGCTTTTGCGAGGTGAAGGAGTAATTTATTAGAGCGATCTAAAAATGCCTTCATGCCATTAGCATCAAACCCTTTTTGGGCAATTAATGCCAAGTCATACACATGGTTACAAATTAGATTTGCCAATTCCTTGGATTCTGAGGGTTTCCCAGCCGCCGAGAGAATAACGCTGTGATCTAAGCTCAACAAGTTCTCCATTAAAGGATGAGATGTATTAACTAACAGAATATGATCCTCAGGGAAAGGGGCATTAGTCTGCTGCATCAACGCTGCCATTTCTTGCATCCGCCGTGCTGACTCTGGCAATAGAATCATAGCTGGTGGTGCCGAAGCAAGGTCTTCATACTTTAATGCCTCTGTGCGAATCACTAATTTAGGATTATGTAAAGCGGCTCTAAAGATTTCCTGTAATTGATCACTCTTAGTTTTATTAGTTTTAGGATCAACTAATTCAGTTTTAGCATCTTGGTTAATTAGGCGATCGCTCAGTTCCGAATCCACCCGTGAGAATTTAACATCACTAAACTCTCGTTCTAAAAAGTGAATAAAGTGACTATCAATAAATGAATCTAGGGTAATTACTTCCAAGCCCTGTGCTTTGTGCAAGTCTATATAGGTTGCCTGTGCTACTGGATCGGAAGTGTAAAATACTTGATTTTGATGTTGTTCTTTATTGCGTTCTAGGTAGTTCTGGAGCGTAGTATAGTTGCCATATTCGCTCTTTGCTTCTGAATCAATAAAGGTCGTAGGATAAACTAGAATTTCCTTCACTTGGCTATAGAACTTATCACTATTCATTGCCCCGAACTTCATAAATAGGCTAATATCCTGCCAGCATTTAAGGAACTCTTCCCTTTGGTCAGCATATAAATTACTGAGGTGATCACCAACTTTTTTGGCAATATAATCTTGAATTTTTCTGACTTTGCGATCGCCCTGCAAGAAGCTCCGAGACACATTTAAGGGAATATCAGAACTATCAATTACGCCTCTAAGGGGTAGCAAGAACTTAGGAATAACTTCTTCACAATTGTCACTAATAAAGACCTGATTACAAAAAAGCTTGATCTGTCCTTTGTTGGGATCAATATCAGCCTTGAGTTTAGGGAAATAGAGAATACCTTTGATGATAAAAGGATAGTCAGTATTTAGATGAATCCAAAACAGAGGGTCTTCTTGGAAAGGATAAAGATAACGATAGAATTCCAGATAATCTTCTTTAGTTAAAGAACTAGGAGACTGATTCCACAAGGCTGTCTGCTTATTAACAACTTCATCATTGAGCTTAATCGGAACAGGAATAAAATCACAATAGTTGCGAATAATCCGCCTCAGTTCAAATACTTCTAAAAACTCCTCCGCATCTTCCTGCAATTTCAGAGTTATAGTCGTGCCTACGGTAGTGCGATCGCTCCGACTCAAAGTAAAGGCTGTAGAACCATCACAGAACCAATGCACCGCTTCAGCCCCATCTTTGTAGGACAAAGTATCAATTTCCACTTGGGCTGCTACCATGAAAGCAGAATAGAAACCTAAACCGAAGTGTCCAATAATCTGCTGCTGGCTATCGTTAGAGGTATTCGTATATTTTTGAATGAATTCTTCAGCACTGGAAAAAGCCACCTGGTTAATATACTTTTTCACCTCATCGGCGGTCATACCAATACCATTATCAGTTACGGTGATAATTTTCTTTTCCTTATCAACGGTAATGCTAATTTCTGGGGCTGGAACTTCTGCAGTTGTCTCCCCAGCATAGGCGACCATCTTCAGTTTGCTAGTAGCATCAACCCCATTGGAAATTAATTCCCTTAAAAAAATATCTCTCTCTGAGTAAAGAGCCTTCTTGATAATGGGAAAGATATTTTCGGTATGAATGCTAATCGTTCCCTGTTCAAGCATAGTCTGTGTCTCCTGATCTTTCGTTAAAGAGTTTAGTAATGTGCCGATTATACGATCGCACTACCATGCACTTAAGGTGGGTTATCCGTAATTTATCCAGACTTTAGACTTACTTTGGCAAATTCAATTGGGTAAAGAAATTAAAACTAAACCTACACAAATCAAAACTGTACTAACCCATCTCACCTTTGTCACCTTTTCCTTTAGTACAAACTTTGTCCCCAGCATATTTACGGGTTCAGTCAGAGCCGTAGCAGGTAAAGCAAAACTTAAATCTGCCCAACTTAACAGAGCAATAAACATAAAAAAAGTAATTGCCATGCACACTATGCCCAGTCTTAACAGAGGATTGCTTAATACTTTTATGACAGTTTTCCAGACTTCTTGGGGATTTAAGCTAGAAACTGCACCCACCTGTTTCATCCCTTGGGTCAAGTATAAATTGCCAGCAGAATCCGCCAGAACCAAAACTATTAATGCCAGCCATGTTTTAATCAAACTAATCCTGATTCCTTAAATTTACTTGTTAATGCGTTTTTTGAAAGAGATCGGAGAAAAAGGGGCGTAGGGCGAAGCCCCACCTTGGTTTTAGCATTTTATCTGTGCCACATTTAACTGAAAATTGCAATACTTAAATACAAATATTTCTGCTGATAAATCATAATATTATCCTCCGAGAAATACTTAATTAATTTAAGCAGTCCAGCGATTTGAACAATTTGATCGATTTAATAAAATACGTCTACAAAATACGCCAATGATAAAAGATGCTTTAAGCCCAAATTTAAGCTTAATTTAAACCTCTAGCTCCATGTTGGTATTAATGTTAAGTAGAAGCTAAGGCAAGATTGCGGTAATATTGCCAGAGATCATGAATTTTAGCTAGGTCTTACACGAATTTTATGAAAGAAATCCTCATCAGCTTTAGCATTACTGCTGTGGCTGTTTTGGTTTTGGTAATAGCACAATTTACTACCAACTCCATGCCCGCAGCGATCGCCGCAACTACCCCAAATGATACACAATCCGTACAAATCGCTATGACTCCTCCTAATTCTGAGACTGTTACAACTCCCTCTGGACTGAAATATCAAGAAATTACCATTGGCACTGGGGCTATCCCTAAGCAGGGTAATAAGGTCACAGTTCATTACATTGGCACATTGGAGAATGGCACTAAATTTGATAGCTCCCGCGATCGCAATCGCCCCTTTGACTTTAATCTTGGCGTGGGACAGGTAATCAAAGGCTGGGATGAAGGACTATCAACTATGCGAGTTGGCGGTCGGAGAATTTTAATTATTCCTCCAGAGCTTGGTTATGGTGCTAGGGGTGCGGGCGGCGTAATTCCACCTAATGCCACTTTAATTTTTGATGTGGAACTTTTGAAGGTTTCTTAGCATTGAACAAGCTACCTCTTTAATATCACCTTTATCCCCTTATGTTATGCCTCGAGCTAATGTAGGGGGTTTTTATTATCCACATTTTTTTGATATTTTCTTGTGATTTAGATTTTTAAAGTAAAGCATCATCAAATTTACCTTCTTCTTTGATCATTAAATAATCAAAACCTTCCCTTAAGCTGGGCGATCGGTGCATCAGAGTTTTATACATTTCCATAATTATATTCTCGGGAACGGGATTAGTTCTATGTTCATTACGCTCTAGGCAAATCCACAACGGTACATTCAACCAAATGCCTGTGATTGATGTAAACCCAATATTTTTACTGAGGGTAATAATTTCTTGACGATAGTGAGAGCGATAGTTGGTAGCGTCATAAATTACAGATTTCTGCTCCTGATAGGATTCCTGAAATTGCAGCTTGATCTGAGCATAGATTTCTGTCCAATTTCCTTGAATATTACTAGAGCCATAGAGTTCACATCGAATTAGATCGGGAGAAACCACGGTGATCGGAGTAGCAGAGCTTTGGACTAGGTTACTGACAAAACTAGATTTACCACTGCCGGGAATACCAATCAGGATAATTACTCTAGGCATAAATACATAAATGAGAATCTAGATATATTTTACAGGTGATAAATCTTAGTAATTTCCGATGCTGGTAAGGGCTTAGAGAATAGATAACCCTGTCCAAACTGACAACCAAGTTTTTGCAGGTATTCAAGTTGTTGAGTTGTTTCTATACCTTCGGCAATTACCGCTAAACCCAATTGATTACTCAGGGCAATAATAATTTCCGTAACATGATAACCAGAATCCTGCAATTCAATTTGATTGACAAAGGAGCGATCTATTTTCAAGTTATCCAAGGGAAACCGATGTAAATAGCTAAGTGAAGAATAGCCTGTGCCAAAGTCATCAATACTGATTTGAATATGTCTAGCTCGTATTTCTTTAGTCAGGGCGATCGCCATTTCCGCATTATCCATGATCGCACTTTCCGTAATTTCCAACTTGAGATGCTTGGGATTAATTCCAGTTTCTTGTAAGACCTGGTCAATATCAGCTAGTAAAGTCGGAGAAGCAAACTGCCGCACCGATAAATTTACACTCATGGTTAACTCTGTCCAACCTTGGAGTTGCCATACTCGGAGTTGCTGACAGGCTTGCTTTAGTACCATCATGCCCACAGGTACAATCAGCCCTGTTTCCTCCATGCAGGGGATAAATTCTACGGGTGAAACCATACCTCGATGGGAATTTTGCCAACGCACTAAAGCCTCAAAGCCTGATAGTTTTTGAGTGTGCAGATCAATAATTGGCTGGTAGTAGAGAATGAATTCCTGTTGCTCTAAGGCTCTTTGCAGATCATGTTCTAGTGCCAACCGATTGATCATAGCTAGGTGCATAGTCCGATCGAAGATTTGATAGTTATCTTTGCCCTTTAACTTGGCTTGATACATGGCGGTATCGGCATCTTGTAGAAGTTCCACGGGATCACGATCAATCTCATTACCTAAGGCTATGCCAATGGAAACGTTAGTGTAAACTTCACAATCGGCAACGATAAACGGTGGGTGAAAGCTCTGCAAAACTTTATGGATAAATGGCTCTAGTTCATTGTCAATGTGAGATAGCAAAAAACAAAATTCATCTTCTCCCATACGAGCTAGTAAATCTTGGGGGCGGAGATGTTGCTGTAAACGGTGGGCGATCGCTACTAATAATTGATCACCAACAGTATGCCCAAAGGAACCATTCACCAACTTAAATTGATTACAATCGAGATACATCAAGGCAAAGGATGATTCTCCAGTACTTAAAATTTCACTTAATCTTTGTAGTAAAAACCTACGACTGGGTAAGTTAGTTAAGGCATCTTGGAAAATCATTGCCTGTAACTGGGCTGTGCGTTCCTGTACAGTTGCCTCGAGGCGGGTATTAAAAGTAGCTAATTGCTGATATTGCTGGCGAATGCGTAACATCGATCGCACCCTAGCAGTTAACTCTAAACGATTGACAGGTTTACTAATAAAGTCATCGGCACCTGCGGCTAAACATTGAGCAAGGTCTTTTTTGGTGGTTAGAGCCGTAACCATAATGATGGGGAGTGCTTCATATTTAGGTATAGCTTTCAGATACTTACAAACCTCTATGCCATCCATACCCGGCATCATCACATCTAGCAAGATCAGATCGGGATTAAATGTATCTATGCCAGCGATCGCCTCTTGCCCATTGGCAGCATAATGTAAGCTATAGTCATGATCACCTAAAAATGCTTCAATCACGTCAAAGTTATTAGGTTCATCATCAACCACTAAAATTGAATAGGTAAGCGAATGGGAATTTGAGAAGGTATCTATCATGGCTTTCTGATTACTAGTCCCAAATCATAACAATCTATAATTGTAATCTGGTTTTAGGCTACTTCCTATGTCGGTGAACTTTCGAGAGCAGATTGATCTAGGTAATTTTGTAAATAGGCTATAAGTGAGGGCAAGAGTTCCTCAACCTTTGTCATGAGAATATCAACTTGATCTAATTGGCGTTGACGACCTGCAACTTCCATGGCAAAACAAGCATCTGCAAAGGCGATCGCTCCCAACATTCTGCTACTGCCCTTTAAGTTATGGGCGTTATATTCTATTTGGTCTGCATCTTTATCTAAGGTAGCTTGACGCAGGTTTTTGAGCAAATTCGGAGATTCGTCTGTAAGGAAGATCGTGATCATGCGTTTGGGTAAGTTCAGTGAAACTTTGGCAATCTCATTGAGGGCATTCTCATCAAATTCAGTATTAACTTCAGCCGTGGTTTGGGGCGTGGCAATTTCCTTAGGAACATTTCCCCATCGCTCTAGGATTCTTTGTAAGGTATCAAAAAATATGGGCTTAGTAATATAGTCATCCATGCCCGCATCCAAACACATTTCTCGATCGCCCTGCATGGCACTAGCAGTCATCGCAATTAAAGTCGGTCGAGACGGATGAGTTGATATTTCTACCCATTGGTTGACAATATAGGTGGCAGTTTCTAAACCATTCATCACTGGCATCTGCACATCTAGGAATACCAGATCATAGGTATCAGTTTTAAGTGCGGCAATTGCTTCGGCTCCGTTATTGACAACGGTGGGAGCGTAGCCCATTTTTCCTAGCATTGCTAAAACTAGCTCCTGATTAATCAGATTATCTTCGGCAATTAGGATATTGAGTGGCATTTTAGTTGCCAGATTTGTATTGAGGGGATGAGTTTGCCGCAGCATATTTCTACCTTCAAACGGCGTAATCGCTTGGGGAATTTCAGTGGTAATGACGGCAGGTAAAACGAAGGAAAAGGTAGAACCTTCATTAATCACACTTTCCGCCCAAATTCTGCCGCCCATCATCCGCACAAGCTTTTGACAAATTGCCAGCCCTAATCCTGTGCCGCCATACTTACGCGCTGTGGAGATTGATGCTTGGGTAAATGGTTGAAATAGCTTTTCTAATTGGGCAGGAGTTAACCCAATACCTGAATCTTGCACTTTAAATAGAAGTTCCAGTCCATTTTCTGTGTCTGGGGATAGGGATACAGATAAACGCACTACACCTGCGGGGGTAAACTTAACGGCATTATTAGCCAGATTCAGTAAGATTTGGCGGAGACGAATGGCATCTCCAATGATATAAGTCGGCGTGCTTGCATCAACCTCACAACTTAACTCAATGCCTTTTTCTTGAGCTTGTTTAGCCAGAAGTGAACAGGTATCAGCCACGATCGCGTGGACATCAAGGGGTATATGCTCTAGTAAAAGCTTTCCTGATTCCAATTTGGAGAAATCGAGGATGTCATTAATTACAGTTAAGAGAATTTCGCCGCTAGTTTGAATAGATTGGACAAATCTTTGTTGATCCTGTTCTAGGGGGGTAGTTGATAAAAGCTCTGTCATACCTAGGACACCATTAATCGGAGTGCGGATTTCATGGCTCATCATTGCCAAAAAGTCAGACTTGATCCTTAGGGCAGATTCGGCTTCTTCCTTTGCCTCTTGGAGGGCTTTTTCTTCTAGTTTGCGATCGGTAATGTCTCGAAATCGCCACACAAAGCCCCAAAACTTACCATTGGGTGAAGTAACAGGACTACTAAAGTATTCATAGATCAGGTCATCGGTTTCTAGCTCTCCGTAACTGACTTGATCGGGGGAATCATAGGTATCTTCCAGAATTGTAGAGAGTTTTTCAGGAAATTTGGCTTCATGTAACAAAGGCAGTAACAGTAAATCCTGTGCTTCAAGTTCTTTAGCAATGGGATGAATACCCCACATATCACAGATTTTTTTGTTGTATGCCACTAACTGCCCCTGTTCATTGGCAGCAATTACCCCTTCTAAAGTTGCCTCCAGTTGAGCAAGAATCAGAGCATTGGCACGTTCTAGGCGGTTTTGTTGTTCTCGAATCCGTAGCATTGACTTAACTCTTGCTCTAAACTCCAGAGAATTTAGAGGCTTGCTAATAAAGTCAGTAGCCCCTGCATTCAGGCATTTGGCTAAATCTTCTTTGGAATTTAAAGCAGTTACCATTACGATTGGAATTGCTTTCCACTCAGGTAGAGTTCTAATGACTTTGCAGACTTCTATGCCGTCCATGTTGGGCATCATCACATCTAGTAAAATCAAATCAGGTTGGAATACCTCCAGAGAGGCGATCGCAATTTCTCCACTTTCGGCGTAATGCAACTGGTAGTTTTGATCACTTAAAAGAGTCTCTATTACATCAAAATTATCGGCTTCGTCGTCAATGATTAAGATAGATGCTAGATTCATTACTTATCCTCCTAAGAAACTCCTAAAACTTGTTGTATAGAGCTTACCAATTGCTTTAGCTTAACAGGTTTAGCCAAATAATCACTAGCTCCTGCGGTGAGACAACGCTCCCGATCATCGGGCATTGCTAGGGCTGTCAGGGCAATAATTGGTATCTTAGTTAAGTCGGGATCGAGCCGAATCAGTTTAATAGCTTCTAGTCCATCCATGACTGGCATTTGAATATCCATCAAAATTATGTCTGGATGATGGGCTTTTGCCATGGCGATCGCTTCTTTACCATTCTGAGCCAAGATCATCCGATAACCCTTGGCACTCAAATAACTAGAGACAGTTATAGTATTGGCATCATTATCATCAGCTATGAGGATCAAAGGGGATAGTTGTTTATATTCAGCGTCTGGTAAATCCGTTACTAAGTTTTTTAGGGGTTGATCAAGAGGTTGATCAGAGGCGATCGCTTTAGAAATGCTATCAGAAACTATGGGCAGATCAATCGTAAAGCAGCTACCTATGCCTAATTCACTGGTCAAACCTACCTTGCCACCATGCAACTCCACCATTTGTTTAACCAGAGCCAGTCCCAAACCTGTGCCTGTGTACTGACGATTTAAGGCACTATCAATTTGGACAAAAGGCTGAAATAACTTTTTAATATTGTCTGAAGAAATCCCAATCCCTGTATCAGCGATCGCAAAGTGGAGCCAATTTTGCTGCTGAGAAACTTCTAAAGAAATCCGTCCACCCTCTGGCGTAAATTTCATGGCATTATTCAACAAATTAATCAATACCTGCCGCATCCGTCGCTCATCTAGCATTTGCTCAGGTAAATCTTGGGGTACTTTAATCTCTAACTGAATTCGCTTATTCAGAGATTGCTGTTTAATAAATGCCAGACTAGATTGGCATAGGGTCGAAATATTAGTGGGAGCAAAATCTAGTTCAATCTGTCCTGATTCAATTTTAGCGACATCAAGAATATCATTAATTAACGCCAACAGGTGACTGCTACTACGTTCCACTGTTTGCAACGCTTTCATCTGCCGCTCATTTACAGAACCAAAGACTTCATCTTGCAATCCTTCGGTCATACCTAAAATGGCATTGAGGGGGGTACGAAGTTCATGGCTCATATTGGCTAAAAACTCATCCTTTAAGCGGGTGGCACGAGAGAGTTCTTGGTTAGTTAGTTGCAGTTGCATTTCCGTTTGTTTGCGATCGCTAATATCCAGAGCCGTGCCAAACAGATAACTTATTTCCCCCGCCGCATTACGTCTGGGATTACCCTGAGCAAAGATATAACCAGTGGAACCATCGCCCCTAATAATCTGTAAATCGACTTCATAGGACTCACCAAATTTAATAGCATGGGTAATTAAATCATCTAAAGTATGCCAATCAGGAGGATGAAAGTATTTACTGATCTCCTCGTAGGTAAGCTCAATTTCCTCTGGATTAAGCTTAAAGATGCGATAAAGCTCAGGTGACCATGAAACCGTTTGGGTGAACACATCAAATTCCCAACTGCCGACATGGGCAATTTTCTGAGCCTCTGCTAAATCCATTTGAGTTTTTAGTAACTTTGCCTCAGCTTGTTGGCGTTCGGTAATATCGTGGATAGATATCAAATATGCAGGTTCTTGATCCCATGTAATTGGCACAACTTGAAACTCACTTTCGCCAATTTTGCCATCATGGGAGAAATAGGTAATTTCAAATTGATTATGCACAATGTTGGGTACGCCAATAAGTATCCCCTTCAATTGCTGAACCTCTATCCCAAAGATTCTACTCGCCGATGGATTTGCAAAAACTATACGCCCTTCTTGGTTGGCAATTAAAATTCCTTCCGAGATATTAGAAACAATCAAATCTAAGCGGTTCTCACTGTTTTGTAGGGCAGTAGTCCGTTTTACGATTTTGCTTTCTAGTTCTTGATTGAGACGCTGCAATTGCATCATTGTACTTGATTGCTGAATGGCAATTCCAATATGCGTAGCCAAGTTTTGCAGTAGTGATATGGTTAATCCTTCCCAGTGGCGAACTTTGGCACATTCTTGTGCTGCTAATAATCCCCAAAGCTGATCGCCATTCAAGATCGGTACAACAATAATTGCTTTCACTTCAATCTGAATCAGAAAATCTCTATGACACTCAGTTAGGTTCCCTTGATAAATATTATCTGTGACCTGAATGCGTCCATTTTTATAAGGCTCCACCATATGCTCTTGAAAGTGTGGATCAGTGATGGTTCTGTCTAGGAGTGAACTCCATTGAGGTACAACCGATTCGGCAACAATGATGCCACTCCAGTCGGGTTCAAAACGGTAGGCAATTACTCGATCGGTTTGCAGAAACTGCCGAATTTCTTGAACTGTGGTATCGAGAATAATCTGTAAGTCTAATGAAGTTTGAATGCGATTAGCGATCGCTGTTAATAATGATTCGGATTGCATCTTTTCCCTATGATTATTGATCTCTGTGAAATCAATAATTGGCAATAGATCATTTAAAGTAAAAAGCCCAATCGGATAATTATGCTCATCTACAAGTGGCAAATAACTAATGTGATGTTGGCGTAACAAATTCAGAGGCGTAAAAGCATCTTCAACTTCTGATTTTCGTAATGTAATCACAGGTTGAGTCATCACCTCGGCAACCTTAATTTCATTACGAATTTCCTTACCGCCTGAGTTTATGACCATTAATCGCAATAGATCAGACTGAGTTAAAATTCCTACAATTTGAGCATCAGCAATTACCAAAACACATAAGTGACCATTTCTAGGCGATTTTATCCTTTCTCCTGATTGCCCAGAATTATGCTCATGGGTTTGCTTAATTAACTCTAATACATCACCGAGACAAGACTCCGCACTAATAATTAGCAGATCTTGAGCGATCGCCTGCGCTAGTATCGAGGCACTAAAGGTTTTGGTCACGGGAGGTTACGAAGGTTAACTAATAGCTACCCACTTAGGCAATATCACGTCTATTATCTCTTACGACTAAAAGAGAAACATAACTTTGACATAATTAAGCAACAATAATTAGGATAGATTCCAAGATTATGGTGACACCAAATCGAGTTTTATGCTCAAAATAATTAATAATCTCAAACCGCAATTACCCAAATGCCTGACGGGGATTCATGGACTAGATGAAATTACGGGTGGCGGACTACCACAAGGGCGACCAACTTTAGTCTGTGGTTCTGCTGGTTGTGGCAAGACCCTGCTAGGAGTTGAGTTCTTGGTACATGGAGCCGTGGATTATGGTGAAGCGGGTGTGCTAATGACCTTTGAAGAGACAGCCGAGGAAATTACCCAAAACGTGGCTTCCTTAGGATGGGAGCTTGATCAGCTAGTAACCGATGGCAAGCTCATTATTGACCATGTTTATATTAATCCTCTGGGAATAGAAGAAACAGGTGAATACGATCTTGAAGGCTTATTTATCAGACTTGGTAGTGCGATCGCCGAAATTGGAGCAAAGCGGGTAGTTCTGGATACAATTGAGGTCTTATTCGCAGGTTTGCATAATACCAATATCGTACGGGCGGAGATCAGGCGTTTATTTGGATGGTTAAAACAACAGGGTGTAACTGCAATTATTACAGGTGAACGGGGAGAAAATACCTTAACTCGCCAGGGATTGGAAGAATATGTCTCAGATTGCGTGATTCGGCTGGAGCAGCGAACTGTTGCAGAAATTAGCACCCGTTATTTACAAATATTTAAATATCGAGGGACTAGGCATGGAGTTAATGAATACCCGTTTTTAATTGAGGAAAATGGTATTTTTGTCGCCCCGATTACCTCACTAAAGCTAGACCATGATATTTCGACAGAACAGATTTCCACAGGAATCCCTCGCCTTGATACGATGCTAGACGGTGGTGGCTATTATCGGGGCAGCAGCATTTTAGTAACGGGAATGGCAGGTACAGGTAAAACTACCTTAGCTGGTTATTTTGCCTCCTCAACTTGCGATCGCGGTGAACGCTGTTTATATTTAGCAACTGAAGAAGCTCCTCAACAAATCTTGAGAAACCAACGTTCCATTGGATTAGACTTAAACCATTATATCGACAGTGGATTACTGCGACTAGAAGCAGTCCGCCCCACTGCCTATGGATTGGAAATGCGCTTAATCAAAATCCTTGCTTGGGTAAATGAATTTCAGCCGACCGCCGTTGTCATCGATCCCATGAGTAATCTTGCGACCACTGAAACCCATAACCAAACTAAAAACTTTCTGATGCGCCTGATCGATCTGTTTAAGGCTCAACAAATTACAGTTTTTTTTACTAATCTGCTTCAGTCTGGGAATTTGGGGGAATCTATCGAAGTTAATATCTCCTCGCTCATGGATACTTGGTTAGAACTCCGTACCATAGAAACCAATGGAGAGCGTAATCGCACTTTGAGCATTCTCAAATCCCGTGGCATGAATCATTCCAACCAAGTACGGGAATTTCTGGTCACCAGTGAAGGAGTGGAGTTGGTAGATGTTTATCTAGGGGCGCATGGTTTCCTGACGGGGACAGCCCGAGCCGCTCAACAGGCACAGGAAAAGTCAGATAAATTAAGCCAACAGCAAGAGTTTGAGCGTAAAAAACGGCGATTTGATTATCAGCAAGCATTTATCCGCGCCCAGATCGCTGCCCTTGAAGTTCAGTTAGCAACGGAACGGGAAGAATTAGATATGTCGAATCGTCAGGAGAAGGTAAATCAACAGATTTTATTTGATGATCGCGATAGTATGGCAGAACTACGCAATGCTGACTAAAGTGATAGAAGCTAAATTTGAGATGGAGATAGCGAGGTAAATGTCTACTAATTCACTGGATGAGCTTAATTTATCTGAACATGAAATGTGGGAACTGCGACTATATGTGGCGGGAAAATCAGCTAAGTCACTTTTAGCGATCGCCAATTTGCAAAAAATCTGTGATGAGTTCCTAGATGGACAATATCGGATTGAAGTAATTGATTTAATTGAGCATCCGCATATTGCCAGAAAAGATCAAATTATTGCCGTGCCAACTTTAATTAAAAAATTACCTCTACCCTTTAAACAAATTATTGGTGATTTGTCCAATCAAGAAAAGGTTTTAGTGGGACTAGAGTTAAAGAAAGTGACTAATTAGCAAATCCACAGCATTGATTTTTTAATAAATTTGAAGATGCTTTTTAAGGTATCTAAAAATATGGGCTTAATATCCGCCTAAGAAACTGCTAAAACTGCTTGGATAGTGCTTACCAATTGCTTTAACTTAACAGGTTTAGCCAAATAATCATTAGCTCCTGCGGTGAGACAACGCTCCCGATCGCCGGGCATTGTTAGGGCTGTTAAAGCAATAATATGTATATCTAATTTAAGGTCTTCACGAATGTGCTTAATTGCTTCGATGCCATCCATACCCGGCATTTGAATATCCATCAAAATTAGATCAGGGGTTTCGGTTTGCACCAGAGCGATCGCTTCTTCGCCATTTTTTGCCACAGTAATGCGATAGCCCTTTGCTTTGAGGTAACTGGTAAAGGTACTGATATTTGCCTCATTATCTTCTACTAGCAGGATCAGGGCTTTGTTGTCTGAGGAGCTTAATTCTGAAGTGGTGGTTAATTTATCTTCTACGATCGCTTCAGGTGAGATGGCAAAATTAAGATCATAGGGTAGATCGATTGTAAAGCGGCTTCCCACACCTAGTTCGCTAGTTAGTCCTACAGTGCCATCGTGGAGTTCGACAATACGTTTAACGAGTGCAAGCCCCAAACCAGTTCCTTCATATTGTCGATTTAAGGCACTATCAATTTGAATAAAGGGCTGAAACAGTTTTTTAATATTCTCTGGTGAAATCCCAATACCTGTATCGATTACAGCAATGTGTAAAAATTGTGGCGATGCGGAATCTGTAGTGGATATGGGGGGAAGTTGTTTAACTTCTAGGGTGATGCGTCCTCCCTCTGGGGTGAATTTCACGGCATTGTTAAGCAGGTTGATCAACACCTGACGGATACGGCGCTCATCCACTAGCAGGTCGGGTAGATTCAGTTGGATTTTAATCTCTAGCTGGATGCCTTTTTTTAGTGCCTGTTGTTTGACGAAGGCAAGACTAGATTGACAGAGTAGAGATACAGAGCAGAGGTTACGGTCTAGTACCATCTGACCAGATTCGATTTTGGCGATATCGAGGATGTCGTTGATCAACTCCAGTAGATGATTACTGCTACGTTCTACGGTTTGTAATGCTTTGATTTGCCGCTCATTTACAGAACCAAAGACTTGCTCTTGTAAACCTTCTGTCATGCCCAAGATCGCATTGAGAGGAGTGCGGAGTTCGTGGCTCATGTTAGCTAAAAACTCATCCTTGAGGCGGGTGGCACGGGCAAGTTCTTCGTTAATGGTTGAGAGTTCTTCATTACTGCTGGTGAGTTTTATTTCAGTTTCCCGCCTTATCAACAGTTCAGACTGAATTTGCTGGTGTAGGCTGGCTTGTTGAATGGCGATCGCCAACTGGCTCGCAATTTGTTTCAGTAAATTAATTTCCCAGTCTTGCCACTGGCGTGGAAAATCACATTGATGAACGCTCAGAAATCCCCAGAGAGTTTGATGCTGAATAATTGGAACTACAACTGCGGCTTTGACTTGGATTTTGGCAAAGAATTCACGCACGCTCGGTAAGACTGACTGGTTATCATTTTCGCGATCGCAAAAGGTAAATACTGCTCCTTGGACATAGTAATCGTATCTGTCTTGGGTAATAACGCTTTCAGGAAATTCGATATTGAGAATTTTGAGCCAATTTGGCAAAACAGTTTCGGTAATAGCAGACGCTGCTCCATTTGGAGCCAAACGATAGATCAACACTCGATCTGACTGTAAAACCTGACGAATTTCCTTAATAGTGTCATTAAGAATCTCTTCTAAGTTTAAAGACGATCGCACCCGTTCTATAATCAATCCTAATAGGCGTTTATGTTCGGCTTGGTGTTTTAATCTAGCTTCAGTTTGGCGGCGAGTGGTGACATCTTGAGTTATCCCTACTAAACCAATAATCTGACCTTCCGAGTCTCGCAGGGGGGCTTTGTGAGTTTCTAACCATCTCTGTTCACCATTAGGTAAGGTTAGGGTTTCCTCGATTACTAATCTGGGTTCAGCAGATTCCATAACACGCTGATCGTCGGCACGATAGGCGATCGCTTCGGCTTCCAAAAATGAAAGATCAAAATCAGTTTTGCCAATAATTTCGGTTGTTGAGGACAAACCTAGGATTGCAGCAAGTTGCTGATTGCATCCTAAATAGACAGACTCTCGATTCTTCCAAAATAACGAGAGTGGAATAGTATCAATTATGGTTTGAATAAACTGTTGAGATTCTCGCAAAGACTTCTCAATCTGTTTGCGATCGCTAATATCACGCACAAAAAAGACTACTTCATCATGGTTGCATGGAGCAACGCGCACTTCCTCGTGACGGAGTTTGCCCTCAATCCAAACCTCTTGTTCGTAGCTCTGCACGGTTTGAGTGGCAAGGGCTTGCTGCAGAGCCGCATATTTAGTTTCTGAATGAGTTGGGACAATATCTGCTGGCAAAGCCTCATATATACTTTTGCCCATCGCTTGATCAGGATCAACCAGATTTTTACCTTGAGGTGATGTGAGGAAATCCAAATATTGACCATCACGGTTAACTCGAAATACCAAATCGGGTAAGGCTAATAAAGTGGCACGGGCGCGTTCTTCGCTGTGTTGTAGGGCTTCTTGGATGGCTTTGCGATCGCTAATATCCATGACAATTCCAAATAATCCGATCACCTGCCCTGACGCATCCCAGATCGGTTCTGCCTTGGCAAAAGTATGCACAGAGGAACCATCGGCTCGAATAACTTGGAAGTCTGCTTCATAGGGTTCACCCTGAATTGCTCTATCTACAAAATCAGTGACACGCTTTCGTTCATCCAATGGATAATATTGGAGCATTTCTTCATAGGTGGGTTCAGGCTGATTAGGGTCGAGACCAAAAATCTTAAAAACTTCAGCAGACCAAATCAGTTTCTGGTTTAGGAGGTCTAGGTTCCAATCACCAAGACGGGCAATCTGTTGTGCCTCCCGCAAACGGGATTCACTCCGTTGCAAAGCGGCAGTACGTCTCTCCACTCTGCGTTCAAGATTTTGGTTGAGTTTATGTAAGGCTGCTTCTGCCTGTTTGCGATCGCCAATATCCCGCACAATAGCCAAAACTTCTTGGTCA
Organism: Synechococcus sp. PCC 7502; assembly: GCF_000317085.1. Taxonomy (NCBI): domain Bacteria; kingdom Bacillati; phylum Cyanobacteriota; class Cyanophyceae; order Pseudanabaenales; family Pseudanabaenaceae; genus Pseudanabaenococcus; species Pseudanabaenococcus habilitatus. The sequence continues at coordinate 1,224,177 of NC_019702.1, forward strand.
TTAATTGCGAGTATCCTGACTTCTTCGTAAACTACACGATCCTGCTTGAGAAAGCTGTGTTCATAGACTTGCAGTTCACCTGTGGCGATCGCCTGCCCGATAATTTGTAGCTGGTTTTGGAGCAAATCTGGTGGTAGAACTTCGGAAATATGATTGACAATTGGCAGAAAATCCCCAGTTTCAATTCCTGGATTGATGTAAGCCAAGCAAGAGCCATCTCGCTGAAGTCGTAGCAACAAATCTGGAATCGCCTCCAGCATAGTGCGATTAGTTAGTTCGCTAGCTTGTAAGGCAGCAGTCCGTTGTTTCACTTTCGCTTCTAAGTCTTTGTTGAGTTGCAAGAGGTTCATTTCGGCTTGTTTACGCACGATCTCAACTAAGGAGTCTTTGTCTAGTAGCCCCACGATGCGATCTTGATCATCTAGGATGGGCAAATGCCGAATCCGATTCTGCTGCAATAGCTCCAAGACATTAGTGATGTCCGTAAGCGCAGATTCATGGAGAGTAGTAACTGGATGGCTCATCACCGTCTGAATTGGCAACTGGTTTAGGGGGATGGGCTGGGTGCAAATGCGGACAATATCTCGTTCGGTCAGAATGCCAATCAAGCCTGCTCTTTCAGGTTGTATACTTTCCACCACTAGCACATAGTTTGAACCAGTTTCACCCATCATAGCGATCGCTACCATAACTGTCGTATCTGCTGTCACCACCGAAGGATTACGGTCGATCGCAGACAGTAAATCGTTGGGGATGGGGGGATTTGAAGTACTCATCATAGATATCTCTTCTAATGGGTTAACAGAGTTTGAATCATCTGAGTTAGTTCTTTTAGTTTGACAGGCTTGGCAAGATAGTCATTTGCTCCTGCTTCTAAGCATCTTTCCCGATCGCCGGGCATTGTTAGGGCTGTTAAGGCAATGATATGTATATCTACTAATTTAAGGTCTTCACGAATGTGCTTAATTGCTTCTAGTCCATCCATAACTGGCATTTGAATATCCATCAAAATTAGATCGGGGGTTTCGGCTTGAACCAGAGAGATCGCTTCTTCGCCATTTTTTGCCACAGTAATGCGATAACCCTTCGCCTTGAGATAACTGGTAAAGGTACTGATATTTGCCTCGTTATCTTCTGCTAATAGGATTAGGGGTTGTTTGATGGGCTGATTATTTTCTGGAATATTTTGTTGATTATTTAACGGACTTTGCCCGTGAGGTAGTTCAAATTGATCAGAAACTTGATCCAGTTCATAATTCGCTTCATCCGTAACTATTGGCACTCGAACTATTGGTGCTGGATAGGGAAGATCGATGGTGAAACAACTGCCTACCCCCAACTCACTGGTAAGACCAACTTTGCCACCGTGCATTTCCACAATGCGTTTGACGAGCGAAAGTCCTAATCCTGTACCTGCGTACTGACGATTGAGCGCACTATCAATTTGTACAAAAGGCTGAAATAGTTTACTAATATTTTCGGAGGCAATGCCAATGCCTGTATCGCTCACAGCAATGCGAAGAGAATCCCGCACTTCCACACTTCCCTCTTGGGGGGGAATTCCTAATTCCTGCTCGGCTAAGGTTTTATATACTCTAACTTTTGTAATCCCTTGTAAGGGTGACTGGCTAGGTTTAATGATCAGTTTTTTACAACTGGCTTTAAGGGTAATACGTCCACCTTTAGGGGTAAACTTCACAGCGTTATTAAGTAAATTAATTAACACCTGACGGATACGCCGTTCATCTATAACTAAATCAGGTAGATTGGGTGGCACGATCATTTCCACTTGAATGCCTTTTTTTTGTGCCTGTTGTTTGATAAATACCAAACTGGAATTACACAGAGGAGCGATCGCTGTGGGGGTGCAGTCGAGTTCAATTTGTCCCGATTCAATTTTGGCAACATCAAGGATATCGTTAATTAGCTCTAGTAAATGGGAAGCACTACGTTCAATGGTTTGCAGAGCCTTAATTTGGCGATCGCTCACATTCCCAAAAATTTGTTCTTGCAGTCCTTCAGTCATCCCCAAAATCGCATTAAGCGGAGTTCGCAGTTCGTGACTCATATTGGCGAGAAATTCATCCTTCAGTCGGGTGGCACGGGCGAGCTCATCATTGGAAGCTGCTAATTGTTGGTTGCGCTCGGTGAGTTGTTGTTCTGCTAGTTGTCGTTCCGTGAGTTGTTGTTGTACCTGTTGGAATAAATCGGCTTGCTGAATGGCGATCGCTAACTGGTTCGCAAGCTGCTGGGTAAAATCAATTTCAGGCTGCTGCCATTTGCGTGTGGATGCACATTGATGAATGCACAATAAACCCCACAGTTGATCCGCAGAAAGTAAGGGAACTACCAGATTAGAACGCACCTGAAACTTTGCTAAAATATCGACATGGCATTCTCTTTGCCCATTTTCGTAGATATCCTCAGCGACATAATATCTGCCTTTTGCATAGAGAGAAGCATAATTTTCACCAAAGGTGTGATCATGAACTCGCTCGGCAAGAACGGAGGGAAAGCCATCTACAACTGATTCCGCCACAAATTCACCATCATCAAAACCAGATTCAGGGTAAAACTTAAAGACTCCCACTCGATTTGCCCCCAAAACATGGCGAATTTCTAAACAAGCAGTATCAAAAATCGTCTGTAGATTGAGGGATTTGCGAATGCGTTGGGTCACTTCCCGTAGGAGTTTTTCACGGTTTGCCTGTTGATGAATAATCTGCTCGGCTTGCCTGCGATCGGTAACATCTCGAAAAATAGCACGGGTTGCCACAGGTACCCCATCCTTCATCCGACAGTTAATACTACCTTCAGCAATTACTTCCTGCTGAGTTTTGGTTAAAAATACCAACTCGACCCAATCAACTTTGGTGAGGATACCCGCTTGCATTTGTCTCAAAATTTCCCGATATGGCATCTGAGAGTGGGAATGTAGCACATCAAAAATTGTAAGTTTAACCACTTCTGCTTTTGAGTAACCTAGGGTTTCCCGCCAAGCTTGGTTAACGTATTCAAACCTACCATCGGGCAGAAAAACACTCTGAATTAAATCATTGGCATTATCAAAGAAATCATTTAACTGATTTTCTCGCTCAAATAGTTGGGCTGTGCGCTGTGCCACCCGTTTTTCTAACTCGGTATTTAGTTCTTGTAGCTGTAGTTCATAGTGGATAAGATCAGTAATATCTTGGACAGTACCCCTTGTCAAAATTGGGCTGCCATCTTCAGCATAAATAGTTTCTGCCTGTTCTTGGACATACTTAACCTGTCCATTTGCCAATAGGATACGGTGCCTAATCATGTATGGAGTGCGATTGCGAACGGAGTTATTAAATGCTTGAGCAACTGCCTCACGATCCTCTGGATGCACAGCATTTTGGAATACCTGAAGGGTAAGTTCAGTTAGTCCCCCCTCGGTACTCTTGGTGTTTGGGGTGATCTCAAATATCCGATAAACTTCATCTGACCAATACAGATTCCCATTACTAAAATTCTGCTCCCAGTTGCCGATACGGGCAATCCTCTGTGCCTCTTGCAGGCGATCGGACAGCAGTTCAAGTTGTTGTTGATCGTAAGCTCGCTCTTGGGCATCAGCAATGGTTTGCCCCATCACGCCCAGTAATCTAATACTTTCTTGACCCCAAGTATTCACCTCACCAAAGGTGGCAAATCCGATCGCCCCAGTCACAACTGATTTTCGTACTAACGGCACCATCAAAATTGATCTGAGGTTTAACTGTTGCCAATTAGCTTGATCGATCGCTGCTGCTGGAGGTAAATCATTGACATCATGGATATATACAGTCTCCCTTGCCATAATCAAAGGACTACTCCACGGGAATAATATCCAACTGGGAATATTTTGGGCGACACCAATTTGGGCGGGGTACCCAGCTTTAACCCATTCATTGGTCATGCTTGTGGTACGGCTGATCTCGTCATAGGCAAAAATGTAGCAGGTATCAACTTGGGTAACTTCACCAATGAGATCGAGGGTATGTTGAATTTCGGCATTGAGGTCATTAGGGCTGACATCCACAAATCGACCAATAATTTCGGCAATTAAGCGGTTAAAATCTCGTTGAATTTGGAGAGCCTGTTCTGAAGCTTTGCGATCGCTAATATCAGTAATTGTGCCTAAAAACCCATTAATTTTCCCATTACTATCCACTTCAGCAACGATCTGTCCATAGACCCAAACCACTGCCCCCTCTGGACTTAGATAACGATACTCCAACTTAAAAGGACGATTTTCCGCTACAGCTTTTTGACGTTCTAGGGCAACTCGCTCCCGATCATCAGGGTGTAATGCCTGTTGTAATTGATCTCCTAAGATTGCTTCTAAAGGAATTCCGGCAATTTCGCACCAACGTTGATTGGCATAAATACATAGTCCAGAGACATCCGTTCGGAAAATTCCCACTGGCGATGCCGCGACTAAAGAGGCATACTGCTGTTTACTGTGACGTAACCACTCTTCCGTTTGTTGGCGTTCAATTAATTCCTGCTGTAATTGTTCGTAGGTAGTGGCTTGTTGCAGGGCGATCGCTAATTGAAATGATAATAATTCTAATAACTCTATTTCTTCAGGTTGCCAGTTTCGAGCAAATTCACTTTCCGTGGCATTGAGTAATCCCCACAGTTGATCACCACACAAAAGCGGAACTATCATCTTGGCACGGGTATGGAGGCGGATTAATAATTCCCGATGACAATCTGTCATTTCAATCGCATAAATATCGGGGACAACTCGAATATGCCCTTGGCGATAAATTTCTGACCAATCTTGCTGAAAACAACTATCTTGAATACGTTCACCGATTAGAGATATTTCCGAGTTCGTAGATTCAGCCACAATTAACATCTCGCCATTAGCTTCACACCGAAAAATATTAGTGCGATCGCAACCTAAAACTTGGCGGACTTGTTCTACGGTCGTATCCAAAATTGATTGAAGGCTTAAGGATGAGCGAATTTCTGCGGCAATTTTTGCCAGTAATTGATCCCGTTCTAACTTTACCTTTAGTGTATTTGTGCGCCTCTCTATCTCCTGCTCTAGCTCAAGTGTGCGCTTTTCTAAAAGCTCAATTTTTTCAACTTCCAATCGTATTAATTTCTGCTCTAGGACTTCAGCTAATTTATATAGCTCCAAGGGGTTAAGTGCCTGTAGTAGATTGCTCTCAGTTACAATTCCCAATAATTCACCTTGGCTTCCAGTCACTGCCAAACGGCGGATGCGCTTATCCTGCATGATTTGATGCACAGCCCACAAAGACTCCTGGGGCGATATCGCAAATACTGGCGTACTCATGACCGATTGCACAGGACAATTTACCCAATCTAAGCTCAGTGCCTGAAACTGCACAATATCTCGCTCGGTAACGATGCCCACGGGAATTTTTAGAGATTCTCTTTCCTTAATCAAAACAATGCAACTGACTTCCTGCTCTGTCATTAAAGCGGCGATCGCTAAAATTGAAACATCATCTTTGCTATAAATTACCTCCGTGGTCATAACTTCATTCACCAGGCGCAACCGCAAAAGGTCAATGGGATGGGAGGTTTGGCGTAAGCTTTCTTGGGTTAATAAACCAGCCAAATGATCATCATCGTCAAGCATAGGTAAATGGCGAATTTGATGCTGTTGAAATAAACTTACGGCTGATAATAAATCTGTGAATTTAGACTCCTGTAAACTAATTACAGGATGAGACATCAGATTGGAAATCGGTACCCGTAAATCCTGCTGCTGCCCAATTAGCCTTACTACATCTCGTTCCGTCAGAATACCAACTAAACGCTTATGCTCGACAACGATAATGCAACTAGATTTAGCTCTGCTTATACTCTCATGTAAATTCTCTAGAGGAAAATCAATAAATTCTTTTGAAGCTTCTGCATAACTAATTAACACTCCACTCATCTGGGCGATCGCCTCAATTGCCAAAGTATGCGGTGACACAACCAAGGGATCACGAATAATCGCCGTCTGCCGTTGGGCGAAAGTAAGAGCATTGGAACGATTAAGCATAGGTTTATTAAAGCTTGGGTTTGATCTTATCTGCCACACTCTGTATAAGCGACTCCACCAAGACTTAGGAATAAAAGCTAACTACTAAATAGCTAAGTAGTAATATTTAATGATTCCAAAAACTATAGTTTTATGCTACCTATGATTGTCCATGATTAAACAATAATTTAGTTGTTAATTTAATTCAAGAAATATTAAACAGCCCCGCCCATACTGTCGATAAATGTGTCAATCAAAGACTTAATCTTGTTGGATATGCGATCGAAGGTTGCCTTGCGTTCTAATTTTGAGAGCAGAAAAACTAAAACCCACTCCAGAGCTTCTTCCCTTTCTATTTTTAGATTATTTATGTTTGCCCACTTACTGAACTTACGGCTGAACTTACGAAGGAATAAAATACTAATCGCCATTTAATTGCAAAATCGCCATGAACGCCTCTTGGGGAACATCCACAACCCCAATTGATTTCATCCGTTTCTTTCCTTCCTTTTGTTTCTCTAAGAGTTTTTTCTTTCGAGATACATCACCGCCGTAACACTTACTTAACACATTTTTTCGCATCGCAGGAATATTCTCACGGGCAAGGATTTTTGTGCCGATCGCTGCTTGGACAGGAATTTGGAACTGGTGACGGGGAATTAATTCCTTGAGCTTAGAAACTAAATTTTTACCTAAATGATAAGCCTTTTCACGGTGAGCAATACAGGCAAGGGCATCGACGGGTTCTTCATTCACTAGAATATCGACTTTGACTAGATCATTCTCCCGATAGCCAATCACCTCGTATTCCATACTGGCATAGCCTTTAGTGCGGGACTTCATTTGATCAAAAAAGTCAGTCACAATTTCTGCCAAAGGAACTTCGTAGGTCAAGGTAGCTCGATCTTTGGTGATATATTTCATGTCGATATAATTACCTCGTCGGGTTTCACATAGCTCCATCAGCGTACCGATATAGTGTTGGGGAGTCATAATATCCAGTCGGACGTATGGTTCTTCAATTTTTGTCCGTTCCTGAGGGTTAGGCAGTTCGCTGGGATTATCAATTAACACCACTTCACCCTTAATTTTTGTCACCCGATAGATCACTGAAGGAGCGGTCACAATTAAATCCAGATTATATTCTCGCTCCAGTCGCTCTTGGACAATTTCCATGTGCAGTAATCCCAAAAAGCCACAACGGAAGCCGAATCCCATTGCACTGGAGCTTTCTGGTTCATAATTTAAGGCGGCATCATTAAGTTTGAGTTTTTCCAATGCTTCCCTAAGGTCTTCAAACTGATCGGCATCGGTGGGGAACATACCGCAAAATACCATAGGCTTTGCTTCAATGTAGCCCGGTAATGCTTCTGGCGCAGGATTTAGTCCAGAGGTAATAGTATCGCCAACTCTGGCATGTTCTACGGATTTAATGGCGGCGGCTAAATATCCTACTTCTCCCGCATGGAGTGATTCCACTTGAATTTGATTTGGTGCCAAGACTCCCAGTTCATCAATTACATATTCTTGCCCTGATGCCATGAAGCGCACTCGATCGCCCCTGTTAACTGTGCCATCCATGACCCGAAAATAGACAACAACGCCGCGGTAAGCATCATAATAACTATCAAAAATTAGCGATCGCAAAGGTTGATCAACGGTATCTTTGGGGGCGGGTACTTTTTTAACAATTTCCTCTAAAATTTCAGGAACGCCAATTCCCGCTTTAGCAGAAGCTCTAACCGCTTCGGAACAATCTAAGCCAATTAATTCTTCGATTTCCGTAGCAATGCGTTCTGGTTCAGCACTAGGGAGATCAATTTTATTTAATACGGGAATAATTTCCAGATTATTCTCTAAAGCCAAATAAACATTCGCTAATGTCTGAGCCTCTACGCCCTGGGAAGCATCCACTACCAGTAAAGCCCCTTCACAGGCAGCCAAACTTCGAGATACCTCGTAAGAAAAATCCACATGCCCCGGAGTATCAATTAAATTCAAAACGTAAGCTAAGCCATCTTGGGCTGTGTAATCCATCCGTGCCGCTTGGAGTTTAATCGTAATTCCCCGTTCCCTTTCTAAGTCCATGTTGTCCAGAAATTGTTCTTTCATCTCCCGTGACTTTACGGTACCTGTAGCTTGCAATAAGCGATCGGCAAGGGTAGATTTCCCATGATCGATGTGGGCAATGATCGAAAAGTTACGAATTCGAGATACGGGAACGTCAGTCATAGCTTAATTGTTTCTATCGGGGCATATACTTTTTCCCATATTAACCTCTAAACCTGACAATAAAGCGATCGCTCTCGAGCTAGTAAGAGGCTGATTAGATTGCTCTAAAATTTTTCCAAGGGGATAAAATGCCCCAATTTTTCTGCTTTTGTTTCTAAATAGCGTGAATTATACTCATTAGTTTCAATTAGCAAAGGTAACCGCTCGACAATTTGGATGTCAAAGCCTTTCAAACCAGAAATTTTGCGGGGATTATTAGTGACTAGGCGCATTTTTTTGACCCCTAAATTATGGAGAATTTGAGCGCCAACGCCATAGGTACGCAGATCGGGAGCAAACCCTAGTTTTTCGTTTGCCTCGACGGTATCTAGACCTGCATCTTGGAGATTATAGGCTTTAATTTTATTGATCAGCCCGATCCCTCTGCCCTCTTGGCGCAGATAAACTACAATCCCTGAACCTGCATATTCAATCATCTTTAAGGCACTTTGTAGTTGTCCCCGACAGTCACAGCGCAGGGAACCTAGGGCATCTCCCGTTAAGCATTCAGAATGGACTCGCACCAGCACTTCTTCGTCTTTAAATCGGCTTTTATCGCCCTTAACGATCGCTAAATGTTCAGTGTTATCCAAACTATTACGATAGGCATACACCGTGAAATTGCCAAACTGGGTGGGTAATTCAGCCACGGATTCCAGATGGACAAACTGCTCATGGGCTAATCGGTAACTAATTAGATCGGCGATACTAATAAGCTTGAGGTTATGTTTTTTGGCATATTCCACCAATTCGGGTAACCTTGCCATGGAACCATCATCATTTTGAATTTCACAGATTACACCTGCGGGATATAGACCAGCAATTTCTGCTAAATCCACAGCCGCTTCCGTATGTCCAGCCCGTTTTAGGACTCCACCAGTGCGCGATCGCAACGGGAAAATATGCCCCGGACGCTTAAACTCATTGGGCTTGGCGTGGGGGTGAATTGCTAGTTGAATAGTATTGGAGCGATCTTCAGCAGAAATACCTGTGGAGGTACTCATAGCATCAATACTCACAGTAAAGGCGGTTTGATTATTGTCGGTATTGCGATCAACCATCAGAGGAAGTTCTAATTGATCGAGGCGATCGCCCTGCATTGCCAAACAAATTAAACCTCTGGCGTGAACTGCCATGAAGTTGACCATTTCTGGAGTTGCAAACTGGGCTGCCCCGATTAAATCTCCCTCGTTTTCACGGTTCTCATCATCAACTACCACAATTAAATGACCTGACTTTAGGGCGTGCAGTGCATCAGGAATTGAATCAAACTGGAATTCCATGGAAGATTTTAAACTTTTGTAACATTAATAACCCTATTCTACGTTACCCTGAGTTGTTCAGCTTTTTTGCAAGCCAAATTCGCGAACTGGTTAATCATTTAGATCATCATTTAGAACCAGTTTGCCTGAATCCGATAGCTTTAATCTGCGTCCCCGCCAGTTCATGCTATTACTAAACCAGCTATACAACCATATCCCAAAGCTGAGTAAATCCCGAATAGGCACCAACCACAGAAATTTTGATGCGGTTCGATCTTTGAGTCCCCATACTGCCACTACCCAAGCTAAAATCATCCGACTTATCCAAGCGATCGCTAGTCCTACCCACCCCCACCCAGAACCGCCGGAGATCAATAAAAATATTAGACTAGTGGCAATACCTTGGGTAAAAAACAAGCCTAAATAGCCCCAAGGACGAGATACCTTAGTGCAGTATGCCCAGCGCAGTTGCCGATCTAGCAATTCGGGAAAATTATTGGTTGAGATGAAGTGATCGATAATGTAATGAGACAAAACAACTTTGTAGCCCAATTGCGATGTTAGATAACCAATTTGATAGTCATCTGCTAAATAAGCCGCAATCGCCTCAAAACCGCCAATTTCCGCTAGAACAGTTTTCTTGATGGCAATAGTTGTACCTAGGGCAAACTTAATTCCTTCCAATTGATTCGCAACCAAAACGCTAGATAGATAATCTGTGGAAATTCCTACTGCCTCAAGGGTTGCCACCCATCCATTCATAATTGGGCGGTATAAGCAAGTTACAGCCCCTACCCTAGGATCAGCTAAAGGTTGGACTAAGGTTTGCAGATATTCTGGATCAACCCTAACATCACTATCTGCTAATACTAAAGTTTCATACTTTGCCATAGGTAGAGCATTTGCCAGATTGCTAATTTTATAATTTGTCCCAATCAGGCGATCGTTTTGAACCAATTCAATATCAAGGTGAGGAAAATCAACGGAAGGAAAGTCATGGATAATCTGCTTAACTACGGCAATAACTGGATCATTAGGGTCACTGACGGCAAAGATGAGTTGATACTTAGGATAATTTTGGGTGCAAAATGAGGCAAAATTCAGGTAAATTTCAGGGTCTAACCCACATACTGGTTTCAAAATTGTAATTGGGGGCAGATAATCCAATTTTTGAATAAGAGCGTATTTACCGTAAGGATTTTTAAAAAAAGCGATCGCTGCGTAGATACCATAACAGGCATAAACCGTGGCGGGTAAGCAAAAAATCAAGCCTAAAAAGTCCATCACCCTAAAATAACTCAATAAAAATTCAATTTTGCAAGAAATGTACTATTCTAAATCGACAAAACCACTTAAAATTAGGCGGATTGAATGAGATATTTCAGTCTCTCGGTTTATTTAGTGGGAGCACCATAGAGGAGTGAGCCAATGAATTTACGTAAAGATGCCCTAGAAGTTCTTAAAGAAACCAGTCGCACTTTCTACATTCCAATTAGTAGATTACCCAGTGGTTTACAGGAAGCAGTTACTTCTGCCTATCTGTGTATGAGAGCAATTGATGAAATTGAGGATCACCCCAGTTTAGATAATGCCATTAAATCTGATCTATTGCAGAAAGTTAGTATAGTTTTGCAATCGGGCAGAGATAGTTTCGCTCTCAATGCCTTTGCTAATGCCTTAAGTACCCATGATCATGTTTTGCCAGAGGTTTCGCTCCGCATTGGCGAATGGGCAATGATGGCTCCTGCGTCGATCGCCCCTAGGGTTTGGGATGCTACGGCAGCAATGTCTGATCGGATGGCATACTGGGCAAATCGTAACTGGCAAATCCATTCTGAAATCGACCTTGATGGTTACACCTTCAGTGTGGCTGGGGCTGTGGGCTTACTGCTATCTGATCTGTGGGCTTGGTATGACGGTACTCAAACTAATCGGATTCAGGCGATCGGTTATGGTCGAGGCTTACAAACCGTCAATATCCTTCGTAACCGTTCCGAAGACCTTTTACGGGGTGCAGACTTAGTTCCCGATGGTTGGAATAAAGAAGACCTGATTGACTATGCACGTCGTAATTTGGCACTGGGGGATATTTATACTAAGGCACTGCCACGGGGACCAGTTTTAGACTTTTGTCAAATTCCCCTAACTTTGGCACATGCTACCTTAGAAGCGATCGCCCACGGTGCAGACAAACTCACAAGGTCTAATGTCATGGCATTAATTGAACGAGTATGCAGCTAAATATGGTCGTACTCAAATATGTGTAGTATGTTGATGTGCCAAGGCTTTATCCTTTATCGTCTAAAACTAACTACCTGTAACACTTGCCAGAAGTTTTACAGGTTTATCCACACTTTTTATAGTACTACTCTAAGTATATTTACCAATGAATGTCTATTCTCAATCTGCAAAATTGCAATCAGTTAATAATAATCTCAGTAAATCAGCCACACGATCCAAGGTTAACCAAGAAAGTGCGGACATCCGTAAAATTGGACTTAATCCTAATTTTTGGTATCCCTTAGCTCGCTCAAAAAACTTGCGCATAGGGAAGCCTTTGGCGGTTACCTTTGCAGGTGAACCAATTATGCTTGTCCGTCCTGAAAAGGGTGATTTATTTGCCCTTGAAGATCGTTGTGCCCATCGCCAAATCCCACTTCATCTCGGAGTAGTAAGAGGAGAACGGGTGCAATGTCATTACCACTGTTGGACGTATGATCGTCAGGGATCATGCGTTAATATTCCCTATTTAGATGGGCAAAAACATCTTCCCAATGGGGTACATAGTTATCCAGTACGAGAAGCCTATGGACTGATCTTTGTCTATACTGGTGATCTCAATGCTTCTGGGTTTTCCCAGTTTCCGGAAGTCCAAACTTTTGCTAATCCCAAGTATAAAACTCGTATCCTTGATCGTTCTATTTCCTGTCATTACTCGTTTATGCATGAAAATTTGATGGACATGAATCATCAGTTTCTGCACCGTAGTTTAATGGGATTAATTCGTACTACATTGCTAGATATTCGAGCTAAAGATGGCTGGGTAGAAGCAGATTATACGTTCTCACGCTTGGCAGGTAAGCAGTCTCTTGGGGAAAAGTTTATAATTGGCAGTCGCAAAATTGAGACCGATGAGATTGATAAAATGACGATCCGCACAGGCTATCCCTATCAAACTCTTAAATTTTGGATGGCAGGGAGTAGTGAACCAGCTTTAGATTTATGGAATTGCTATGTGCCCACAGATCGTGAACAAAGACAAAATCAGACTTATGGACTATTGATGATTGCTAAACCAAGCATTACCATGCTGATTCACTTGCTTTGGCCATTTATTGTGGCTTTTACCAATGGTATTTTTGCTCAAGATCAAGAAATTGTCGAGGTTGAGCAACGAGCATTTGATCAACAGGGCGCAGATTGGAATCATGAAATTTCTCCAGCAATTTTGCAGCTCAGAAAGCTTCTAATTCATGCGGGTGTTCCTTTAAATTTTTAGCCTTAATAATATCCATTTGCCCTACTTTTAGGGGCATAAATTTCTATAAAATTATTAACCAAGCTTAGAGAAAAACTTACAGATTGGTTTTAGCTTTTTGATTTCTTTTTGCTTAAACCCAAACTAGGTTAATAATAGGAGTTACGCACTCAAATTTGCCCAGTACTTATAGACGGAAGTTTGAGGGCTGTGCCCTAAATTGGGGCTTTACTCCAAACCCCTTTGGATCCAAGATTTCTTTTATGTTGTGTAAGCCCTGAATAAGCCTTGACTAAATTTATAAGTAGTTCAGGGATTTACTTTTGAGCAAGCTTGGCTATATCCATGTGTTCATACTTCTCAAAGGGTTGATGAATCCAAGGACTATCAGGAAGATAATCCACATAAAAATCTGGGACATATATACTTACTGCCTTATACCAAATTACCGCTGTTCTGATCTCAGACACATCATAATGCTCATGCTCATTCAGCCAAACTATGGTCTGCCCTAATGTCATACCCGAATCAACTAAATCATCTACCAACAGCACCTTATCCCCAAGGGTGGGAGTAGTCATGGAAATAGATTTAGCAAAGGTAAGCCTAGGACGACGCACCTTATCATCATAGGAGCTAGCAGAAAGAATAGCGAGAGGTTTATTAAATATGCGGGAAAAAATATCACCGACTCGTAAGCCACCTCTGGCTAAACATAGAATTTGATTAAATTCCCAACCAGAACGATAAATTTTAACTGCTAACTGCTCAATTTTTTCGTCATACTCTGCCCAAGAGAGATAAATATCGGATTGAGTATCTGACATAGGAAATAGTATAAGAAATAAAATAAATCTTGGCTTTGGATTTCAGTCTTAAATACTTTATCAGGAAAAGTTAAATTATTTCCGTAGTCCTTTCCGTTAAAGCAATCCAACCCGGTTGCCACAGGTTACGATCTTTTAAGGCTTTAGCATTTAGCCAAAACCGCACCGATTGATCACAAGTTGCCTTAAGTTCAGCGAAGACCATATTTTTTTCATTCTGGCGATTAGTTACAATAAAGTGCCGCCAGCCGAAGGTATCTTGTCTGGCAGTCCACTTGGAGCCAACTAGATAAGGGAATTTTTGTTTTTTGGGCATTAATTTGGAGATTTATTATTGATATTTAAGATTAATCAACAAAGCACTAGAATTTAGTTGTAGCATAAGCCTATGTACTTTGAACCTGCTTACAATCGTTTACCCCTTGCCCCAATTGGTAAAAGAATTGGCAGCTTTGCGTTGGACTTTTTTGGCTGTGCTTTTATCGGCAAGCTTGGGGAATCTTTACTAGGGATCAATGAGCAGTCTGGTTGGGGTTTAGTTGTGTTTGCCCTAGTCTGGGGTGGCGATCGCGTTTTATTTGCAGGCAATAACCAAGGACAAAGTTTGGGACGGTGGTTACTGAGTCTTAAAACCGTGGATATGCAGTACGGTAAATCCTCAGGAATAGCTGAGCTATTTAAGCGGGAACTGGTTGTCTATCCATTTTTGGCATTTGTATTGGCTGCCTCCAAGTCTCCAACTTCTTTGGCATTATTTGCGGTTTTACCTTTAGTCATTGATGCTGCCTTTGCGATCGCTGACAGTCGAAAAATGCAAACTTTACATGATAAGTTAGGTAAAACCATTGTGATTGAGACCCGCCGAGGTTTTCAAGTTGATCAAAAGCTATCTAAATTATTTAGGCAACTGAGTAAAATGCCCCGCCCTAGTTTTCCTAAACGGAATGTTTCCGAGGGCAATTTTGATGATTACTTTAATCCCCGTCCACCTAAATCTTTTAAACGTCGACCTCGAAGACGGGAATAAGTAGAAGTCTAAACAACAAAACTAGACAGCAACAATACACTCAATTTCCACAGCCACATTTAACGGTAATCTTGCCACTTGTACACAGGAACGAGCAGGGGCTGGATCAAGAAAATACTGACCATATACGGCATTCATCGCCGCAAAATCTGCCATATCCGCCAAAAATACCGTGGTTTTAATCACATCCTTAAATTCAGCCCCCGATGCAGTTAATACAGCTTTGATATTTTGTAAAACCCGTTCAGTTTGGATAGTAATGTCACCAGTTTCTACCTTACCTGTATGGGGATTTAGGGGAATTTGTCCCGCCAAGTAGATCAATTTAGAATTAGCAGGTATGACGATCGCTTGATTATAGGGACCAACGGGTAAGGGTGCTTCGGCAGTGCGGATAACTTGAAAACTCATGAATTAACCTAGTAAATTTAGTAAATTATGGATTAGGAGGTTGCTTAAACATTTTGGCGTAATCTTGGTCATTTAGATCAGTTTCTGTGGTGTATGCCAAATTATCCGTACCAATTACCTCGGGGGCGATCGCAAACTGTTGGGCAAGTTCTAGCTTTTGTTTGATCTGTGGATTTAATTGTTTTAAAACATCAGCCCGTTCAGAGCGTTGACGATTCCTTTTGATAATCTTGCTATTTATGCCCTTAAGCACAAAATATCTAACCGTGGGGATGGTTAAAAATAAAATGGCATAACCCAATAATAGGTAATAGGAGCCAGCTATAATTCCCAAAAAGTCACTTAGCTCTGTACCGCCCAGTTGCCCCAGTAAAGAACCCAGAAATAAAGCTGAGCCTAAATAAAATACACCTAGGGCGATCGCTAAGGTAATTTTGCCTGCCCCTGCTTTACTAAATTGCCATATTTTTTCCTGTAGAAAACTATTACTAGGATTAGATTTAGAGCGATCGGCAGCCACTTTTTGTAGGTCGGGAAAACTATAGGCAAGGGTACCAATTTCCGTAACTTGGGGCAGTCCATTAAATTTGGTTAGCACGGGGATCATATAGTCTTCAAAACCCTCTTGAGTATCTGCAATCTCATCTAGGTAAGGAGCCACTTGTTCAGCTATGACTACGCCTTGGTGACTGCGGATCAACGCAGAAATCTCTTGACTCCGCCGTTCTTCCAGATCATAGTTAGGGTTTCCATCTCCAAATAAAAACGAAAAAATACTTTCGAGGAAGCCCATATTCGAGTCGTTTGCTTTGGATTTAATCCGATCTGGATGTTCGTAGTAGCTGGGCGCGAATATATTACCGAAATCAATCCAGAAGAAATTAGGAATAAAGTTGAACCCACCATCCCGATCATCAGACCTCCGATTATCATTATCACTACTCCGACTTTGGAGGGCAATTACCGCCAAGACTATACCAATTACGACGATCGCAATGGAAACCACTAATAAAATCCCAAAGGAAATTCTAATTAAATAAAATACCCATTTCCAAACTTGTCCTAACCATGCTTGCAGTCTCAGCTTAAAATTACGACTCCATAAAATTTGCCGCACTTGGGGCGAGAACACATAGACAATTTCCCCAGTTTCCGAGACTTGGAGATTACCACTGGTTTGCGTAGCTAGGGCTAATAGTTCCCTCTGCGCTAAATTTACATCTAAGCCAGATTGGGCAGCAACGTCACCTATAGTTACTCGATAGTTTAATTTTTCTACGGCTGTAATTACGGAAAATTGAGAACTCATAAGCTTTGATTACTGGAGGATCGTATAGTCGGCGTAGTTATCGAGTTCATTTTCGTTATGGTTAATAGTCGGAACTAAATACTGGGGAACGTTTATAGATTGGGTAAAGGTCTTTAAGATTTCTTGAGCTTGAGGATGATTAATCCTGCGCAAGGCACGCATTGCTGAATTACGAACCGAGCGATCGCCATCTTTGAGCATCATCGCTAGGGGATGAATACACTCAACAGAGCCAATTTCACCGAGAGCCGCCGCCGCATTACACCGCACATGGGGAAACTCATCATTATATAAGACATCGATTAATAAGGGTACAGATTGATCTATAGCCATTTGCCCTAAGGTACGAGCAGCAACGGTTCTAGTATCGCTAGACGGACTCTTCAGCATTTCTGACAGGGCGGGGATGCAGGGACTACCAATATTTTTGAGGGCTTGAGCAGCTTGAGATTGCACACTGAGATCGACATCAGTTAACCTTGCAGCAAGGGCAGTGCAGGCTAGGGGTGAGCGTATTTGTCCTAAAGCCCAAGCTGCTTCTAGTCTTACGGTTCTTACGGGATCGCCTAGGGCATTAATCAGGGCAGGAACGGCTAGGGGCGAGTTGATCTGTCCTAAGGAATGGGCGGCATGGATACGGACTAGTTCTTCCCCCCGTTTAAGAATATCCACCAGAGGTGAAACCGCACTTAAACCACCACGAGCTAGGGCTTTAGCCACAGATGCCTGAACTTGTACAGACTTGTGATTCAGCATTTTCACTAGCCACCGTATTGCTTCCATTGTTCCCATACAGCCAAGGGCAGTAGCAGCGTGGGAATAGAGTTGGCGATCAGGGTTACCCAATGCTTCAACTAGGTTAGGAATTGCTTGCGGTGACTGCATATATCCTAAAGCTAAAGCGGCTTTCTTAGCGATCGCTAGATCATCTCCATCTAAACGGGCAATTAAATCAGGGATGATATTATGCTTGGATTTAATTAATTTGCGTAGAGCCTGTGAATATTGGTCAGAACGAGTAGCAGCATCAAATTCCGCCAAAATCGCTGCCACCCCACCTACATCTGGAGCAGACTTTTGCCATTTATATTCAGACTCAGAGTTAATATTATAGTCTGACAGTCTAGGTGGCTCTGGCTTATGACTAGCCTCTATTTTACTTTTGCCTGAGTCTTCCATAACTGCTTAATTTTTAGTATGGGGAGAGATATAGGGAGACAATCAATACTAACTATCATACCCAAAACTAAAATAACTAATGCGAATTAAATACATATATTTTTTAGTCTCTTTTTTCTGATCTCTTTCTGAATCTCTTTAAAAATAATGACGAAAGAGCTATGCCTCAAAAATCTAGATGTTAATGCCAATTTTGCTATTTTTGCTATTCCGCAATTGTGAACCGAGTTTCAACCAAAACCAACTCATGAATTTTTAATTTTTGTTAATTCTATTAACCTTGATTTAAGATTGTGAAGTTATTAGTAGTTATTAAATGTAATCCCTATATGCACTCAAAAACTGGGGAATTAATACCGTCGAAGTTTCTACTGATTTTATTAATTGTGGCGATCGCTTTGGGGATTTGCCTGAGATTTTTGGCACTAGACCATAAGTTATATTGGCATGACGAAGTTTATACATCATTCCGTGCGGCTGGGTTTACAAGTCAAGAAATAAATCGAGCAATTTTTACCGATCAAATTACCTCACCGCAGTCAATCCTTAAATTTCAGGAATTAAAGCCCAATAGCTCTGCCCTAGATACTATTTTCTCGCTTGCGATCGAAGACCCCCAGCATCCGCCGTTGTATTATTTAGCCTCTCGCCTATGGATGCAAATATTTGGTAGTAGTACGGTGTCGATGCGATCGCTAGCCGCCCTCATTAGCCTGATTGGTTTACCATTAATCTATGGGTTGGCATGGGAATTATTTAAATCTCGGACGATCGCCTTAATTGCTGTAATATTTCTAGTCTTATCTCCCTTTGATGTTTTATTTGCCCAGATTGCCCGTCAATATAGCTTATTGTGTGTAATTAGCCTTGCCAGCAGTTTGTGTTTTTTAAGAGCCGCACGAATAGACTCTAAGCACAGTTGGATCATTTATTCCCTAGTAAGCGTCATTGGACTATATACCCATCCTTTTTTTGGCTTTACCTTAGTTGGGCATGGCACATACCTCCTAATTTTGAAATTAACCTACTTAAAGTTAGATCAAGATTCTCTCCCTATTAAAAGATACTTGCAGGCGATCGCCCTAGCAGCCTTAATTTATTTACCTTGGATCTGCGTCATGGTATTCAACTACCAAAGGGTATCGGCTACGACCAATTGGGTAACAGGGGCAGCAGATTGGCTATTTTATATTCGCACTTGGTTACTCAGTTTTACCTGTCTATATTTCGATCTGGACTGGGGATTTGATAATGTCTGGACATATGTACCACGCTTACTAATTTTTATCCTGATGGTGGCAGGAATTTATTTAATTTATCGCCGTACTGAACGCCAAACATTCATATTTATCCTTACCGCAATAGTCGTACCATTTGCACTTTTACTGCTTCCAGACTTGATCTTAGGAGGACGACGCAGTACTGTGACTCGTTATTTAATTGGTAGTTACGCTGGGTTACAACTAGCGATCGCTTATTTAGTCGGCATTACCTTACAACACAGGCAAATTGTAGGACAAATTTTGGGACGGAGTTTGATAGTTCTATTGGCAGCCTGTAGCATTGCTTCCTGTATAGTCAGTAATAGTACTGATACATGGTGGACTAATATTCCCAGTTATTTTAATGGTATAACTGCAAAAATTGTTAACTCTAAACCTGCCCCACTATTAATTACAGATGCAGAAAATGGAATCAATTTAGCCGATATTATTTCCATATCTCATTTACTGAGCGATCGCCCAAAACTCTTGCTCTTAAGTCATTCCCAGCTACCCAAATTACCTGATATTTTTAGTGATTACATGGTATTTCGTCCATCAAGTCAATTAAGGCAAGCGATCGGGGATAAAAACTTAGAAAGCATTCCAGATACTGGCGGCGAGTTATGGCGACTGAAACTGAGAGATAATCGGTTAGTTTTCCCAGCTTAAAATAGTGCCATAAAAATATTAAGTAGGTGTACTCAGGCAAAGTTAATACTTTTAGGCGTACAACCAACTATGAAAAAGAGTACATAGAAACTTTTCCATATACTCCAATTACTTATATTTTTAGATAATTTTTAGGTGATTTTCAAATAACCTTTAGACAAGCCATTCGGGAACTGCTTCCTCCTTGGTGTTTGTCCGACGCTCTAGGGTTTGACGCTCAAACTTCAGATGAATAGACCGATTTTGTTCACCATCCGCAGCAAGGGCGAAGATAGGATAATCGATAATGCCATCTTGGAACGACATGTGGTGACGGAAAGTACCATCATCATTAAGCTTAATGGGGCGACCACCAATGGTAACAGTTGCATCTGGTTCAGTGGCACCATAGACAATTAATTCAGCATCAGCCACAAGCCAAAACTGCCGAGGACGAACGCCCACCCCTAGTAAAGCGGCTCCAGACATACCCACGCCAGAGGCGGTTAAGCCAGATATACCTGCACCACTCCACAAACCTACTCCAGAGGGAAATACATAGGAACTCAAAGACTCAAAGCCTAGACCAGCACCCGACTGTTGTTGAGAACCATACAGTGAACCAGCAATACGTTGCTCTTCTGCGGATTGGGCAAGGTTAAATATTTGATCATAGATGGGGGCAGGTTCTTGAGTAGGGGATTCTTGGGTAAAGGATTTTTGCTCAGGGGTAATCAAATTAAATAGGGTTTCACCGACTAAATTTTGTTCCCAAGGCACGGTAATGAAGTGATCCTCAATCCAGTCCGTAGGATAAACAGGTGGGATATTTACTGGCACTGACCGAGAAAGCACTAGCCAACGTCCGTCAGCACATCTATAGCCAATTTCGACCACATAACTGCGATCGCTCACAGGTACAGGTAAATACCATTCCCTTGCTAATTCATCACAGGGATATTCTTGGATACTGTGGGGATACTGATAGTCAAGATTTAGATTAGTCGAATCATACAAGCGCAAAGCTAATTGCTGACCACCTTGCAGACGCTTCTGCTCCTTTTCAGAGTTAGGAATATCCCAATAAACATAAGCCCACTGGGGATCACGGGGCAAAAGGACGATTCTACTTTCACCATAGCCATCGGGAATTGTTCTTTCTTGAATAGTGGTGAGATCGGTAGGAGAAATTTCCTGTTCACCTAGATCAAACTTAGTTGCTTCTACAATTTCTTTTGCATCTGTCATATTTTTATCCAAATTACGATTCAATCTGTTAAAAGACCCCTTGCTTTGGGCAACTTGAATTGCCTCTAAAAGCTGAGATTTACGCATTCGACTGTAACGGAAAATTTCAAATTCGGCAGCGACCTTACGCAGTTGACGCAAAGTCATCTCTTCAACTGGTGGACGTTCTTTTGCCATTTTTTACCTCCGATGATAGATGGTGATCCCAATGAAAGTATTACTAATACATAGTAGTCATTTATACTGGCACATTGCCTAATATCCTTGGGACTAAGGCTTTTAGGGAATCACCTAAATTTGTTGAGATTAACTTAACAAATCTACTTAACAACTCTATTGTTGACAAATTACCACTGATCGTCAATGGTTTCGGGATCATTTTTTCTGTGAATTTTAGGCAGGTTTTAACTATTGCCTAGTAGTAAATGCTTAGTGCTAGGTGCTTAAAATATATATCTAGCGAGAGATTTGATAATTATACTCACTAATTCAATCATGCCCAATAACGATCCCCAGCGATTATAAAATGTCAGAATTCCATAACATTGTAAAAAAAACTTATCAAAGGAGTTCGTAATCTTTTAAGATTAAGGTTGAAAAATAAAATAAAAAATATACAAAAAATAAAGTATGACAAAAAATTCAATCTCATTTTTCTCTAGCCTTACTACCCGATTAATCGCACTGGCTTTAGTAGCAGTAATATTTTGGGTTGGTGGTAATGCTGATGCGGCTTTAATTGGTTCAGGGCAGAAAGTTACTACAAATAAAGAAATCTTAGAAAAGGCTAATGCGGGGATGACGGGCAACTATGTGGAAGATACTAAGGCTGTAGTTAAGAGCCTACGATATGCTGTGGGTTTAGACCCTAAAGACCCCAATAAAATTGCTGCTCAAACCGATGCCCGTTACAAAATTAATGCCTATGCCTCTCGTTATCGGAGGGATTCAGAAAAATTGGGCTTGACTTCTTTTACGACTTTACGCACAGCCTTGAATGCTTTAGCTAGTTACTATAATGGCACTACTAAGCGTTCTGTTCCCCCTAAGGTGCGCGATCGCGTGATTTTAGAACTAGATCGAGTTGATATTGCCTTAGAACAAGGGCGTTAAACCCGTTTTTATTAGAAGGACTGAGGGTTAATTTCCACTTTATGTCCAGCAAATTTTAGGCTATAGCCAAGTGCCTGTAACATTTCTCGCAATAGAGGTAAACTTAAACCCAAAACATTTGTATGGCAGCCTTCTAGCCCTTCTATTAAAAAGCCTCCTAAGCCTTCCAAGGTACAACAACCTGCACAATTTAGAGGTTCACCCGTATCTATATAGCTTTCAATTTCGGCATCCGTAGCATTAGCAAAACCTACAGTGGTGATGCCATAGCGAGTGAGAGTGCGGTGGTTTTTAATGTCGATTAAACAATGTCCCGTATATAGTTCACCTTGATTGCCCCGCATTTTCTCCCACATAGCGATCGCCCGTTCTTTATAAATCGGCTTACCAAAAATCTCACCATCAACCACCATCACGGAGTCACAACCTAAAATTAATGCCTCTTGATCTTGAAATCGAGATTGAACTGCCTCAGCCTTGGACTTTGCTAAAATTTGCACTAATTCTATGGGATCGGTAGTTGTGATTTGATCCTCATCAAAATTGCTCACAGCTACAAAGGGATCAATACCTGCTTGAATTAGAATGGCACGGCGGGCAGGAGAAGCAGAGGCAAGGACAAAAAGAGGAGACATTTGTTGATAATTTAAGAATATTTGAGAATAAAGATAAGTGCTAATTATAGATTTTTACAGAATGTAGTCGGCTAATCTCTAGCTCTGGAATCTTTAAACCTGAACTATTACAAGGCTCTAGGGGAATTCTCACTAATTCGAGTTCCACAATTTTCTCTCCAATTTTAGATTGATGATCGTCTCTACTAATACCTAAATGAATATGTGCCTGATTTGGCAAAATCGGAGCGATCGCCGCTAATGAATCTTCTTTATTCTTAAACATAATTGACTGAGAGCCAATACTTGCCCGTGATGACAGCCGAATATCTTGGGCTTTTAGGCGTTTGGCATAACCTTGGGCGGTAATTAGTAATAATTCTAAATCTGTTGCCAAGGGTATTACTCCAATTAGGGTTTCTGAGTTTCTTAGACGTAGTGCCATTGTTCCCATTGCCGATCGCCCTAGGATTGAGACTTGAGATTCATCGGTATTCATTCTTAAAATTCTACCCGTGGAAGTAGCGACCGCAATTTGTTGATCGAGGCTGACAATTCCTCCCCAAAATAGTTGATCCTGTTCTCCCAGTTTGATCGTGATTAAGCCCCTGCTACTAATTCCCCCTAATTCAGATAGGGATAGACGTTTAATTTTTGCTTCGGCTGTGACTAAAACTATACTGGCTTCGGGCTGGCGATCCCAAACAAAATGAGATACTACTGGTTCAGCAGAGTCTGGTAAAAGTCTAATTAATGGCGTACCTTTGGGTTTACCTTTAGGAATATCGGCGATCGCCACGGGGAAAGCTTTACCACTATTGGTTAAAACAATTAAATCTTGATCGGTACTGGTATGGTAGTCGGCAATTACGATGTCATCAGCAGAAGAATTAGCACTTGAACTACCATTCTTACTTTTTGGCTCTAAACGCTTAATGTAGCCTTTTTGCGTTAGTTGGATTAATGCTGGTTGTGGAGGTTCAACTGGAGTAATTTCTGGAAGTTTAGGATCGGGATTAGCTGGAGAAATCTGACCATTACTGATCCCATTACTTAAACTCAAAAGGCGAGTACGGCGATTATCACCATGTTTTTTCTTGAGTTGGCGTAGTTCTTTTTTAATATTTTTGAGGAGTTCACGGCGATCGCCCAAGTAAACTTCTAAACTGGCAATTTGGGTTTTTAGTTCAGTCATTTCCGCTTGTAATCCCGATTGCTCCATTGCTGTGATTCTGCGTAAGGGCATAGATAAAATTGCCTCTGCCTGAACTACAGAGAAATTAAATTGTGCTTGTAATTCGGTTTTAGCGATCGCATTGGTGGCAGCAAACCTCAGTAGACTAATTAGAGCATCTAAATTTTCAATGGCACTAACTAAGCCTTCGACTAAATGTAATCTTGACTGTGCTTCTTGCAATTCATGGCGATAGCGACGAGTTAGGGTTTCCTCCCGAAAAGCTAAAAATTCTTCTAAAAGTTGCCGTAAAGTTAGCTGCTTAGGCATAGAACCACATAGAGCCAACATACTACCGCCAAAGTTTGATTGCAAAGCGGTTTGGCGATATAACTGCTCTAAAACTCCATCGGCAGTGACATCTTTTTTTAATTCCAGTACCACCCGCATTCCCGTGCGATCACTTTCATCCCTTAGATCATCAATACCTTCGATTTTGCCGTGATTGACTAGTTCGGCAATTTTCTCAATCCATGCTGATTTATTCACCTGAAATGGTAACTCTGTAACTATTATGGCTTGGCGCGATCGCTTATTTTTACCAATAACTGTCTCTAAACTATGCACTCCCCGCACGGTAATGCTGCCTCGCCCTGTGCTATAAAGCTCTCGAACTCCAGTATTTTCGACAATAATGCCACCCGTGGGAAAATCTGGCGCAGGAATTAACTCGAACAGTTTTTCATCCTCTAGATCGGGGCGATCGATTAGGGCAATCATGCCATCTACCACTTCCGCTAAATTATGGGGTGGAATATTAGTTGCCATCCCTACGGCAATCCCCGAAGCTCCATTTAATAAGAGCATGGGTAACTGAGCGGGTAAAACCGTTGGCTCCATTTGGGAACCGTCAAAGTTGGGGGCAAAATCAATGACAGCCTCATTAATATCACTGAGTAACACTTCATTGCCAATGGGAGCTAATCGACACTCGGTATAGCGCATAGCCGCCGCAGGATCATTATCTACGGAACCAAAATTGCCATGCCCCCCCAAAAGGGGATAGCGGCTGGAAAAATCCTGTACTAAGCGCACTAGGGCATCATAGACCGACTGATCGCCGTGAGGATGATATTTACCTAATACATCACCAACCACACGGGCAGATTTCCGATAGGGACGTTCGGGTACTAGACCAAGTTCGTGCATCGCAAAAATAATCCGACGATGGACAGGTTTTAAGCCATCCCGCACATCAGGTAAGGCACGACCCACAATGACGCTCATGGCATATTCTAAGTAGGACTGCTGCATTTCTGTATGCAAAGAAACGCTGATTACCCGACCTGCCGATGGTTCTGGTGATGTCAAAAAATTTAACTGCTGTCCCCGATTTGTCATAAAAAAATGCTGGATCGCTCGATCACTAAAAACGTACTAGAAGCCCATAGTAGCTGCGATCGCAAAAGTCGAATTAGATTTTTTTAAATTTTCCCTGATTTTCTTTACTTTTTTGTATTTTTGGTCTGTATTTTGGGCAGCCTATCATCTTCAAGAGATTGGGAAATGTCAAATCCAAGCAAAATATTTACCAAATGACAGAGATGAGGATGAACCAACTGAACCTAAAGTTATTAACGATCTGCGTAAACAGATTCTTAATTATTTTACTGCTGTTATGCAGAAGGGAGAGAGGATTTTTGAAGTTGAGATAAGCTAGCTCTAATCGCATTAAAGTATAGTTTTGCCTTAAGCGCAAAATGATTAAGCCCAGAGTTGATAGAAATAGGCTCCAACTTAACAAATACATAGAAACATTGAGTATTAAATCAAGACGAGTAGGAGATTTATACTCTCCTAACAAATTCCAAATTTAGAATGTAAATTTACGAATTCGCTTACCATTTTGCTTACTACAAACTTGTAGAAACTCCAATTGACGGTACAATTTAGCAGTCTAATGACATATATTTCCAAGATTTTTTTTAAGATTTTCAAGAATTCTTCAAGGATTAAGTAGCATGAACAAACAGTCTGCAATTCTAGTTTTAGCCGATGGCAGCATTTACAAGGGTTTTGCCTTTGGAGCAACAGGTACAGCCATTGGAGAAGTAGTCTTTAATACTGGCATGACAGGTTATCAAGAAGTCCTCACCGATCCTAGTTATGCGGGGCAAATTGTTACTTTCACCTATCCCGAACTCGGTAATACTGGCATAAATTTAGATGACGAAGAATCCGATCATCCTCAAGTCAAAGGCGCGATCGCCCGCAATATTACTTATACCCCTAGCAATTGGCGTTCCCGTCAGTCTCTGCATGATTACTTAAAGGCACATGACGTTGTAGCGATTGGAGGTATTGATACCCGTGCTTTAACTCGAAAACTGCGATCGCTAGGGGCTATGAATGGTGGCATTTCCACAGAAATTTTAGACCCAGAAATATTACTAGCTCAGGTCAAAGCTGCTCCATCAATGCAAGGCTTAAATTTAGCACAAACTGTGACAACGCCTAGAATCTATGAATGGAAAGAGGCAACACCAACTGCTTGGGAATTTATCGAGCCTTCTGACCCTTTAACTGCACCCTTAACTGTGGTAGCGATCGACTTTGGGGTAAAACGTAATATCCTGCGCCGTTTAGTCAGCTATGGTTGCCGTGTCATAGTTGTTCCCGCCGATACCCCCGTGGAGAAAATTTTAGAGTTTAATCCCGATGGTATTTTCCTATCCAATGGACCTGGCGATCCCTCTGCGGTAACTGGTGGCATTGAAACTGCTAAAGCCCTGCTAGGATTAAATAAGCCAATTTTTGGGATTTGTCTAGGGCATCAAATTTTGGGGTTATCCTTGGGTGGAGATGCTTTCAAGCTAAAATTTGGACATCGAGGCTTGAATCAACCTGCTCAAAATCAATTGGAGTCTAGCGATCGCCGTGTGGAAATTACCAGTCAAAATCATGGATTTGCTCTCAATGGAGACTCTTTAGCCGATTCTGAAGCTGAAATTACTCATATTAATCTTAATGATCGTACCGTAGCTGGATTAAAGCATAAAACCCTACCAATTTTTTCCGTGCAGTATCACCCTGAAGCCAGTCCAGGTCCCCACGATGCCGATTATTTATTTGCTGATTTTGTCAAATCTATGGCAGATGCAAGAGCAGTGAAGGCTTAAAAATCCTCGCAAAAAAGGGTATGCCTTCATACCCCCATGTTTATATTTAAACTATTCCAAAATTTATTTGTTAGGCTGAGGAGTCATGCGTAAATAAGGTTTCAAAGCCGTATAACCTTTAGGGAATTTAGCTTTAATTTCTTCAGGGTCTTGAATTGAAGGCACAATTACGCAATCACCACCATCTGTCCAATTTACAGGAGTAGCCACGCTATAGTCATCTGTTAGCTGTAAAGAATCAATTACTCGCAGAATTTCGGCAAAGTTCCGTCCAGTACTGGCGGGATAGGTTAAAGTCAAGCGTAGTTTTTTGTTGGGGTCAATAATAAACACTGATCTAACGGTCAAAGTATTATTAGCATTGGGGTGAATCATGTCATACAGGTCAGATACCTTGCGATCGGGATCAGCCAAAATTGGAAAGTTCAGTTTTGAACCTTGGGTTTCTTCAATGTCACCAACCCATCCTTTATGAGATTCTATGTCGTCAACACTGAGAGCGATCGCCTTAACATTACGAGCATCAAATTCTGGCTTAAGTCTAGCAACTTCTCCTAATTCAGTTGTGCAAACGGGAGTAAAGTCCTTAGGGTGTGAAAATAAAATTGCCCACTGATCACCGATCCACTCATGGAAGTTAATTACGCCATCAGTAGAGTCTTGAGTAAAGTCTGGGACAACATCACCTAAACGAAGTGTCATATATCGGTATTCCTAGAGTAGTAGTGTAGATTCTGATCATATCTTAAAAATGGTTCAAATTCTTGACTATTAAGCATGTTTAAAGAATTTAGAATTTTAACCCCATTGACATTACTTACTAGTTAAAGGATATTTATAGATCGCAACTAAGTTTGCACCTGCGGATCTGGCGGAATTGGTAGACGCGCATGTTTCAGGTACATGTGCCGCAAGGCTTGGGGGTTCAAGTCCCCCGTTCCGCATATACTCTATCTTTGCCTTCAATCGCTTGCTATATATGAGCCTTGAGGGTTTTTACTTTATAGACACGATCATGGTTAATTAGACCAAATCAACCAAAATTAGTCCAGAATCTAGTCCAAAAAATAGGCACAGAGTTAATAGTTGACACCATGTTGCGCCATTATGAGCGTATATATAAATCAATAAATGAGGCAAATCTTAGACTTAGAGCTTTGCGAATTACAATTGAGCGTCGCGGAGACCGCTTTGCTTTGAGAACAATTTTGCCACCCAAGCCCAAAAGCAAACAAGATAAATGGACTCAACAACGAATTAGCCTTAATAGGACTTAGGCAAGATTCATAGGAATAGAAGGATTTATGAGTTGAGATTTTAAATAATTACAAACATAAGTTGATGGATAGCTTTACCAACATGAAAAGCTAAACGCTTGAGCTGATTCCATACCAGCATGGCACAAGCAATATGATTACGTTGAATTCTGGACTTACGGCATTGGCAAGCCTCAACACCAGTCAATTGTTTGAATTCATGATGAAATTCCTCAATCTTCCACCTGAGGTCGCAAATAGCTAGTACTTCAGGGGTGTAGTCTTGAGTTAAGTCGTTGGTCACGACAAATTCTGTCCTGCTTGGAGAAACAGTGACCCAGAATAGGTTCCCCTTCTTATCTTTGGGGAATTTATTGATTTTGACCAATTTTCCCTGCAACAGTTCCTGTTCAGACCAATCCAATTGGTCAATCCGTTTATATTTTTCCACTCCACCAGAATCATCGACCAGACGGTTCGATTTTAGTGGACAGTAATAAATTTTACCGATATTATCAATTTCTGCCATCAACCGTTGTGTAGCATACCAACTATCCATCAGCACCGTCTGAAATGGTAATTGTTTGATATTGATCAACCCTTTAAGCATATCGGACACATGATCTAATTTACTCTTGCCATCACCATTTGGGTCATAAACCCGATAGTCTACTACCCAAAATTCTTGCCGTTTGACATTTACATACACACAGTTTACCAGTCTGATTCCATGTGCGTTGCCACTGTATTCTCTTTGTGCCATCTCAATCTGCTTGGCATGACGTTTATCTAATACTGTGTCGTCAAACAGTATGTACATATACTCGGCTTCGTCTGACACAATTGTTAATTTCACATTCTGCCATAGTAATCTCGGTGTTAATCTCTGGGATGCCAAATATCGGTTGATCTTGTCATGGCTATGTCCTTCTATATGTTCTGCTAAATTCGTGATTGTGTAGTTTATCTGACTACTTAGCAAGTACTGACAATAATCTAGGGTAGTAAACTTTTTTGACATTGCTCTCCCTCAAATCATTCTTCCTTTTTAACTCATTTCCTCTTTTGCGTAAGTCCTATAGAGCCTGTTTCATATCTCATGAGTAGCAATTCTTTTTAGCATCAAGCGAATAAAGCAAAGATTGAGTTTAGCTGTAGGATTAAAAAGAGTTCTCTCAAAGTTCTTAACTAAGATTTTGCATCTTTCAACCCAATTACCCACCTTGTCGGCACAACTACAAACCCAGACAGACCTTTTTCTGCCTGCTTTTGCTTTGATACCTTAGGAGAAATTTCAAACCTAATCTTAGTCATAATCTCAGGATAAACCTTCTGTAAATCAGTCGTCAATTTTTCGATATGATAACCACTATCCAGCAATATCGTAGTTAGGGTAATGTCATCTGGCTTCGATTTGAAGTAATCAATGTTAAACGTTAACATCTCAATCAGTCCTTGGTCATCTGATACATTTGCTCTTGTTAAATACCCAGAGTGTCAACGGCTAAATGTCTTTTGATCCCGTTAGTTGCTTTGTAGGAGCAGAAGCCCTTGGATTCTATACTTGCATTACAGGTATTTTTCACTGCTTGTGAGTCAATGATGATTAAAGTTGTCCATTTTGATTTTTTTTGACTGTTCACGGGCTGTTGCATGCAAAGCTTCCATAATCGCAGTAAATGTACCTGTATCTTTCCACTCCTTGTAGTATCGATACACTGTAGAGAATGGTGGTAAGTCTCGGGGCATATCTCGCCAATTACAACCGTTTTTGAGTTGGTAGAGTATGCCGTCTAAAATTTGTCTTTTTGTCCAAGTTGGCGGTCTAGTTTGCTTTTTCTTTGGGAGCAATGGTTCTATAATTTCCCATTCTTTATCTGTTAGGCTACTTGAGTATGGATTTAGCATTTTCTAAGTATCATACATCTTGCTCATAATAGATATGAAACAGGCTCTATACAAATTAGAGATCAGCGAAAGTGAAGAAGAGCTAAAACATATGCTGAGAGTGCAAAAGACCGCATCAGATAAAGAAAGAATTCAGATGCTGTATCTGTTAAAAACAAAACAAGCAAGCACAATCCAGACAGCATCGACAATACTGGGACGGCATCGAGTTACATTGCAAGATTGGTTAGGGAATTATCGCAAAGGGGGAATAGTAGGACTATTAGGACATAAACCTAGAACAGGGCGAAAACAGAGTATTCCACAATGGGCGCAGAAAGCATTGATA
Source organism: Synechococcus sp. PCC 7502 (assembly GCF_000317085.1). NCBI lineage: Bacteria > Bacillati > Cyanobacteriota > Cyanophyceae > Pseudanabaenales > Pseudanabaenaceae > Pseudanabaenococcus > Pseudanabaenococcus habilitatus. The sequence goes on from NC_019702.1 coordinate 1,254,687, forward strand.
AAAAAGCTGGAAGAAGCAGAAGGCTTTGAAAGTTATGGGCAGATCTGCCAATGGTTAGAGAACCAATTAGGAATCAAATCAAACTATAAAACTGTGCATCATCTAGTCCGATATCGGCTGAAAGCCAGACCGAAAGTGACACGTCCAGTCAGCGCAGGAAAGTCAGAAGAGCAAGTAGAAGCATATAAAAAAACCTTGCCAGTATTATAAGCATGATTGCTTGGTTCGGCATTAATATAATCGGACTAAATGGCAAAGTGAGATTCTTTTGTCAAGATGAAACACGAATTGGGTTAAAGACAATTAGTGGAAGGAAGATCACAGCAAGAGGAGTCAAACCCAAAGGTAAAGTTCAGTGGCAGTTTAAGGCAACTTACCTCTATCGAATTGTAGAACCATCAACAGGGGAAAGCTTTTTCTATGAATTTACTCACCTTAATAGTGAATGCTTCCAAGTATTTCTGAACTTAGTAAGCGCATATTTTCAAGGTGACATCATCGTTATGCAAGTGGATCAAGCAGGAGCACACAGAGCAAAACGGTTAAAGATTCCTAAAAATATTATTTTGCTATTTCAGCCTGCCCATGCACCTGAGACTAATCCCATTGAAAGAGTGTGGCAGCATTTCAAATTAGGGTTGAGGTGGAAACTGCCAAAAGATCTTGACCAGTTGCGTGCATTAATGCGGGAAAGGTTAGAAGTTATGACTCAGGAGGTAATTGCTTCGATTGTTGGGTGGGATTATATTTTAGAGGCTTTATCTGTAGCTCGTATTTAACGATTTGGTATTAGGCTACTTGAGTATGGATTTAGCATTTTCTAAGCATCATACATCTTGCTCATAATAGATATGAAACAGGCTCTATAACAAATAGCACATTGTCGATAAACGGTTGGTAAAGATTGCCATAACCCCAAGGCTGTTTCTTGGTCTCGACTACCAACAAACACTCCAACAATTTCTCTAGTATTTCGGTCAATTGCTAACCAAATCCATACCTTACATTTTTTATCCCCTACAAATGACCATAGTTCATCGCATTCAATGGTCAGGCGTGCTTTTTTTTAGGGATTACCTTAACTTGCGGTTCTACACTTATAGACTTACCATTTACATAACTCTGTAACCACTGTAATGACACCTTGGCAACACGCTTAATCCCTCGCATGGATATACGTTCTAGCAGCAGATTATCGACTAATTTAATTGTGGATTCAGCTATTGGCTGGTTTTTGGGATTAATCACAAATTGACGATTACACTTTTTACATTTGTAGTTTTGTTTTTTGTGACGGGTTATGCCATTCTTAACTATCTGGTCACTTTCACAGTAAGGACATTTTACTTCCATAGTTACTTCTGTTTTGTTTTACCCCTTTTTTTATCTATCATGCCCTCTTGATCACTACCACTTATTGAATGGGTTGTCTCAAAGCTTTAACCGTAGCCATAAAATGCTGAACAACTTGGCTAATTTCAGATGCCGTATTAAACCGCCCAATGCCAAAACGGATAGAAGCATAAGCTAAAGCTTCCGATCGCCCTAAAGCAGTCAAAACATGGGAAGGGGATTTTTTCGCCGAAGAGCAAGCGGAACCGGAAGATACTGCCATGATTGGCTGTAATCCCAGTAATAAGGCATTACCATCAACCCCGCTTACACTAACATTCAGATTTCCTGCTAGGCGTTGAGTCGGATGACCATTCAAATAAATTCCGTCTAGGCAACTAATTTTTTGCCACAGTTGATCCCGCAAGGATTCTATAAATTTTTGCTCTGTAGTTAAAGATTCTAGGGCGATCGCCACTGCTTTTCCTAAACCCACAATTTGGGGTGTATAAAGAGTACCTGATCTCATGCCCCGTTCATGTCCACCGCCATGGAGTTGAGGCGCAATATTTACCCTAGGATTTTTTCTCCTGACATATAAAGCTCCAATGCCTTTGGGTGCATAGACTTTATGCCCAGTGATTGACATTAAATCAATATTCATGGTTTGGACATTTATATCTATCTTGGCGATCGCCTGTGCTGCATCGGTATGAAATAAGACCTGATGGGATTTGCAAATTTCACCAATTTTCTCTAGGGGTTGAATTACACCAATTTCATTATTTGCTGCCATGATCGAGACCAAAACTGTATCAGGGCGAATAGCTTGCTCTAGAAGACTTAAATCTACTATGCCATCTGTTTCTACGGGTAAGTAAGTTACATCAAACACCAATGATTCTAAATATTTACAGGGATCGAGAATGGCATTATGCTCGGTTGCCAGGGTGATTAAATGCCTGCCCTTACTTAAATATGCCTCTGCCACACCTTTAATTGCCAAATTATTTGCCTCGGTGGCTCCACTGGTAAAAATAATTTCTTCAGGACTTGCGCCAATAGCCTCTGCTAGAATTTCCCGTGCCTGCTTAACTGCCCCTTCTGCCTCCCAGCCATAGATATGTGTAGTGCTGGCAGGATTGCCAAAATATTCAGTAAAGTAGGGCAACATTGCCTCCAATACACGGGGATCAACGGGAGTGGTGGAGTGATGATCGAGATAAATTGGTCTTTGGAGCATTTTGCATAATTGGGAATAAACTAATTGGAAAATGAAGTCTACAAAGTGATTAAAGCCATAAATGACTCATGCTATGCTAGCAATTATCAAGTAATACAGTAGGTCAAATCCCTAGACTCCTTGAGTACATCAGTAAGACCATTAGAAGAAATAGTCAGAAAACTATCACCCTAGTTACAGCAGTTTTGTATCAAACCCGCCACAAAAAAAGGGTCGCAGGGCGAAGCCCCGCCTTGCTTTTAGCATTTTAGCTGTATCACAACTGATCAAAATTTGCTGTAAAACTAGACTATAACTATGAAGTTATTTAAGCATCTCTTAAAGCTGCACCAGCTATATTTATTGCTTCCAAAAAATCACTCAGAGGGAATTTCAATTCCGACAAAAAATCTGGAATAATATATTCTGAATATATATCTATTTCCATTGCATCAATACCTTTATCTTTATTGATTTGTGCAACCTGTTGTCCCATATAGAGCCTGTTTCATATCTATTATGAGCAAGATGTATGATACTTAGAAAATGCTAAATCCATACTCAAGTAGCCTAACAGATAAAGAATGGGAAATTATAGAACCATTGCTCCCAAAGAAAAAGCAAACTAGACCGCCAACATGGACAAAAAGACAAATTTTAGACGGCATACTCTACCAACTCAAAAACGGTTGTAATTGGCGAGATATGCCCCGAGACTTACCACCATTCTCTACAGTGTATCGATACTACAAGGAGTGGAAAGATACAGGTACATTTACTGCGATTATGGAAGCTTTGCATTCAACAGCCCGTGAACAGTCAAAAAAAATCAAAATGGACAACTTTAATCATCATTGACTCACAAGCAGTGAAAAATACTTGTAATGCAAGTATAGAATCCAAGGGCTTCTGCTCCTACAAAGCAACTAACGGGATCAAAAGACATTTAGCCGTTGACATACTGGGATTTCCTTTTTTCACCTATTTAACAAGAGCAAATGTATCAGATGACCAAGGACTGATTGAGATGTTAACGTTTAACATTGATTACTTCAAATCGAAGCCAGATGACATTACCCTAACTACGATATTGCTGGATAGTGGTTATCATATCGAAAAATTGACGACTGATTTACAGAAGGTTTATCCTGAGATTATGACTAAGATTAGGTTTGAAATTTCTCCTAAGGTATCAAAGCAACAGAAGGCAGAAAAAGGTCTGTCTGGGTTTGTAGTTGTGCCGACAAGGTGGGTAATTGAAAGGTCAAATGCTTGGGTTGAAAGATGCAAAATCTTAGTTAAGAACTTTGAGAGAACTCTCGTTAATGCTACAGCTAAACTCAATCTTTGCTTTATTCGTTTGATGCTAAAAAGAATTGCTACTCATGAGATATGAAACAGGCTCTATATTGAATTTCAATAGTCATTCCATTGTATTTAAGGTCACTAAGATAAATAATTTCAAAACCAGAATCTAGTTTTATAGACATTCTGAACCTCTTAGTCTAGAAATGTAACGTCATCAAGTTCACTTGTCTCAAAGTTATACATATTTTTTATTTGTTTTGTAAAATTTCAAAAGTTAGCTAATTTTTAGGCAATCATTGAAAATTTAGTATGCAACTTCTCCCTTTCGGGTTAAGAATTCTAAATCATCTTATTTTCACCCAATAAGACTATCTCTAATTTTTTGTCTCTACGGGTTTAGTTCTGGATACTTGAAGGTTGAATTAATTTCTCTAAGGCAGTTTGGAGTTCGGCGGTTACGGTTGCCACACATTCTTTAGCATTTGCCCGACTGGATTGATATTTAGGAAAGTAATTACTGACAATAATGGGATCGCCTATGGATATATAACAGGATCGATCGCCAAGGTAGGGAAATTTACCAAAGGGTTGATTTTTAATCCGACTAAGCGATCGCCAAATTAGGAGTAATATCTCGGCAAATCTGGTGGGGCTGGGATGGGATTGCACATAGTTTCCCGTAATTGCCATTAAGCTTTCTGCCATTCTCAAATGCCAATGACTCATATTCGCTTCCTTTGCCAGTTGATTTGCAAATCCTTTCTCTAAAACGGAAAGCCTATCAAGATCAGAGCGAAAAATTCGATCCCATCCCGCTTGCTCTAGTCTTCTGGATCGGTCTATGATTGTACCTTTGCTTTTAATCCCAAAGTTAGCTTCAGCCACACCGAGAATTTGATCTAGTAGTTTTTGCAGGCGATCGCCAAATTCTGGATTTCCTGATTCCGAGCTTTGATTATTTTCCTGCTTAATATCTAGCCTAAGATAGCTTGGATAAAACTGCTGATAGTGCTTATGGACAAATTCTAATAAATATTCACCCAGTGCGTATAGTCTTGAATACCTCTCTTCGGATTGAATTGACGGCTTCTCTAATCCACATTCCTGTTCTAAATGAGTTAAAAGGTGATCAATTTTGACCCACGGATTGCCTAAATACTGATACTGAATGCCCACGGGTAAAATCACCACCTGTTCCTGTCGTCCTGCGGCGGCTAAATCTTCACAACCCCAAAATCCCATCTGGGCTACCCCCGGTTCAAGGGCAGATACCATTTCACTATGCCCATTGGTACCACCTTCGGGCGAGATGGCGATCGGATATTCTCCTTCGAGAAAAAATTTACGGATAGTCTGCAAGCCTTGGCGATCGAGCTTCCCCCGATAGATGGGAATCCCCCCTGTGCGAGGATAAAGATAAGCGACAATTTCACCCGCCCATAAAGGAATACCGCGATCATAGACATAGTAGGCTGAAAAGTTCTTAATTTTATTAATACCCGAAGTTGCTTGGGGTAGCGCGTATGCCAATAGATGAAACATGGCAAACTGATCATCGATAGTAGGATGGCGAAATGCCAAAATATACCTGACTTTACCTGCCTTAAATTCTGTAGTGGTTTGAATTAACTGCTCTAAGTTAGAAACCTCAATTTTTGCAACTTTACATTGATAACGTAGCCAATAGGGTAAAAGCGATCGCAGTCCTAGTAAAAGCCAATTATTTATCCTTGGAGCCAAAAACTCCATATCCGGTTGTACTTGATCTAAGGACTTGGGCATAATCAATCACTGTATATGTTTGATTATCCTAGAGCAAAATCAGTAGAAATATCTCTCTGGAAAATCTAGTTCAAAATCTAGGTGTATAATTTGATGCAACTTAACAACTCAGCTAAAACTTAGCATCCAAACCTAACTTCTGAAAGCACTTTACAATCAACCCCAATTGAAAAGCAAAATGAAAGAGTAAAAAGATGGAAAAAGATGAACTTGTAAAACGCTATAGAGAGGGAGAAAGAGAATTTGCGATCGCCGATTTTAGTGCGAAAGACCTCAGCCATATTGATCTGAGTGGTACTGATCTGGGGGGAGCAAATATGACTGGATGCAGTCTGAAAGGCGCAAATCTATCAAATTTCACGAATTTAAGCGGCGCAGATTTGCGGTTTGCTAATCTCAGTGGTGCCAACCTGCGAGATGCTGATCTAAGTGGAGCAGACTTGCGTAAAGCTAACTTAACCAATGCTGATCTTAGGCACGCAGAACTACGAGGCACTGATTTTAGGTGGGCAAATTTAGCAGGAGCGAAGCTAGGGCAGACAGATTTAGAAGATGCTGACTTTACCGAAGCGGACTTAACAGGAGCAGATTTAACGGGGGCGAGTTTACAAAATACCGAACTTTTGAAGGCTAACCTGCGGAGAGCCAACCTCATGGAAACTGATTTAACCACGGCAAACCTCACTGAATCTGATTTAACCGATGCCCAAACCTATGGTTCCCGCCGACCCAAATTAAGTGGTGACGAAAACATCACCTTTATTGATGGTACTAAGCAAAAACCAGCCTGGTGGTAGGCTCAAATTCATTACAGTTAATAAAAACTAATAAAATTAATGGAATTTGCAGAATATCTAATTCAAGCCAACCATAACTTCAAACTGGCTGGTGTGGGTTTACAGATTGAAGTGAGGGGTGAAAAACTTTATTTAAGAGGGATCCTTCCACCTAAACCAGATAGCGCCAGACTTCGTCCCCATCAACAACGACTTAATCTCCATGAAACTGCGAACTTGGCGGGGCTAAAACGGGCGGTGACGCAAACAAAACTGATCTGCGCTCAATTAATTCAAGGTACTTTTCAATGGCAGCACCACACTGAATTCTTTTCCCCTTTTCACTCCCACGGCTCTTCTTTGATCGATGCTATACCAAGATTTGAACAACACTTTTGGACAACTAGAAGTTCTAAAAACCCCGCCTCAGTCCAAACCACATGGCAAACTGCCTACGCTCCATACTTAGCCAAATTGCGAGCGATCGCCCAGCATAATTCCGTATTAAGTGATAGCGAACTGATCTACCAAGCGATTTTATCTACTACCCCCGATACCAGATCAAGGCAAATTTGCTGTACCACTTTTAAAAGCCTTGCGAAATTTGTGGGACTAACCCTACCCTTCGATCTGCAAAAATTGAGTGGCAAGTATAGCTATAAATCCCTCAAACCCAGAGAGCTACCCGATGACGAAACTATTCTTCAGTCCTACCACCTAATTCCTAATCCCCAGTGGCAATTTGTCTATGGAGTCATGGCTACCTTTGGACTGAGAAATCATGAGGTTTTTTTCTGTGATTACAGCACCCTTTCTCAACAACTCCGCAACCAACAAGCTACCGTCAGAGTCCAAGCATCAACTAAAACAGGCATCCACGAGGTTTGGGCATTTCCGCCAGAATGGATTGATCGGTTTGATCTAAGAGCAGAGAACTTGCCGCCCCTCAATCGAGATTTGACTAAAACCTCTTTGCAAAAAATCGGACAGCAGGTGACAAGGCAATTTCAACGCTATAAAATCCCCTTTTCTCCCTATAATCTCCGCCATGCTTGGGCAGTTAGGACTATTCATTATGGGCTTCCCGATGCGATCGCTGCTCAAATGATGGGACATTCCATAGCTATTCATACGCAAACCTATCACCGTTGGATTAGTCGCCGTGATCAACAACAGGCAGTGGATGCAGCTTTAAGCCATTAACTGTGCTTCAATTATGATTTCAATCGTGAAAAGGTGACCATAACACAAGCATTAGTTACAGCTATTGAATCAATCAACCCATCTAACTTTGCAAGCCCTTTAACTTTACTGAATATGCTCCACAATCACAATAAACCGATCCATGCTGAAGAATTAAACGAAGAGGATGAGTACGAGGACTTTGAATATACATACCATGAGCCGGGTAGCCCACCGGGAACTTTAGTAATTGATGAAGATTCCACAATTCCCAATATATTTTTAATTGATTACAACGCTGATAGTGCTGTTGGGATTCAGCTTGCTACTCCAGAAGAATGCGTTCCCTATTTAGATTCTCAATCAGTTTCTTGGGTTGATGTGCAAGGGCTGGGCTCGGAAGCGGTTTTACAAAGATTAGGAACTGTTTTTAGTTTACATCCCCTAGTTTTGGAAGATGTGGTAAATGTCCCCCAAAGACCGAAGGTGGAAGAATATGCCGATCAGCAGTTGATTATTGCCCAAATGGTATCTTTAAAGCCCGATGGCAAAGGATTTGTCAATGAGCAGGTTAGTTTTGTATTAGGAAAAAATTATCTGTTAACAGTACAAGAGGAACCAGAATCTGATACCTTTGAACCAGTGAGACAGCGTATTCATAATAATAGGGGCAATATTCGCCAACAGGGTGCAGATTATCTGCTTTATGCTCTGTTTGATACGGTAATTGATGGGTTTTTCCCAGTGCTAGAAGATTATGGCGAACGGCTAGAAGAACTTGAAGATGAAGTGGTGGAGCATCCTAGTCAAGCAACTTTGGATAAGATTCACAAAATTAAAAGGGAACTGTTACTCCTACGTCGGGCAATTTGGCCCCAGAGAGATGCCATTAATGCCTTAATTAGAGATGGTAGTAATTTGATTAGTCCTCCGATTTATATCTATCTGCGGGATTGTTATGACCATGCGGTGCAGATTATTGATATGGTGGAAACCTACCGAGAACTGGCTTCTAACTTAATGGATGTCTATTTATCTTCCATTAGTAATCGCATGAATGAGGTGATGAAGGTTTTAACCGTGATTTCCACGATTTTTATTCCTTTGACTTTTATTGTGGGCGTATATGGCATGAACTTTGATACGGCAGTGGTTGGTAATATGCCCGAACTGAAAATACCCTATGGTTATACCTATTGTTGGGTGGGAATGTTAGCGATCGCCCTATCCTTACTTTTCTATTTCTGGCGCAGAGGCTGGCTATTTAGCTCTAATCTCAAATAAATCTTAAACTTTGGTCTGATTCTGGTACCAAGCATTAAAATGGAGAGGCTTGTGACCAACTGTGCTTATGAATTCCGATCTGTCTTATCTTTATAGGAGCGATTTTAACAGCCATGATTGGTATCAATATATTGCTGAAACTGTAGCTGAAGGAATTTGGATTGTTAATCAGGATGTCGAAATTACCTTTGTTAATCAGAAACTAGCAAAACTTTTGGGCTATTCCTCGGATGAAATGTTGGGAAAGTCTCTGTTTGGCTTTATGGATATGGAGGCAATGGCGATCGCCGACCAAGAATTTCAACGCAGATTGGAAGCGAGTCCCGCCGAGATTAGAAGCGAGTATGATTTTAAGTTTGTTTGTAAAGATGGCAGAGGTTTATGGGCGATCGTAATTACTAAACCTCTATTTGAACAAATTGATCAAACCTCTAGCTATATTGGCTCCCTTGGTATGATCACTAATGTCACACGGCGCAGACAAGGCGAAGAAATAATTAGAGAACGGGAGGAATATTATCGACTTTTGGCAGAAAATTCTACAGATATGGTTTCCTGTCATGGGGCAGATACCACTTTTGTTTATGTCTCCAGTATGTGCTTGAGTTTAACTGGCTATGGGGCAACGGAATTACTAAACCGCCGAATTTTAGACTTTATTCATCCTGAAGATCAGCTTAAGGTGCAATTGGCGCATAGGGTGACCCTAAAACATATTGGCATGGTTAACCGTATAACCTTTCGCTTTGCCCAGAAAAATGGCAACTATATCTGGCTAGAAATGACAAAGAGAGGATTCGTAGAGTCAGGCGAAATCAAGGTAATCTGCTCATCCCGTGACATTCAGCAACGCAAAGAAACTGAACAGGCATTGGAAACAACTAATTCTCGCTTAAATTTAGCATTGTCAACCAGTGCGATCGGAACTTGGGAGTGGGATGTTTTATCTGGGGAAGTGATTTGTTCTGAGCGTACCAAGGAAATATTTGGATATGAATTAAATGAAACTAAGCAAAACTATTTGACTTTTAAGAATTTTATGCGATCTGTGCATCGAGACGATCGCTATTATGTAAGGACTGCCTTCAGCCATGCTTTGCGCTATCATACCAATTATCAAGTTGAGTTTAGAGTTATCAAAAATGACGGTAAGTTAATTTGGATTGATGGCAGGGGGCAGGTGTATTGTGATCGTAGTAATCAGCTAATATTGGTAATCGGAGTGGCAATTGATATTACTAAGCGCAAGGAAACGGAGCAAGAAATTAAGCGTCAACTGCAAAAGGAATTATTACTCCGCCAGATTACTGAACAGATTCGCTTTAAGTTTGATCTCAGTCAGATTTTTGACACTACGGTAAAACAACTAGGCGAAGTATTTAATGTTAGCCGTTGTTTAGTGCATACCTTTGAGTTTGAGCCTGAACCCTTAATTCGGGTTGTGGATGAGTATGTGCAATCGGGCTATGATCCAATATTGGGTAGTGTAATTCCCCTTAAAAATAATCCCCATGCCACTGAAGTTATGAGTTCAGATCGGGCATTGGCGATCAATGATGTTTTTAATGATCCAAGCTTAAGTAATCACAATGATTTTTGCCGAGAAATTAATTTAAAGTCAGTGTTAGTGGCACGCACTTCCTATCAAGGAAAACCCAATGGCATGATTTGTTTACACCAGTGCGATCGCTTTAGACATTGGACAGAGGAAGAAGTAGAGCTATTAGAGGCAGTAGCGGCACCCGTGGGAATTGCGATCGCCCAGGCACAAATGCTGGAAACCGAAAAATCACAAAAACTCCAACTCACAGCCCAGAACCAGAGTTTACAAGAATCCCAACAGGCAGCAGAGTCAGCTAATCAGGCAAAAAGTGAATTCTTGGCAATGATGAGTCATGAAATTCGGACTCCCATGAATGCCGTAATTGGCATTACGGAATTACTCTTAAATTCAGACCTAAGTGAACAGGATAAAGAACATTTGGAGATGATCCGTCTGGGGGGGCAATCTTTAATCACAATTATTAATGATATTCTTGATTTTTCTAAAATTGAATCCAATAAGCTGGAACTAGAGGAAAATCCCCTTAATCTTTACGAGTGCATTACTAATGTTGTGGAATTGCTAAAACCCGCAGCGATCACCAAGTCTCTAAATTTAATTTTGGATATTGATCCCCAAGTGCCAACCATAATTAATGGAGATAGCACCCGAATTAAGCAAATTTTAACTAACCTGCTCAGTAATGCCATTAAATTTACCCAAGTGGGGGAAGTAAAAATAACGGTAACTGCCACGCAGATTTTAGGGCAGAAAAATTTATATGAAATTCTATTCACAATCAAAGATACAGGTATAGGTATTCCTAGCCACCTAATGCCTCGCCTATTTAAACCCTTTAGCCAAGTTGATGCCTCTACCACACGACAGCATGGCGGTACTGGACTGGGTTTAGCAATTAGTAAAAAACTTTGCGAAATGATGGGGGGGAAAATGTGGGTACTCAGTCGTAGTTTAGAGGATATAAGCACTGATCTAAGCACGATTGAATGTCTAGCAGGAGATACGCCCGATCATTTTCTACCCATGTGTCCTTTAGAGGTTGGATCAACTTTTCAGTTTACCCTTGGGGCAGCTTCTCTATCTAGCCTGAAATCTGCGCCTATGTCACAATTGTTATCAACTCAGGTAAATTTTATCGATCCACCCTTAGCAGCAAGCCTGCCCCTCAATATTCTGCTGGTTGAAGATAATGTGGTTAATCAGAAGGTGGCAATCAGAATCTTAAAACGGATGGGATACAGTGCTGATCTCGCTGAAAATGGCTTAGAGGCGATCGCTACTCTGCAAAAATCTAGCTATGATGTCGTATTTATGGATATTCAAATGCCAGAGATGGACGGACTAGCGGCAACTAAGGAAATTAGAAAACTGTGGAAGTCAGCTACTTCTCCTTACATTATTGCTATGACTGCCAATGCCATGATCGGCGATCGCGAGATATGTCTGGATGCGGGCATGAATGATTATGTAAGTAAGCCCATATCTATTGAAAAGATTGGTAATGCTCTAGCGCAAATCCATTTATAAGAACTAATTACTAACAAACTTACCTGAAATTGCTTGATTAATATCATTTTCATCCACTAACCAATACAAAGCATCAAATTGATAGGGTTCGCTGGGGATACCACCTAAAGACTCAGTGTGAATTTGCTCAGATTTAAGACTAATACTAAAAAGAGCGATCGCCATAATTTCATCATTACTTAAATTTGTGTCAGTATGTTTTTGGATAACACTAATTAATTCTGGAAGCCTAATTAAGGTCAGAGGATTAGCCATTTTAGCTTTTAGTGCCTGTAACAACATTTGCTGCCGTTTAATCCTGCCAATATCTCCTAACTCATCGTGACGAAACCGAATAAAGCCTTCAGCTTGCTTCCCATTTAGGGTTTGCAGTCCAGGTTGTAAGTCTATGGTGAGCTTTTGGGTTTTATCCTCATATTTCATAGACTTAGGTACATCTATGTCCACGCCGCCGATCGCATCAATAACTTCATCTAATCCAGAGCTATCTACCCTGATATAACGATCAATTTTTACCCCATTTAATTTTTGTTGGACTGTGGAAATAGCTAATTTTGCGCCCCCATAAACATTGGCAGCATTGATTTTGGCATAGCCATAGTTGGGAATCCTCACCCTCGTATCCCTAGGAATTGACAGGATATTAGTGCGGCGATCGCTATTGTCAAACCTGACCAGCAGCATCGTATCACTCCGACTATTAAAACCATCAGCCCCATCAATACCCATGATTAGAACTTGGTAAGGCTGAGTAAGTTTATGCCCCAAACCTTCAGCAAATACCTCTTGGGGATTTCTACCTGAAACTAATCCACCCCAATCAAAATTTTGCAATGGGACAATCTGCGCCAAGCCAATACCCAACCCAACGGCGGTCAGAGTTGTCAGACCTATAAAAATCTTACCGAGAGAAATTACACGAAAAATTAAAGGGCGCGATCGCAATTTAGATAACCTAGAAATTTTGTCGTTATTATCATCCACTATTGTTAAATAATTTGGTTAGCAAGCTTGATAGTTCAAAACTAATTTTTCTAAACCCTAGCGGTAAAAGTAAGGAAATTTCCAGAACAGATATAATGTGAAGTGTAAATTACTAATCTTAAAATATCTTAAAACTATGAGTTGCCCAAAGCGATCGCTCCTATATACAGCCATCAAAAGCCACAGAGACTTCCATTTCAAAACAGGTTTAATTTCTGATAAGGTTGTCCGCCTATTTGGAGTCCATAAATGTCCCCTAACAAGTCCTTTATATAAACTGGCAAAAGTTGCAGGATATGCCAATGTCGCCGCCGCTAGTATTGCCCTCGTAGTTCTAGAATAGTTTTGATAACGATTAATTAAATTGATCAGGATTTAAGGGGTGGGATTAAGTCTCGCCTCTATAATTAAATATCTAAAGACTAAAAAAGATTAAAGATAAGTAGCCCCAAACATAGACCTATGATTACCCTTACTGATTCAGCGATCGCCAGAGTTAAAAACCTCCAAAATCAACGTGGTACCACTGCCCCTTTGCGTGTAGGAATTAAACAAGGTGGATGTTCTGGTCTTTCCTACATGATGGATTTTCCCCAAGAACTAGAAGCTCAAGATCAGGAATATGACTGCAACGGCGTTAAAATTGTGATCAATAATACCTATCTTCCTCAATTGCAAGGCATGGAGCTAGACTATACCGAAGACCTCATGGGCGGTGGATTTCGTTTTCGTAACCCAAATGCTAGTAAGTCCTGTAGCTGTGGTACCTCTTTTGCTACTCCCAAGGAAATTGGCGCACCTGTAGCTTGTAGTTAAATCACTTTCAAAAATCTAACTTAAAAATCTAAGTTGAAACCCTAACTCGTCAGGAGACTCGGGCTATGCTTACACTAAAAAATAACCCAAGCCTGAGCCTGAGTTTGATTAGTTATTTTGATGGAGTTATGAACTTAATTAAACTACTTTTTCTTTATTAACTTACCACTCAGCTTTTTCGCCACCAGCACCCCACCTAAAACACCCAAACCTAACACTGGATTAAACTCAAAGGGAACAGCCGCAGCGATCGGGGTAAAAGTTGTTTGACCAGAAATTGTGAACCAACTAGCAGGTGGAACATTAGAAGTAAGCGCTGCAGAAAACCCACCATATCCACCAAAAAAGAGTGGGTTGGTGAAACCTGAATCAGAGTAAAAGGCACTAGCGAAGGTAACATTACCCCCTGCATCTACGGTAAAACCAGATCCTGCATTAAAATTATTAAAAACAGTACCTTCAAGCAGACCAGTGGGTGTATTAGTCACCGTAGCCGTAATACCTGGACCTGGGTTACTCCCAATTACTAGTCCACTAATCGTCCCTTTTACCACGTATGGATTGGCACCCGCTGGTCCAAATGTAGGTGTAAACGACCAATTAAACGCCAGAGCATGGACAGGGGCAGCAACAAAAACAGTACCAACGGTTAAAGCAGAAGCAGTCAAAAAAGATTTGAGCATAGAGTTTAATCCAAAGTCTAACTAACTCTACTCCTCCCCATTTATTCCTGTCAAGTGCTTACTACATCTGAGTTTTAGATGTTTTTAAGGTCAAATTTTATGATTTCAAAACCGTTTTGGATTTAGCAGAAATAGAAAGATAGCCTTAATTAATACCGAGCTTTAATTCCATAAGGCTTACAATCATCTACAGTGGAGAGTTAATAAATCTACAAACTATGGACTTCGCATATCAATACGCTTGGCTAGTACCTGTACTGCCTCTGACCGCCGCTTTTATTATTGGCACTGGGCTAATTACCTTCAACAAAAAAACCAACAAACTCCGTCAGTCTTCATCAATTCTGAGTGTTTCAGCGATCGGTGCAGCGATGGTGATTGCCTTTGGCATTTTGTGGAGTCAAATTCAGGGACATGAACCTTATCTGTGGACATTTGAATGGGCAAGTGCTGGCAGTTTTCACCTGAGTATGGGCATCATTATCGACCAGTTAACCGCCCTAATGCTGGTAATCGTGACTACGGTATCTTTTCTGGTACAAATTTATACCGATGGCTACATGGCACATGATCCAAGCTATCCCAGATTTTATGCCTACCTGAGCTTGTTTAGTTTTTCCATGCTAGGGCTAGTGATCAGTCCAAACATAGTCCAAATTTATATCTTCTGGGAATTAGTGGGGATGTGTTCCTACCTGCTAATTGGCTTTTGGTACGATCGCAAAGGGGCAGCCGATGCTTGTCAAAAGGCATTTGTCGTTAACCGTGTCGGTGACTTTGGCTTGCTTTTAGGAATTTTAGGTTTATATTGGGCAACAGGTTCCTTTGGCTTTGAAGAAATTGGGGCGCAATTAAAGGCTTTAGTAGAATCAGGTGCTATTAGTAGCTTCTTGGCAGGACTATTGGCAATTTTAGTATTTCTTGGACCTGCGGCAAAATCAGCCCAGTTTCCTCTGCATGTGTGGCTACCCGATGCGATGGAAGGACCGACCCCAATATCCGCTCTGATTCATGCGGCGACGATGGTGGCTGCTGGGGTATTTTTAGTAGCACGGATGTTCCCTGTATTTGAGCATTTACCCTTTGTCATGAATGCGATCGCATGGACTGGAGCATTTACGGCATTTTTAGGGGCAACGATCGCTATTACCCAAAACGATATTAAAAAGGGATTAGCTTACTCAACTATTTCCCAACTGGGCTACATGGTAATGGCAATGGGCGTAGGAGCATACAGTGCAGGGATTTTTCACCTCATGACCCATGCTTACTTTAAGGCAATGATGTTCTTAGGCTCTGGCTCCGTAATTCATGGCATGGAAGAAGTGGTAGGACATAACCCCTTTGTTGCCCAAGATATGCGGTTGATGGGTGGTTTACGCAAGTATATGCCGATTACCTCTGTCACTTTTTTAATTGGGACTTTAGCGATTTCGGGTGTACCTCCGTTTGCAGGGTTTTGGTCAAAGGATGAAATTCTCGCTTCAGCGTTCACTGCGAATCCAGCTCTATGGTTCATTGGTTGGCTCACGGCGGGGATCACTGCATTTTATATGTTTCGGATGTATTTCAGTACCTTTGAAGGGGAATTTAAAGGCACAAATGCTGCCCTAATTGCTCAAGTTAAAGCTGAGAATACGCCTAAGGGAATTGTGGTGGAGGGAGACTTTGGACACCATGCCCATAAACCCCATGAATCTCCTCTATCAATGACTTTTCCGTTGATGGCATTGGCAGTGCCTTCAATTTTAGTCGGGCTTGTTGGTACTCCCTTTGCCAATTACTTTGAAGCTTTTATCCATGCACCGGGTGAAGTTGTGAAAGCGGTAGAAGGTTTTGAGGCTTTACCTAAAGAGGAAATGACAGAGTTTTTGATTATGGGTGGTTCTAGCGTTGGTATTGGCTTAATCGGCATTAGTTTGGCAATCTTGATGTACTTACAAGGTAAAATTTCGGCGGCGGCGATCGCTAAGTCAATTCAGCCTTTATACCTGTTTTCTAAAAATAAATGGTACATCGATGAAATCTATGATGCGGTATTTGTGCAGGGTTCCCGCCGCCTTGCCCGTCAGGTCTTAGAAGTAGATTCCAAGGTTGTGGATGGGGCTGTAAACCTTGCTGGGTTTGTGACGCTATTAACAGGTGAATCTTTAAAATACTTTGAGAACGGTAAAACTCAGTTCTATGCTCTAGTTATTTTTATTGGCGTGCTGGGGCTGGTAATTGCCTCTAGTGTTTAGAATTAATTTCTAGGCTGGATGTGAAAAATAGAATCGGGAGGGCAATGCTCTCCTTTTTATTTTTTTACTTGTTTATTAATTTAAATCAAAAATCATGGCATTTACCATTGCTCAAATTACAGATACCCATCTTGTGCCGTATTCTGGTTCACATTTGTATGGATTTCCTACCGATCGCTCCTTAGCAGCAGTTTTAGCAGAGGTTAAACGGTTAGCTCCCGATTATTTATTATTTACAGGTGATCTGGCAGATGCGGGAGAATATTCGGCATACGAAAAGTTAGTTGAATTAGTCACTCCTCTAAATATTCCTAGTGTGTGGATCGGTGGCAACCATGACCTAATCGATCGCTTGGAAGTAACGCTTAGTCAACCACCTTTTGATCCCCGTAAATCATTAGAACTAGGAGGATGGCGGATCATTTTACTTAGTTCTGTAATTACTGATAAATGCACAGCCCAAGGAGAATTAGGCACCCAAGCCCTCGAATGGTTAAAATCTGAATTGCAAACCTATTCCGATCAACCCACATTAATTGCTTTGCATCATCATCCTGTTCCTTCTGGACTGGAAAAAATGGATGCTTTGGGATTACAGTCTCCCGAAAATTTCTTTAAGGCGATCGCCCCGTTTGATCAAGTTCGATTAGTTGTATTTGGGCATATTCACCACGATCTACATCACATTCAAGATCAAGTTAATTACTATGGTTGTCCTTCTACCTGTGTACAGTTTATAAACCCAAATTTAGAAACTGCTGAGAACCCAGAACTTAAATTGCCCGGCTTTCGTTTACTTTCACTATTCCTAGATGGAACTTTTGAAACCCAGATTCATCGGATAAAATTCACAAGTTAAACTGCTCTTAAATTAATCAGGAAACTTGACAGGTATGATGATGTTGCAACAAAAAGGATAAATTACAGCTTAAACAGCAATGACTAAATCTATCCAACGACATTACTGGATTATTGGCTTAAGTTTTTTACTGGCGTTGCTTGTATTTTTGGGCATTCAATTTTTCCAGCCCCGATCCACTCTCACTAATGCTACTGGGATTCCGCCTTTACCCCAACATCCCTATATCAAAGCTTACTTTAACCATAATCAATCTAATAGTTATACCGATCCCTATCGCAAAATTACCCGCCCTGGTGATGATATTGAGCAACTGATTATCGATAATATTAACGCCGCAAAATCGACTATTGACATGGCGGTACAGGAGTTAAGGCTGCCTAAAATTGTGGAGGCTCTGAGCGATCGCCAAAAAGCAGGGGTTAAAGTCCGACTAGTCATAGAAAATACCTACAATCGGGGTTATAGCGAATTCACAGAAGCAGAACGGGAAAAATTTAACGAACGGGAAAAAGGTAAATATGCTGATTTTCTTGCCTTTGCTGATTTAAATAAAGATGGCAAATTATCTCAGGATGAAATAAACCAAAGGGATACAATTCCCATGCTCAAAAATGCCAAAATTCGTTACATTGACGATACTGCTGATGGTTCTACGGGATCAGGCTTAATGCACCATAAATTTTTTGTGGTTGATCAGAAAGCGGTATTTACAACTTCAGCTAACTTTACGATGAGTGATGTTCATGGTGATTTTATTGCGCCATTGACTACGGGTAATAAAAATAATGCCCTGCGAATTGAGGATCCCGAAGTTGCTCGATTGTTTACTGAAGAATTTGAATTAATGTGGAACGATAAGCTCTTTGGCAGTAAAAAACCCCATCGTCCCGTGCGATCGCTCATGGTTGGAGATACACAAGTTGAAGTTAAATTTTCTCCCGATAAAAGCGATATTGAATGGGAAGAGACCAGTAATGGGCTAATAGGTAAAAGCTTAAGCAAATCGCAAAAATCGGCAAATATGGCACTATTTGTCTTTGCTGAGCCTAAACTAGGAAACCTGCTTGAAGAAGTCCATGATCATAATGTCGAGGTAAAAGTTTTAATCGATCCTGGCTTTGCCTACAGAGACTATTCCGCCGCCCTAGATATGTGGGGGTATGTCTCTACCCAAGATTGTCGGGATGGTAATGCTCGTCCTTGGGCAAAACCGATTGATACTGTGGGCGTTCCCAATTTAGTCAAGGGTGATTTACTCCATCATAAATTTGGTGTTGTTGATTCTAATGTGGTTATAACTGGCTCCCATAACTGGTCAAATACCGCTAACCGCACTAATGATGAGACTCTCATGGTCATTCATACTCCCATTGTCGGTGCCCACTATCAACGAGAATTTGATCGTCTTTTTGATGATGCCCGACTAGGACCTACGGAAAAAGTTAAACTCAAAGCTAAAACTACTTGTCCCACCAAAACTGCTAAGGCTCCTAAGAAAAGAAGAGTGCGGAAAAAGCGTAAATCAGAAACCACAACTGAGTTAACTCCAACCATAACAAACCCACCTGCTATTTCCACTGAAGAAGAACCTAATACAACACAGCCTATTGAGGAATAGGATAGTACAAGATAAGATAGGAGACTAGATTAGAAAAAGAGGGTAAAAATGGCACCCTATTCATTAGACCTAAGAGAAAAGATTGTATCCACATACAACGCAGGAAACACATCTATCCGCAAAGTGGCAAAGCAATTTCAAGTAGCAACAAGAACAGTACAACAGTTACTAAACCAATACCGAGCAACAGGAGATTTAAGTCATAAGCCCTTGGGAAGCAAAGCTCAAAGTCCATTAGAAGCACATAAAGAAACAATCTTAGAGATAGTATCAAAACATCCAGATTGGACACTGTGGCAGTATTGTGAAGAAGTGGCAGAGAAAACAGGGGTATCGGTGACCACAGGCAGTATGTGCCGATTCTTGCAAAGACATAAGATCACTCAAAAAAAAGACCTATCGCAGTGAACAGGTAAAGAGTGAAGTAAGGAAGTACAGCAGGAGAGACAAGAGTTTTGGCAGTTGTTAAAATTTGTTGTTAGAAAAATCTTCCTTCAAAAATTGGTTTACTAAATGTTGCTACCGTGCTATTTAATCCCTCATCAGAGTGTAATACGCCAAAATTTAGGGGCATTGTTTCCATAGGGCTGTCTTCTATAAATACCTACCTTTATTTTCGAGCTTATAATCTTAATTTGGAAGTGCTGCCTGCTTAAAAGCAAAAATCAAAGGGGCTTGATATATTATTTAGTATGATGTCGATCGCTCTAATTCAAAGTCCCGAACAACTACAGTCAAGATTAAAAGAAATCCCCCAAGAAGCGGGAGTATATTTATTGCGCGATCGCCAAGATCAGATTTTGTACATTGGCAAGTCTAAAAGCCTCAGAAATAGAGTTAGATCATATTTTCGGAATAGCAAAGACCTATCGCCACGCATTGCCATGATGGTGCAGTTGGTCTATGAAATTGAGTTTATTGTCACCGATACCGAGTCGGAAGCATTGGCATTAGAGGCAAATTTAATCAAAAGGCATCAGCCCTACTATAACGTTTTGCTTAAGGATGATAAGAAGTATCCCTACGTCTGTATTACATGGTCGGAGCAGTACCCACGGATTTTTATTACAAGGCGGCGGCGCAGTGGTGAACTAAAGGATAAATATTATGGTCCCTATGTGGATAGTCATAATCTCAACCGCACCCTGTGGATTGTAAAACGCTTGTTTCCGTTAAGGCAACGACCTAAACCTTTATTTAAAGATCGTCCTTGCCTAAATTACAATATGGGGCTTTGTCCGGGGGTATGTCAGCAGTTAATTACGCCAGAGGAATATCACAAAACCATGCAAAAGGTGGCAATGATCTTCCAAGGACGCAGCCGAGAGCTAATTGAGTCCCTGACAGAAAAAATGAATAGGTTGGCTGAATCTTTAGAATTTGAAAAAGCGGGCTATATTCGGGATCAAATTAATACGATTAAAAACCTCGGAGCCGATCAAAAAGTCTCGTTACCCGATGATACAGTCTCCCGTGATGCGATCGCCTTGGCACAGGATCAAAATCATACCTGCATTCAACTATTTCAAATTCGGGCGGGGCGGCTTGTGGGCAGATTAGCATTTACGGCTGATAGTCAAAGTGAATCTCCAGAGATGATTCTCCAACGCACCCTAGAGGCACATTATCAAAGTTGTGATCCCATTGAAATTCCCGCAGAAATCCATACCCAGCTAGAGTTACCCGAAGTGGATATTTTGGCAGCATGGCTAAGTCAAAAGCGCAACCGTAAAGTCACGATTTCTACTCCACAACGTCAGCAAAAAGCTGAACTAATTGAAATGGTGGAACGCAATGCCCAGTATGAACTAAATCGGATTCAACAACAGAGCGATCGCAACAATCACGCACTAGAAGCATTAGCCGAAATTCTCAACTTACCCCATCCGCCCCATCGCATTGAAGGCTATGATATTTCCCATATTCAAGGTTCAGACCCTGTTGCTAGTCAAGTGGTTTTTATGGATGGACTGCCCGCGAAACAGCACTATCGCCATTACAACATTAAAAATCCAGAGGTCAAAACTGGGCATTCCGATGACTTTGCCAGCCTTGCGGAGGTAATTGGCAGAAGATTTAGAAAAGGCAAAACGGGCGAGAATTTCCCCGATCTAGTCATGATTGATGGCGGAAAGGGACAACTCTCAGCTGTAATGGCAGTGATTACGGAACTAGGCTTAGCCAATGACTTAAATGTGATTAGTCTTGCTAAAAAGCGAGAAGAAATCTTTTTACCCAATGAATCTGAACCGATCGACGCTGACGCTGAGCATCCTGGCGTACAGTTATTGCGAAGATTACGAGATGAAGCACACCGCTTTGCCATCACTTTCCATCGCCAAAAACGCAGCCAAAGAATGCAGCGATCGCACCTTGATCAAATCCCAGGATTAGGACATTATCGCCAAAAGCAGTTAATCGCTAAGTTTCACTCTGTGGAATATGTGCGCCAAGCCACGGCGGAGCAAATTGCCGCTACTCCGGGCATCGGTGCTAAACTGGCTGAACAAATTTATCAACACTTTCACCCTTCCTATTAAATTCAACTTAAATTCAATCACTTAAATTCAATAAGATTAAACTTAATTT